>CAZJQI010000001.1:0-8443 GCA_964548275.1 uncultured Gemmatimonadales bacterium
GAGAGTTGTACATATATCAGGGCATTCATGGAAATTACTTGTCTTCTACACGCTCGGAGTGGAGTTTCTCGAACATGCACCCCCTGATCAGGTGGCCTGCGGCCGCGGAGAGAAACCGAGCAACTCAAAAAAATAAACATATTACTTTCATCAATTCCTTTTGCATTACCTCTCTGCAACTGCCTGAATTGAGACCAACTCATAATTCGTAAATCATTACTACAGGACGCTATTGTCGTATATTAATATTTCAATGTTCTGTCCTATTCCAATGATATTCGGAAGCGCTGTCAGAAATGCAGGCTTTCAGAATTGCTTTGTGCCTCAGGCGGCGTTAGTTTAGTCTGAAGTAATCATTGGGAAAAAAAGCGTAATGTTCATAAAAGGAAAAAAACGATGAAAGAGAAAATAGTGCTGATCGGCGCAGGCAGCGCGATGTTCACCTGCGGGCTCACTGGGGATCTGATCCGTACAGGGTGGGAGGCTGATTTTGCCATGGTGGATATCGATCCCGAGGCTCTGGAAGTGGCCGAGCGGATGGGGCGCAAGATGATCCAGGCCAGGGGCGCGCCTGTGGCTTTGAGCGCCACCACGGACAGGCGCGAGGCCCTGCCCGGGGCCACTGCGGTGGTCTGCACTGTGGGCGTGGGGGGAAGGCGTGCCTGGGAGCAGGACGTATTCATCCCGCGCAAATACGGAATCTACCAGCCTGTGGGCGACACTGTGATGCCAGGCGGCACCTCGCGGGCGGTGCGCATGATACCGGCCATGGTGGCTATTGCCAAAGATTTCTGCGAGCTTGCCCCTGAGGCCCTGTTTTTCAACTACTCCAACCCCATGGCCCCGGTCTGCCGCGCGATCCGCAAGGCCACAGGCGCCGAGGTTGTGGGACTCTGCCACGGGGTGACAGAGACCGCCATGTACCTGGCAGCACAGCTTGGAGTAGAACCTGCTGATTTCGAGTACACGGCCGTGGGGCTGAACCACCTGACCTGGTTCACCGAGGCGCAGGCCGGGGGAGAGGACACGATCGGCCGCCTGAAAGAAATCGCCCGCGAAAAGCTCGCAAAACCGCGGGTGGAGGGCAGCCTGGCCGAGCTTTTCCTGGCCTCCGGGAACTGGGAGCCGGGGCCGGATGAACCCGAACATCTCAACCCGTTCAGCTGGGAACTTTTGCAAACATTCGGCGCTTTCCCTGCTGCAATGGACCGCCACGTGACAGAGTTTTTCCCTGAGCTGTTCTCCCGCCAGGGCGGCTACTATGGCAAGACCCTGGGAACCGAGTCCTACAGTTTCGAGCGCACCATTGCCAAAGGAGATGAAGAATTCGACCGCATGCGCGAGGAAGCTTTTGCCGAGGGCCCCCTGAGCGAAGATTTCTTTCAGCATTTTTCCGGCGAGCACGAGCAGGTGCTCGATATTATCGAGAGTATCCGCACGGATGCAGGCCGGGTTTATTCAGCCAATCTCCCCAACCAGTGGCAGGTGGAGAACCTGCCCGAGGGTGCAGTGCTGGAGTCCCCTGCCCGTGCGCTATCCACCGGACTGCGGCCCATGGTTATCGGCTCTCTGCCGGTTGGGATTGCCGGGATTCTTGCAAAGCGGCTGGCCTGGGTGGAAAGCGTGGTGGAGGCTGCGCTTGAGGGCAGCAGGGAGAAATTCATCCAGGCCCTGGTCCTGGACGGGGCTGTGGAGAGTATAGACCAGGCGCAAAAAATGGGCGACGAGCTATTGGAGGCGCACAAAGAGCACCTGCCGTGGTGGGGGTGAGGAGGGGGATGTATGGATTTTAGCGATGAAATTATTTTATGAGACCTTTAAAAAAGTCTAATAAAAAGAAGTTTGTTCTCCGTTGGAACATTTAGTTAATCGACCCGGGAGGCTTCAATATTGAAAGACTAACACACCCCTGTATCCCCTCTTGATAGAGGGGACTTTAAATACAAAACCTAAAACTGAAAAAATTCCCCTCTTGAGAGGGGTGCCTGCGCAGCAGGCGGGGTGTGTCTTTAAAAAGATTGTTGAAGAATTCATCCTGGGTGAGTGAGATAAACTCTCACACAGCTTAGATGAAAAACATTTATAACTAGTCAAGACCCAAAGTAAAATTTTTAGCCAAGGTTACATATAATGGAAGAAAAAATTAAAAAAAGTATTTTGGAAAATTCATTTGAACTAGATTGCCTGAAAATTGTTCTGGAACAAAATATTTCGAGTCAAGAAAAAAAATATATAAAGGCTCTGGAACAATATCTCAATCAAAAAATGGTTATTTTTCACTAAAATTATTCTGTGAAGGAAAAGTTACGGTTGATGAAGTTTTATTTAATTCAAAACAAGAGCCAGGAGAGATAATAGAAGATTCGAGCTACTACTCTTTAAATGCAATTGACACTGAAGGAAATAATTGGAAAACAGATAGTATAAAACCTAAAATATCAGCTTGCCAAGGGATTGATGCTTTCATCGTTAATGGTAAGTTTTTTGAAATCACATGTAAAAAAAATATTTCTAAATCTTTTAGCAAAAATCATCTTTCATTAATTTTTAGAGGTAATATTGACATACCTTGTAATAAATATTCCCAGACTGAAATTGTAATTGATGGTGGAAAAAGAAAAAAATCATTCAAACTAACCTGGATTATTCATAAATTAGTAAGATGTTATATTTCCCCGGGGCCTGGGGGGCGGCGGGCGCATGAAATGCGCGCCGTTGCGCAGGAGCGCAACGGTCTGTGCGACTCAAGTCGCACAGCCGCCGCCCCCCCTCGGTGGCTGATAAAAAACTCAAAATAAGTGATTAGACCTGTCAAGGTCTGGATTTCATAAATAATCCGGGCGATTTACTGGATACCAGCTGACTGAATTGAGAGGTGTAAATGGCCCTGAAACACTGAATCAGGAGAGTTAAATCTCGCAGGCTTGACAAAGTTACGCGCGCCCGTATTATTAATGAGCCTGTTTTTAATTTCAAAATTTTCTCTCAATGCCCCTGATTGCGGGATTTTAAGGACAAGAACCAGATGGCATACAAAAATCAGCGGCAGTTTGTCGAGCTTTTAGAAAAGAGTGGGGAACTGAGACGGATCAGCTATCCGGTGAGCCCGGAGCTTGAAATAACCGAGATCGCCACGCGCGTGATGCACTCCGGCGGCCCGGCCCTGCTTTTCGAGAATGTCAAGGGAAGCGGGATGCCGGTGTCGATCAACCTGATGGGCAGCAGGCGACGCATGGCGCTGGCCCTGGGGGTGGAGGATGTGGAGGAGATAGCCCGGCGGATTGAAAGCCTTCTTTCCGCAAAGATTCCCGAATCCCTGCTTGGCAAGCTCGCTCTTCTCCCGCGACTGCGCGATTTGATCCGTTACCCTCCGCGCATTGTGAACAGCGGCCCGGTGCAGGAGATAATCGAGGAGGGGGATGAGGTTGACCTGGGTAGGATCCCGGTGCTCACCTGCTGGCCGGCCGACGGTGGGCCGTATTTTACACTGCCCCAGGTGATCACACGCTCTCCGGAAACAGAGATACGAAATGTAGGCATGTACCGGATGCAGGTGTTCGACAGGCGCACTACCGGGATGCACTGGCACATCCACAAACATGGTGCGCAGCATTTCGAGCAGGCCCGCAAGAGAGATGAGCGGCTCGAGGTCGCTGTGGCCTTCGGGGGCGATCCGGCCCTGGCCTATGCTGCAACCGCCCCGTTGCCGGAAACAATCGAGGAATATCTCTTTGCCGGATTCCTGCGCCAGGAGCCGGTGGAGCTGATCAAAGCGCGTACCGTGAGCCTGGAGGTCCCGGCAGATGCCGACTTGGTACTGGAGGGCTATATCGATCCGGATGAACCTTTGAGAAGCGAGGGCCCGTTCGGAGACCACACCGGTTACTACAGTCTGGAGGATGACTACCCGGTTTTCCATGTGAGCGCGGTCACCCGCCGCAAGGATGCAATCTACCCGGCCACGGTGGTCGGCCCGCCGCCCATGGAGGACTACTGGATGGGGCAGGCCACCGAGCGCATCTTCCGCCCGCTTCTGCGCCTGGTTGTCCCGGAACTGGTGGATTACCACATGCCCCCGGAGGGAGTTTTCCATAACCTGGTTTTCGTTTCCATCCGCAAGCGCTATCCGGGTCAGGCTTTCAAGGTAATGCACTCGCTGTGGGGTCAGGGCCTGATGATGCTGGCAAAGATCCTGGTGGTGGTGGATGAGGATGTGGACGTGCAGAACCCGGCTGAAGCCTGGTGGGTGGCGCTGAACAATATCGACCCTCAGCGGGACACGATTTTTACGCCAGGACCGGCCGATACGCTCGATCATGCGTCATCTCTACAGCACTACGGCACAAAAATGGGAATCGACGGTACCCGTAAGCTGCCGTCCGAGGGATTCACCAGGCCATGGCCGGACAAGATAAAGATGACCGAAGAGGTACGGCGCAAGGTGGACAGCTTCTGGAAGGAGCTCGACATAGATGGCTGAGGGTGCGCTGAACGGCAATGGGAAAATCCGGCGGAAGGCGGGCCTTTACAGCGGGCTGGTGATGCTGCCCCATACGCTGTTCGCCATGCCTTTCGCTCTGACTGCCGTGGTGCTGGCAAGCTACGAGACCGAGGTCAGCCTGTCCACCCTGGTGCTGATCGGACTCGCTTTCACTGGCGCCCGTTCTGCGGCGATGGGTTTCAACCGACTGCTCGACCTCAAAGTGGATACGGCCAACCCGCGCACCCGAGACCGTCATCTGCCATCAGGCAGACTGACCCGGTTACAGGCGGCTCTGTTTGTCGCCGGGTCTATCCTCCTGTTCGAGCTTTCCGCCTGGCTGCTCGGCAGCCTGCCGTTTATCCTGAGTCCGGTTGCGCTGGCGGTAGTCTTTTTCTACAGCTATACCAAGTATTTTACCGCAGCCAGCCACCTGGTTCTGGGGCTTGCTCTTTCTATCGCCCCTGTTGGGGCATACATAGCGGTAACCGATTCATTTTCAATCGGAGTGTTAGTTCTTGCAGCGGCGGTGGTTTTCTGGGTTGCCGGCTTCGACACAATTTATTCTCTTCAGGATGAAAAGTTCGACCGCGAGCACGGTCTTTTTTCCCTGCCTGCACTTTTTGGTTCCGCCAGGGCGCTCCTTCTGAGCCGCATTTTCCACCTTCTCTCTTTCATACTTATTGGCACGGTGGGCGTTTTTTTTCCAGTGGGTGCCTTTTACTGGGTAGCAACAGTGGTTGTCGGCTGCATGTTGATCTACGAGCACAGCCTTGTCAGCCCGAATGACATAAGCCGCGTGAACGCAGCATTTTTCACGGTCAACGGCGCGGTAAGCGTCCTGTTTTTCGTCCTCAATCTCGTGGACCGGCTGGTCTAGCGAGTTCTCTGCATAGAAAGGAGCCTCCAGTTGGCAGAAAAAGCTAAAAACTTTCGGGAAAAGCCGATAGTGGTAGCTGTGACTGGTGCAAGCGGTACAGCTTATGCGATTGGTCTGCTCGGCGAACTCGGCCGCAGGGAAATCCCGGTGAACCTGATTGCAAGTCAGATGGGCCGTGACATGCTTAAGCGTGAGGCCGGCATACCGCTGGAGGGATCGCTTGTCGAGCAACTGGCCGCCTGGGGGATAGATACCAGAAACTTTCAGTGTTACGACGTCGATAACCTCAGTGCACCGCCAGCCAGCGGGAGTTACCCTGCCAGAGCCATGGTCGTCTGCCCATGCAGCGTGAAAACCCTGAGCGCTGTGGCCGCCGGCTCCTGCCGCACGCTTATCGAACGCGCAGCCGAGGTGATGCTCAAAGAGCGGCGTAAACTCATCCTGGTTGTACGCGAATCACCTTACAGCCTGGTTCAAATCGAGAACATGCGCAGCGCCACACTGGCCGGAGCGTTGATTCTGCCGGCAAGCCCTGCGTTCTATCACCACCCCGGCAAGATCGACGACCTGGTGGATTTTATCGTGGCCCGGATCCTCGACCAGCTTGAGATTCCACACGACCTTCTCAAACCCTGGGGAGGAAAAAACTGATCCGTCCCCTCTTCCCAGAGGGGGCAAATATTTCACCCCCTAATTCAAAAACCCCCTGCCTTCAAGTTATTCCGGCTTGTTGCCGATATAAAAATATCCGGTAAACGGATTTGTACATCTTGCACCTTTGATAGTCCCGATTCGTTGGAATATTATCTCGCCAGGACGATAATCAATCCTTAATAGAGGAAAAATAGATGGATTTGTCCATTGAAAAGGTCGATCTGGCGATGAAAGTACAGACTAACTTGCAGAAAAAAATATTGGAACATCAGGCGGAAAATATCATGAAGCTGGTCAAAAGCGTGACTGACGGGGATGATAAGGGTGATAAAGGGGTCAATAAGAGCTCCAAGGGAGGAAAACTGGACCTTCTTGCCTGAAATCCGACATTTTAGAAAGAGGGGATCGGTACGATCCGGGTTCGTTTGTGAATTCGGAGTAAAGGAGACGGCTGGCAGCCTGGAGTTGTCAGCCGTTTTCTGTTTCCAGTCACAACACGCTGGATTCTGGCTGATTACATGCAGAGAAAATTTGTGCCCGATACAGTATAAAAGAATAGCCCGCCGTTTCCGGCGGGCTATTCTTAACTTCTGGGCGAATACATCAGCCCGGTTTACCTCGGATAATCCCTCCTTAAGCATACAGGTTTATCGCACCTCTGTTGCCGGTCCCTGGCAGAGGACGACTCAGGTGAGGTCTGGGTACGCGCAGCATCTTGGAGATATTTTCGGCAGAAGCCTGCCGTATCTGGCGGAACTTTACCTGCACCTGCATGGGATTTATCGCATGCGGTAAAGCGACATACCCTATCATTGTTACCTCCTTGTAACAACTTCAAGGGCGTGGTCCCTACTGTTATATTTCGTTATAAAGAATTAATACTTTAGCTTATTCGGTCCTAAAAACAGATTCCAGATTTAAAGATGAGCTTGGGTCGAATATTTTCTTGGAAAATCGAACAACGCAAGTTACAATGATTTAAGGCCGTCTGCGACAGCCTCCCGGAACGCGATTCCTTTTAAATACAAGCATAAGTTGAGTTGGCAGCCATGGCTAAAGCGGCTCTTGTCACTGGCGGAGCGAAAAGAATCGGCAGAACTATAGCGCTTGCGCTTGCCGAGGAATCCTACGATATCGCCCTGCATTACGGTACATCCGCTGCAGAGGCAGAGAAAACCGCCGGCGAAATCAGGCAATTGGGCGTCGAATGTGTCACGTTCAGGTGCGATTTGGCCCACGAGCAGGAGGTGCTTTCCCTGCTCCCCCGGGTGGTGGAAAAGATGCCGGGGCTGGAAATCCTGGTCAACAATGCCGCGATTTTCGAAAAGGGAAAGATTGCAGAGACCGAGCCGGACTTTTACAGGCGGCATCTGGCGATCAATTTCACCGCACCCTATTTCCTCTCGCGCGATTTTGCCCGGATCTGTAAAAAAGGGCTGATTATCAATCTGCTGGATACCAGGGTCGCCAGCAACGATTTCGACTACGCGGTTTACACTATCACCAAAAAGGCGCTGGCAGAGCTGACAAAGATCTCCGCCCGGGAATTCGCCCCGGACATCCGGGTCAATGCCATTGCTCTCGGAATTATCCTCCCGCCCACAGGTGGTGACCGCCACAGTTTCGAGAAAATGGCCCTGAAAATACCATTGAAAAAAACAGGCGGACTCGATTACGTGGTCCAGTCAGTCAAATTCATCTTGAAAAACGATTTTTTCACCGGCCAGCTCATTTATCTCAACGGAGGAGAGAACCTGAAATAATGAGAGCTACTATCAAAATAAAAAACCTCGCTCTCAGGACAGTTATCGGATTCAACGAACGGGAGCGGAACAAGAAACAGGATGTGGTACTCAATATCGACAGGGCTCGTCGCCTGCTGTGAACTTCTGCCGGAACTTGCGGAGAAAAATTAACCATTACAGCAGGTTATTTATTTTCGAACATTTTGTGCGGTTTTCAGCCTTGACACACAAGAGGAATTTATCCATTATTGATGTCCTTGCCTGCCAGAAATCTGTCCGGTATGAAGCTGTGTGAAAAGCTGGCGGTAAATTTCAGGAAGGACTCTGAATGGCACGAAAAAAAGCGCTCAACGGGAAATTGACAAAGAAGAAACTCCGCGAGATCGTTTTCAGCGCAGGCCAGTTGTGCCTGGAGAAAAAGGCCAGCGACGTTGTGGTGCTGGATTTGAAAAAAATTTCAGATGTCACAGACTTTTTCCTGATTGCCGAAGGCTACACGGATATCCATGTCCGCGCGGTCAGCGAACATATTATCGAGAATCTCGAGAAACGATTCAAGCTCAAGCCCTGGCACGTGGAGGGCATGGAGTACGCAAGATGGGTCCTGATGGATTATGTCGATTTCGTGATTCACATTTTCCAGCCTGAAACGCGAAATTTCTATCAGCTCGAAAGGCTCTGGGC
>CAZJQI010000001.1:8543-151429 GCA_964548275.1 uncultured Gemmatimonadales bacterium
TTCACATTTTCCAGCCTGAAACGCGAAATTTCTATCAGCTCGAAAGGCTCTGGGCAGATGCAGCACGGCACGAGATTGCCGATGAGCGGCCGGCCTCTGTGTGAAATTTGAAAAAGTCTCGGTTCGACAAAGAGGAAAAACACCCCTTGCATCAGGTGGCGAGGCAGGTTTTTATAATTTTTATCTCACAAAGAAAAAATTGTCTATCTTTGCGGGTAAAAGGTAGCAACCTTACAGGTTGTTTAATGTCATACGTATGTTGAGCCTGAAAAAGTAGGAAAGACTCGTTGCAAATGCTTAAAGGTTGAATTATATCAGATCTACTATGCAGAACTGAATTAAGCCGGTTTCTTGAAAAAAGTTGGGTTGATTTTTCATTCATTCAGTTGGGGCCTTTTACTGATTCTGGTTTAGTAGCAAAAGAAACACTATCAACACCAGCATCCCTCACGATATCTAAGATTTCAATAGCCTTTCCATACAATGCAGCACTGTCAGCTTTTAAAATAAGATTATTTGGGCTGCCGCGGTTTAAACTTTCTGTGATTAATGTTTCGATGTCTTCTAAGCGAACCACTTGATCCCCGAAATATATTTCTCCCTGTGGTGTTAAAAAAATAGTCATTTGAGCAGGCTCTTCTCCCTCCTTGGGCGGATTTTCACCAACTTCCGGCAGGTCGATTTTCAGCGCGGGCTGGTCCATGAACGTGGCGCTCACCGTGAAAAAAATGAGCAGCAGAAACACCACGTCCACAAGCGATATGATATTTATAGTGGCCTTGCGGCGGGTTCGGTGGGAAAACTGCATCAGTCGCTCGCCTCTTTCAACACATCTGCAGAAACAGCTGACTGGTAAAAACTGGAAAGTTTGTTCAACAGGTACGTAGCCCGGTATTCGAGCTCCAGCACCAGCCCGTCTACCTTATTGGTGAAATAGTTGTAGCCCACCAGCGCCGGAATGCCGATACACAAGCCGGTGGCAGTGGTGATCAGTGCCAGCTGGATTCCGCCGGCCAGGGCGCTTGCCTGGCCGATCCCGAACTGGGTGATGTCCCGGAAAATCTGGATCATGCCGAGCACGGTTCCCAGGATACCGAGCAACGGCGATATGCCGGCCACCGTGTCCAGCACCACCAGACCGCGCTCGAGCCTTCTGGTCTGCTGGCGGCCGGTATCCATGATCGCCTCCTTGATTTCCTCCTTGGGCAGGTTTTTCATTGACAGCGCGGCGAGTACCACCGCACTGAAAGGCCCGTGGTTCTTCTCGCAGATCGAATAAGCAAGCCCCAAATCTTCCGGAGCTTTTATATTCTCGATAACCTGGATGATCTCCGGCCGGATAATCTTGCTGCGGCGTAGATTCAAGCCGCGCTCGATAATTATGGCAACTGCCACTATCGAACAGGCGGCCAGGGGATACATCAGAACTCCACCTTGCTGGAAAAGCTCAAACATTTTTATATCTGCCTTTTTTGTGTAATGTTCTCTGAATTAACGTATGAATTCATTGTAAAAGAAACCCACTGTAATTTCCAGAAAATCCTCCGGAAAATCGCTCGGCAGCGGCAGAAACGGAACCGAGGCCTCGATTGAGTTCACGCTGGTGTCCTTGAGCGATTCGTGCCCGGTATAAGTTATCAGTTTGAAATCGGTCATCAAGCCATCCTGCTGGATTTTGAATTGCACGAAAGTACGGCCTCGAGCAAGCCCCATGTAGAAAGCAGGAGGCGGGTAGAGATTGCTCTCGATCCGTTTTTTCAACTCTTTCAGATACGGGGCCCAGTTCCAATTGTAGGTGCTCAGCCTGAAATCAGAAACAGGAGCGCGGCTGCGCTGGCTGTCGAAACGGGGCGCGGTCGGCGCATACGGTCGGCTTTCATCTCCCCGGGGCTGCTGGGGCTGGGTTAACGGTTTGTCCTCTGCTTTGGGTGGAGCCAGCCGGCTCAGGGCCTTCAGTTCCCGGAAAGCGTCAAAACTTGCCGCCCCCGGCTGCTCACTCTGCCGCTCCGGCACATCCTCGGCCTGCTCCTGGGAACCATCTGTCACCCCAACCGGAGTTGAAAAAGGCGTGGGTTCGGGCATCATCGCTGCGATCTCTGAGCGGCCTTCCTGAAAGGGAAGCCCCTCTGCCAGTTCGGCTGAAGCCTCGAGGTTGCTCGCGGCCAGGTTCTTGTCGGAAATGAAAGGTGTCACCTGTTCGACCGGGCTTTCAACAGCATCCTCCGGTGTCTCGACAAAAATGAAAGTCATCCTGTCGATCTCTTTTTGCAGCTCCTCTGCCAGTGCCTCTCTCGTGTCCTTGATCACCATGCGCAGGGGAACCAGTAAAAGCAACAGGTGAAGAAGGATCGAGAGGAGGAACACTTTTTTCAGGCTGATTTCATCCGGCACTGCTTGCTCTCCTGAAAGCAGCTAAGTATTACCTATGAGGGGAAGATCTATATCCCTCTAATTTCAGCAACTCCGGGGGTAGGTCTGTTTTTTATGCCCTCGGCGCCTTTTTAATGTTCTTAACTTATAAGGATATTTATGCCGAAAAGGGACAATTTATACTTAGCGACTTAAATAACTGCTAATATTATAGAGTATGAAGAATATGAATTTTCTGCTCCGAAAATAATGGACTAAAGGAGCGTTATTCCATGGATTCGGTAAAAACCACCCGTAGGGGCGCACGGCCGCGCGCCCCTACAGAAAACAAAACATTTTCATTGTTTCCGGGTGAGCCACCGGCTCATGACGACTGACTCCTGACTACTGTCTCCTCAAACACGATTGTCTATCAATATGTATTAAATCTGAGATTGTAGTTATGCGCAATAATTTATGACGTCTATGTATAATTAATTGCCTTTTAATCGATAATCCCGGGCAATATCCCGTTTCTAATTATCCGACCATGGTGCCTGAAAATCCAAGATATTTTCGTCCCTATGTGCTTGCAACCTCAAATACTACAATGAATTGGCCATGATGTCAAGCATGACCGGTTATCTTACCTAAATCTATCTATGTCAGATAATACTTGACTTGAACGGTTAAACTCGGCAATCATTGGATCAGGATTGAAATTTAACATACCCATTCAGGAATAAGAAGGAGAATCACCTTGGCTGACCAGCTTTTCCTGCTTGACGGATACGCTATGCTCTACCGGGCGTATTTCGCCTTTATCAAAAATCCGTTAATCAACTCCCAAGGCCAGAATACCAGTGCTATTTTCGGACTTACCCTTCAAATCGGCAGCATTATCGAAGAATGTTCTCCTCCATACATGGCTGTAGTGTTGGACACTCCCAAGCCGACTTTCCGCGATGAACTCTACCCTGACTACAAGGCCACGCGGGAGAAAATGCCGGAGGAATTAAAGCAGCAGATACCCTGGGCCAGGAGCCTGATGGAGGAGGGATTCCGCATCCCGATCATTGAGCTCGAGGGCTACGAGGCGGATGACGTGATCGGTACGCTGGTCAGGAAAGCGGAAAAAATGGGGATGGGGGCTGTGATTGTCTCCGGGGACAAAGATTTCTATCAACTGATTGACCAGCATATAAAGCTTTACAACCGCAAGGGCAGAGGTGAGGAAGCCGAGTGGGTGGGACCGGACAACGCCCCTGAGCGCCTGGGTGTGCCCCCGCAAAAGACGGTGGATTTTCTGGCGCTGATGGGGGATTCGGCAGATAACGTGCCCGGCGTGCGAGGGGTGGGCAAGGTTTCGGCGCAGAAACTGCTCACTGACTATGCCTCGCTTGAGGATATTTACGACCATCTGGATGAAATCAAGCCCGAGGGATTGCGCCAGAAACTGGCTGATGACAGGGAAAGTGCATTCCTGTCACAGAAACTGGTGACTATCAAAACGGATGTTGACGTGGAACTCAACCTCGAGGCCTTGCGCGTGGTGGAGCCTGATATCGAGAAACTCGCCGAGCTTTTCAACCGCCTGGAATTCCGCTCTCTCAAGGAACGCTACGGGATCAGAGAATATGAAGAGGAAAAGGCCGCGAAAAGTGGGAAAAACTACCGGCTTGTTGGATCGCTCAAGGAGCTTGAAAAGGTTGCCGAGAAATTACGCGCGGCAGGAAAGTTCGCCGTGGATGTCGAAACAACAAGTCTCGACCCAATAGAGGCGGAACTGGTGGGGATTTCGTTAAGCTGCACCCCGGATGAGGGCTGGTATATTCCTATCGCCCACGCCCAGGGAGGAAACCTCGAGCTGGACCGAGTGCGCGAAATCCTGGCCCCCCTGCTTTCGGATGAAAAGATCGGCTGCGTGGGACAGAATATAAAGTATGACATGACAGTACTTTCCCGCTATGGGATGGAGGTGGCAGGGATTGTGGGCGACCCGATGATCGCCTCCTACCTTCTCGATCCGGGAAGGCGCTCGCACAAGCTGGAGGTTCTGGCCGAATCCATCCTGGACTACCGGATGATCACCTACCAGGAGGTCACAGGCAAGGGCAAGGATCAGGTTACTTTCGACAAGGTGGGGCTCGAGCAGGCCTGCCGCTATTCCGCCGAGGATGCCGATATAGCGCTGATCCTCGATAATAAGCTTAAAACACGAATCGAGGAGGAGGAACTGGGCAAACTTTACCGCACCGTGGAGTTGCCGTTAATCCCGGTGCTCGCCCGGATGGAAATCAATGGCGTTGCGATAGATGTTCCTTACCTTGAACAACTGAGCAAGATTATGGAGGGCCGGCTGGGTGAGCTCGAAAAACGCGCCTTCGAACTTGCCGGACACGAGTTCAATGTCAATTCAACCCAGCAACTGGCCCATGTGCTGTTCGACCAACTCGGGATCAAGCCCAGGAAAAAGACAAAGACAGGTTTTTCCACCGACAGCTTTGTCCTGGCCGAGTTGGCTGGCGAGCACGATTTGCCTGGAGTAATCCTTGAGTACAGAGAGGTGGCCAAGCTAAAGTCCACCTATGCCGATGCTCTTCCGCGGCAGGTCAATCCGCGTACGGGCAGGATCCACACCTCTTTCAACCAGATGGTCGCAGCCACTGGCAGGCTTTCGAGCACCAACCCGAACCTGCAGAACATCCCGGTTCGCACCGGGGAGGGGCGAAAGATCCGCAGAGGTTTTATCCCCGGCGGCAAAGACCGGGTGCTGCTCTGCGCCGACTACAGCCAGATCGAACTCAGGGTGCTGGCTCACCTGAGCGGCGATGAGTCGATGATCGAGGCTTTCGCCAGGGGAGTGGATATACACACCGAGACCGCCTCGCGCCTGTTCGGCCTTGCTCCGGAGGAAATATCGATTGAGCACCGAAGCCGGGCCAAGACTATCAATTTCGGGGTGCTCTACGGTATGGGCCCCCACCGGCTGTCCCAGGAACTTAAAATACCTTTCAACGAAGCCAGGAAATTTATCGAGGATTATTTCGACCGCTTCCCGCTGATCCGGGCCTACATCGAGCGCCAGGTAGACCAGGCCCGCGAGCAGGGCTGGGTTTCGACAATTCTCGGACGAAGGAGAAAACTGCCGGAAATCAATAGCGCCAACCGCGTGCAGCGGCAGAACGCCGAGCGTATGGCACTTAACACGCCGATCCAGGGCTCAGCCGCAGACCTGATCAAGATCGCCATGATCGAGGTGGATCGAAAACTTCAGGAAAAATTTCCCGAGGCGAAGATGATAATCCAGGTGCACGACGAGCTTGTGTTTGAGGTGCCACAATCGCAGGCTGACAAGGTCGGGGAGCTGGTGCGAACTGTGATGGAAAATGCGGTGGAGTTAAAAGTGCCTGTCAGGGTCGATCTCAGCCAGGGCGGAAACTGGTTGGAATGCAAGTAAAGAGGCGCGAATGAATTGGAGGTGAAATGATTTCGATCGGCTTGACAGGCAACGTGGGCTCAGGCAAAAGTACCGTGGCAAGAATCTGGAAAGCGGAGCGGGGAGCGCTGCTGATCGACGCTGATCAAATCGGCCGCTCGGTCGTACAACCGGGAAGCCGCTGCATGGCCAGACTGGTACAACGTTTCGGTAAGGAAATTCTTCTTCCCGATGGTTCTCTCAACCGGAGGAGAATGGCAGAGATTGCATTTTCTGATAAGGAAAACCTGGAAGCTCTCAACTCGATCGTTCACCCGAAGATTATCCGTAAGATAAACGACCAATTGCAGGAGGCTCGCAGCCAGGGTGCTGGTGCAGTGGTGGTGGATGCAGCCCTGATATTAGAGTTCGGCTTCGAGCGCTGTCTCGACGTTGTCGTGGCGGTGGATGCACCCAGGGAGATCAAAATCGAGCGCATGCTCGCAAAGGGCAAAATAAGCCGGGAGACTCTGGAGCAGATGCTGGAGGTGCAGCTTCCCCCGCAGGAACTTAAAGAAAAAGCTGATTACGTTCTCGATAACAGCGCAGATGAGGAAAGCCTGAAGGAAAGCACACTGGAACTATTTGACCGGCTGGTGAACAAAGAAAAAAAAGAGGCGCGATAAGTCGTGTTTCTTGGTCGTATTTGATATATATTCGGATGCTTAGATAGAATACGCCTGTTTTTAATTCATAAAGCTAATCGTAACCCCATCGTTCCGAAAGTGTCTCCCCCTGTACGTCCCACCTCGAGACCCAGCTTGAGCAGCAGGAAATTCCACTCCACCCCGGTGTAAAAAACGGATTCGCTCTTGGTCTGCTCGACCTTTATTCCATTAGTCCAATACGCATGCCGGTTTCTGTTCACGCCGATCCCGGCAAGAGGGGTGATTACGAACAGGTTCTTGCTCACATCGATTCGGAATGAGGTTGTAGAGAACTCCGCCTCCTGGGTGGCGGGAATCGCAGGATTCCACACACTGCCGAACGGCATCTTGCCCATTGAGTGGTACCCTGCTGAGACAGAGACCGCCGGTGTGATAATCGAGTTGCGCAGGATTCCGATTCGGGCTCCTGTGCCCCAGATGTTTGACTGTTCAGAAATCAGGCCGTTGAGGTTCACCCGGCCCAGGCGCAAGAATAAATCAAGCGAGCCCAGTCCATGGACGCTCGGCCCCAGGCGTAGCCCCTTGAAAGCTCCAATGCGAAGAATGGTTGATATAGAGGAAGCCGTGGCCGTGTTGCCAAGCATCGAGGGGCGAGAAAGCGCGCCCGAGACCCCGAAAGAAAAATGCCCCCAGCCGCCCAGAGTATTGGCGCTGGAAAGAGATGTGTTCCCCCCGGCGATCAACCCCCCGAGCCAGGTGCTTTCCGAGACCCCGATTTCAGCAAGCTGGGCCAAGGCACTGTGCTGATACGAAAGAATGTACAAAAGAGAAAGAAGAAGAGAGATTTTTTTCATGGTGAAATCCTAAGTCTGAATGCTTATCGGTAAATTACCTTGCCGGATCCCGGTACAATCCGGCCGATAATGATTGCTTCCTCACCCTGTAAACCGAGCACGGCTGCCACATCCTCCAGATTGTCTTCAGCGGCGATCACCACCATGCCGATCCCCATGTTGAAAACGCGGTAGGCCTCCTGGTTATCTATCCGGCCTGCCTGGATGAGGAACTTGAAGATCGGCGGCACAGGCCAGCTTGATGTCTCGATCTCGGCATCCAGATTGCCGGGGAACACCCGGGGAATGTTATCTGTCAGCCCGCCTCCGGTAATATGGGCGGCTGCGTGGATCAGCTTGCGCGAAAACAAAGCCTCTAAAGCTTTTTTGTAGCTTTTGTGCACTGCAAGAAGGGCCTCGCTGAATGTTTCGCCACTGCCGCCGGGCAGGGGATCGTCGATACTGTGCCCGAGATCAGTAAAGATTATTTTGCGTGCCAGGGAATAGCCGTTGGTGTGCAGCCCCGTGGAGGGAAGGCCCACAAGCACATGTCCGGCAGCCACTTTCTCTCCGGTGACAAGTTCGCCCCGCTCGGCAATTCCCACGATAAAACCGGCCAGATCGTAATCCTCTTCGTCGTATAGATCGGGCATTTCAGCAGTTTCGCCGCCCAGAAGAGCGATCCCGTTGTTCTCGCAGCCGGTGATAAAGCCCTCCATGATCTCGGCGATCTGAGCCGGAGCCAGCTTGCCCACGCTGATATAATCCATGAAAAACAGGGGAGTTGCGCCCTGGACCATTATATCGTTGACACAGTGGTTTACCAGGCACTCGCCCACAGTGTTGTGCCGTCCGGCCATCCGCGCCACGAGAAGCTTGGTTCCCACGCCGTCCGTGCTGCTGACCAGTACTGGCTCTTTTATTTTCAGGCCGGCGAGCGAGTACATACCGCCGAAACTGCCGACATCGCTCAGCACCCCGGGCGTGAAAGTCCTGGCTACCCTGGCTTTGAACCGGTCCACAGCCTCCCGGGCCGCCTCGATATCTACCCCCGCTTCCTTGTAGGAACTTTTTTTCTTGTGCTTGGTCATGATAAATTCCCTGTTCGCAAGCTCGAGCCTTGCGATCAATCGAAATGGACGAGTTCTCTGATAAATTCCACCCTGGCCTCGAGCTCTGCAAGGCTCAGGTCATTGATTCGTTTTATACTGAAATCCTCGCAGCAGAAAGAGGCCATCGCGGAGCCGAAAACCACGGCGGTGCGCATTGCTGCGTGGGAGAGGGAGCCGGCGCGTTGAATGTACCCGGCAAATCCCCCGACAAAACAGTCGCCGGCACCGGTGGGATCGACAACTTTTTTCAACGGATACGCCGGAATCGCAAACAGCTCGCTGCCCAGTGCCGCGATTGCCCCGTGATCGCCCTTTTTCACAACAACAGTGCGTGGTCCAAGGCCCTGGATTTCCTCCAGCGCCTCGACCAGGTTGAGCTTGCCGGTCAACTGGCGTGCCTCCTCATCGTTCAGGATCAGCACATCGCAGCGGCAAATCATTTCCAGAAGGTTTTCCCTGTCCGATTGAATCCAGAGATTCATCGTATCGGCCACGACAAAGGTTGGATTTCTCATGCTGTGGATCAGTTTTAGCTGTGTCGGCGGATCGATATTGGCCAGGCAGACCGTGCCGCAGTCGAGATAGCTCTCAGGCACCTGAAAGTCGTAATTCTCGGTTACCCCGAGTTCGGTATAAAGAGTGTCCCGCAGATTGACATTCTCTCTGTACTTGCCGCCCCAGCGGAAAGTCTTTCCCGGAAGTGTGGCAACTCCCTCGAGATCAAGATTTGGCCGGTTCAGTTCCTCCCACTGGTCAAAATCTTCGCCCACCACACCGACCAGGTTGACTGGCGCCAGGATCGAAGCGGCCACTGCGAAATACATCCCGCTGCCGCCCAGGACATTTTCCGCTTTTCCCCAGGGTGTGATTACTGTATCAAGAGCGATCGTGCCCACTGCGACAATCGGCTTTGGTGGCTTTTCTGCCATTGATTTCTCCTGCTACATTTTCTCCGGTGCCGTGATTCCCAGCAGCCTCAGACCGTTGGCCATCACTATGCGGATACACTCGGCCAGATAGAGGCGGTCGAGTGAGAGGGCCGGCTCACCGGCATTCACTATTCTGTGATGCTGGTACCAACTGTGAAAGCGGCGGGCCAGTTCCTCGAGGTAATATGGAATGTGATGCGGCTCAAGGGACAGAGCGGCGTTTTTTACCGTATCGGGAAAATCCACTAAATGGGTGATCAGATCGATCTCCTCGGGCTGAGTGAGCAGACTGGGAGAATGATCACGCCAGCGCTTCCGGTTTCCATCCCAGATACCGGCCTCCCGGGCTGTGGGAGTGAGGCTGCAGATCCGTGCGTGGACATACTGGCAGTAGTAGACCGGGTTTTCATTGGACTGCTCCCGCGCCAGGTCCAGGTCGAAAATCAGGTGGCTGTCCGCCTTGCGCATCACGAGAAAGTACCGCGCCACATCCACTCCCACCTCACGGACCAGATCGGCCAGGGTAATGAACCTGCCGGCCCTGGTGGACATTCGAAGCTGCTGGCCGCCCTCGGTGAAACTAACCATCTGGTGGATCACGTAACGCAGCCATCCCTTCGGGTAACCGAGGGCTTCCATCCCGGCCAACATCCGGGGAGTGTAACCGTGGTGGTCGGCTCCGTGGATGTTGATTGCCTCATCAAACCCGCGCTCGTGCTTTTCCAGGTGGTATGCCAGGTCAGGGAGAAAATAGGTCGGCTCGCTGGTTTTTTTCACGATCACCCGGTCCTCAGTGTCGCCGAAACGGGAGGTGGAGAGCCACAGCGCACCGTCTTTTTTGTAGCTCAAACCTTTATCTTCAAGTAGCTTGAGCAACATATCGATTTTTCCCTCTGTGTAAAAGCGGCTTTCCAGCGACCAGACATCGAACTCGATCCTGAACTCTTTCAGGTCCCTGTCGATCAATCTCCGAATGCGCTCGGCGGCGTATTCCCTGAAAAGCTTGAGAGTCTCATCATCCGGCTTCTCTGTGTGGGAACCGGGCCGGTAGCGCTCTTTGTATTCCTCGGCGAAACTTTCGGCGATTTCGACTAAATAATCTCCCTGATAGCCTTTTTCCGGAAATGGGAAATCAGGTTCCCACCGTTGGGCATAGCGTGCCCGGAGCGAGAGCCCGAGGAGATTCATCTGGTTGCCAGTGTCGTTGTAGTAATACTCCCTGTAGACCTTGGCGCCCATTGCCTCGAGCATCGAGGAGATACAATCGCCTAGTACCGCCTGGCGTCCGTGGCCGATAGTAAGCGGGCCCGTGGGGTTCGAACTAACAAACTCGACCATGATCCTGCGCCCGGCAAGCAGGTTATCCAGGCCGTAGCGCTCAGGCTCTTTCTGTATCCGGCCAAGCTGATCCACACTCCAGTGCAGGGAGATTCGGAAATTGATAAAACCGTTAGGGGCTACCTCGATCTTGTCGATATAGGGTGTTTCAAGCTTCAGCGCCTTGACTATCTCCTCGGCAATCAGAGCCGGCTTTTTTTCCAGCATACGGGCCAGCAGAAAGGCCACGTTTACAGCCAGATCCCCATGTCGCGGGTCCTTGGGCTTTTCCACCACGTATTCCGGCGCCTCGGTGATTTCCAGCTCTTGCAGAGCTTTATCTACAGCCTGCCGTATTATTGCTTTCATCTCAGTTTAACCAGTCTCGATAATAGTTTGATCTTTTTAACTTAATTGCGGCTCAATTTATTATATTCTTTAAAGTTTACTAACTCAAAATTGTAAATATAGAGAAAAAGGGCAATTTTCGCAAAGGTTTACTCCTCCGCACTAATGGTGTAAGTCTTGACAATAAAAGTTAATAAAGCTTATATTACAAATCTTATTGAAATAGGATTATAAAATATGCGGGGTAGTCAGATATGAAAAGAACCTTTCAGCCGAGTAACCGTAAGAAGAAAAATAAGCACGGTTTTCGCGCCCGTATGGCTACAAAGAGCGGACGTAAAGTTATCACCCGTCGCCGTGCACGCGGCCGCAAGCGCCTTGCCGTGTAAATAACAGAGTCAGACAGATTCGCGGTCTCATTGGGGTAGCGCTCGCCTGGGAAAAAGAAAGAGGCAGCTTCAATGTGGCCGCTTATTTTTATCCATATCCGGCCGGAAGGCGCTTTTTGCAGGGGGTAAGGCTCTGCCACCTGGAGTTGAAATAAAGTGGGCTTTCCACGAAAATATTCCATCCGGACCAGCAGCGAAATAAAAAGGATTATCGGAATCGGAATCCAATTCGAGGCCGGTACTTTGAAAATCCATCTCCTGCAGACACACAGCATGGCGCCGAACCGGACTGCTGTCTCTGTTCCGCGGTACGGCCGGACGGTTGTAGCAAGAAACCGGCTTAAGAGAAGGTTGCAGGAACTGGTTCGGCTTTATCCGATCCAGTCCAGGGGATGTCTGACAGTTGTAAGAATTTCTCCTGCCTGTTACGAAAATAATTTCCAGGACCTGGAAAAAAGGTATTGCTCTGTTGTCGAAAAGATAAACCTGGAACTCGCCGGTTCCCGGGCAACAGCTTCACAGGCGAATTAATTCTGCGATAATTGATCTGAGGCAAAGGATTAAAGTTGATCGTGAGGATACTGAGTACCACAATTCAAATGTTGCTATTGGCCGCTATCCGGCTTTATCAGTTGGCCTTACGGCCTCTCTTGCCGCCCTCATGCCGTTTTTATCCCTCATGCTCGGAATATGCTTGCCTGAGCCTGAAAAAGTACGGGCCGTTCAAAGGTAGCTGGCGGGCACTCTTGCGCCTGGCCAAGTGCCATCCCTTTCACCCGGGTGGTGTGGACATGCCCTGAGACGCTGATAGTAGGGGATGACCGAGAAACTTAGGGAGTAATCGGGATCTCTCAGGTAATTGTAAGGAGAAATAATGGAAAGAAATGCCGTAACGGCGATGCTTCTCATTTTCTTGCTCTGGATGGGCTATATCCTATTCTTTGCGCCGAAACCGAAACCAAAACCGGAATTGGCACAGGAGCAGGTCCGGCAGGAAGAAACAGCCGCGAAGAAAATGACCGAGCCTGAACCGGCTGCTGAGCAAATGCTCGAACAGCCCGGCCAGGAGCAGATTTCCAGGGCCGATACAGTTGAGGTTCCGGTCGACACTGTGGTCGTTTCCTCTGATCTCTACGAATATCATTTTGTTACCAGGGGTGGAGTAATGACCCGCGCCTGGCTGAAACAATACCCCGCTTTCAAGCTCGGAGACAAAAAGCACAGCCAGTCAACCGGGCCGGTTCAGTTGATCCCGGTGGAGGAAAACCGGTTCCTCTATACCAGGCTCCACCTGAAAAACCTGGAAAAGCCGATCGAGCTCGGCAGCCGCCATTTCGCAGCCAGCACCTTGGGATTGAATCTCGGAGCCGGTCGCAGGCAGCAGGAGGGCTCGGTGGAATTCGTCCACAGCCTTCGCGACGGCCAGAAGATAAAGATCGTTTACACCTTCCGCCATGATTCTTACCTGATCAACGCCGAACTTCACCTGCCCGGCGAACTTCACGGATCCAAGGAAAACGCGGTGGAGGTTATCCTAGGACCTTCCCTGGTCTCTAATGAAAAGAACCTGGATGATGATTACAACGATTACGGAGTGGTTTACTACGACAAAGGTGAAGTGATAAAGAAAAGCCTCAAGGACTTGGGCAAAAGCGACTGGGCGCCCAGCGGAGAGCACAGTATCCTCTGGGGCGGGGTGAAAAGCAAGTATTTTATCGGCACCTTTTTCGTGCCCGAATCCCCGATGGCCGCTATGACCGGAACCGGGAACCAGGAGAGCAAAAACCTTGAATTCAGGGGGATGTTCCCCATCCCGGCTGCAAGCAAGCCGATAAATTTATCACTTTACATCGGACCGCAGTCCTATGAGCAGTTCACCAAACTGAATTATGGCCTGCCGAAATTGCTGCAATACGGCTGGTCGATCATTCAACCTATCTGCAAAATTATCATCGCTATTCTGCTCTGGATGCATAAGTGGATCGATAATTATGCGGTGATTATCGTTCTTTTCGCAGTTCTGGTCAGGGTTGTTTTTCATCCGCTGACAATCAAGAGTACGAAAAGCCAGATCAAGATGCAGCAGATCCAGCCCCTGACGACCCAGCTCCGGGAGGAATACAAGGATGATCCGCAGAAGATACAGCAGGAGACGCTGCGTCTCTACCGCGAGCACAAGGTCAATCCCCTGGGCGGCTGCCTTCCCCTGCTGATCCAGATGCCGGTGTTTTTTGCCCTGTTCTGGGTTTTCCGGCTCACGATCGAGTTCCGTGGTGCTGAGGCTTTCGGCTGGATTCACGACCTGAGTCAGCCGGACCCCTACTACATCCTGCCTGTGGTAATGGGAGCAACCACCTTTCTCCAGCAAAAATTGACCCCTACAGCTACCGATCCGAGAATGAAGCCAATGATGTATATGATGCCAGTTTTTATGGTTGTTATATTCATTAGATTTTCATCTGGCCTGGTTTTCTACTATACTATCTTCAATATATTGCAGATATTCCAGCAGATATACATCAATAAGCGTTATCATGCGCCGGCTCCTGCCCTGGCAAAGCCTGCCGCAAAAAGGCCTCAAGCCGCTGTAGTTTCCACAGGAAGCAGGGGCAAAAAGAAAAAAGCAGGTAGAAAAAAATAGTTTCGCTTCAGTCATCAGGCATGAAAAAAGCCTCCGCCCTACAGAAAGGGAGGGGGCTTTTTCATTATCTGAATCAGCCGGAATTTGATGTTCGGAAATTAAGCTTTCTTATCGAAGACCAGACCGATATACTCTTTGGTCTGTGTCACTCGAGATAAGAATTCTTCGGTAGGCACCTGGCGGATTATCTTGTTTGATGGTTTTTCGCGCAGTTGCACGACTCGTCTATCGGCCCGCGAATCGACGAAGAAGCGGGCCTCGACATTGTAAATTCCCAGCATTTCGTTGAGATTTTCTATCATCAGCCTGGGCTTTTCTACAGTGACCGCCGCAGCTGATTTACTCTTGCTTACGGCAGAATTAATTGAAAAACTTTTTAACTATGGCAGCATTACCGTCTTGCTGTGGTGCCCCCATGATATTTTAAGTTCTTTCTACGAGGCTTGTGAAAATATTTTTTCACAGCCCCTCTACTGAGGGGGCTTGATTATTGCTCCCCGCAGATTTACTCCCTCAAGGTTGATAGCAACATCTGGCATCTATCTCCACCCCAACTTGAGGGTTTTTGGTTTACATAAGCTCTCCATCCCTCCACTAATATATAATTTACCGGATAGAAATTGATGTCAAATTATCAGGATAACAAGATCAATACATTATTTGACAGCTCGTTTGCCTGGCGCAGGAAACTCGTCGCAGAAGCGTTTAGAATTTGAGCCGTGACAAACTCGATTATCTCCTCCGAGTAATCCAGATCCCGGATCTGCGACTCGCTGGCCTGAAGGTTCTGGCTGGCGACCTCCAGGTTGGAGATCGTGCTTTCCAGCCGGTTTGCTACCGCTCCCAGGGTGCTCCGCTGGGCGGAAACAGTATTAAGCGCGTTGTCCACCACCCGGATCGCCCGGTTTGCCAGATTTTGGTCTATCAGATTGATTTTTTCTATCTGCAGTGCCTTGGAACTCATGGTGTTGATCTGGGTGGAAAGAGTTTGGCCCGCGCCTGAACCAATATGAAAAGTGAGCGGACGCGGAGCGATCTGGAGCACGAACGCGCTGCTTCCAGCTATCGACAGAGGTTTCACCACGCTGAAACCGGCCAGGGTTGTGGTGCCGCCGATCGAGATATCAAGGTTGGTGCGGAAAGAGAGATCCACACCGTTGATCAGGCCGCTTGCCCTGTTGCCGCTGACCTTGAGATTTTTCTGGGTTGAGGGACCGCCTTCTGCGCCGATGTTAGTGACAGTGAGAGAGAAAATCGGGCTGTTGGCAGCCTGAATTTCGGAAAAACCGAAAGCGGAAAGTGCGGAAGAGTCCCCGCCGAACGTTATCTGGCGGCCCGGCTCGGGAGTGAGAACAAACATCTGAGTCGCATTTTCTGAACCCACATTTGTAGCGATCCCCACGAGCTGGTCACCTACAGCGTTTGGGCCTCCCAGGCCAAGGTCTTTGGAAGTGGTTGTATCATTGATTGCAAGGCTGATCCGTGCAGCAACATCAGAGAGAGTATCTGTGCGGAAAAGGATTACGTCCGCCACGTTTGTAGAAACATCGGTTCCCAGTTTGATAGTTACACTATCCAGCCCGGAGCTGAAGACGCCAAAATCCTGGAACAGGCTGATCGACTGAAGCTGAGTATTGGCCGTAGCGTTGGCTACATTGCCCTGGGAGTCGATAGTAACGAAAACTTCCGATGTCTGCACCTGAAGGCGTCCCAGATCCTGGGCACTGACCGTGATTGAAAAAACTCCGCCGGCACCCACATCCCCAACCACGATGCCGTTCATGCTGTCCGGATCGCTGGTGCTCACGAGGGCACCTACGTTGCCGTTGAGCAGCTTGATCGAGTTAAATTCGGTGGTTTCGGCGATCCTGTCCACCTCGTCGATCAACTGGTTGACCTCGTTCTGGATAGCCAGGCGGTCCAGGCTGGTAAGTGTCCCGTTTGCAGCCTGCACAGAGAGTTCCCGGATCCGTTGCAGTATATTCGTGTCTTCAGCCAGCGCACCCTCAGCGGTCTGGATCAGGGAAATACCATCTTGGGCGTTGGCTATTGCCCGCTCCAGGCCGACCACCTGGGCACACAGGTTATCCGCGATTGTCAGGCCGGCCGCATCGTCAGTAGCCCGATTAATCCTCAAACCACTGGAAAGACGTTCAAGCGATTTGGTCATCCGGTTTCCTGCAATACCCAATTGCCGCCGTGCCAAAATTGCCGGAATATTTGTGTTTATTGATAATCCAGGCATCCATTCCTCCTTTTAAGTCGGATTTTGGGTTCTTTTCCACTCCTCATGATTTCAGTGGTTAAAGTTTCAGATTTTTTTGCGTTTCAGGATCCGGCCGCCGGAATTTGTTTCTTCCCTCTCAAGACTATACAGCGGCGACCATATAACGCTTGGATGGTGGGAAGAAAGGGCCGCGATTCCAAGCGGCCGATCCTGAAATTTTTTCCCTCCTCCCCCAGAGCAAAGCCATACAGCGGCGACCATATAACTTTTGGAGAGCAGGGGGAGGAGGTTTAACCCTCAATAGAAAATGCGCGGCTAACGCATCAAACCAATGTTGAGATTTTTGGAAAGGGAAATAGGCGAAGAAAATTACAGGTGGGATTGTATTGCAGGCGGCAAGGACGCATAAGATGTGGGAACGGCCAAGCGCATGTGTCCTTGCCGCCTTAGGAATTAACCCCCGTAATGCTTCTTCGCGGATTTACCCTCCGAACACGGCAGTTGCAGCTGCGGATGTGTCCGGGCAATATTGAACGGCCTAAAGTTCTCTTGCCTGTGTTCTATCAGAGAATACCAGACAAGATGACGGAAAAACTCTTTCAGAGAATTTGGAAAATATTATTTATTGCGAGGAAGATATTCTTGAAAAGGGGAATGGATGAAATGAGATGAATTGAAGGAGTGAATCTGCCCTTGTTGAATAGGCACATCTCCCGAAACGCCCCCGATTTTCAAGATTCTTCTTCGCGGATAAATTAAA
The DNA here is from genome assembly GCA_964548275.1 of uncultured Gemmatimonadales bacterium. Classification (GTDB taxonomy): domain Bacteria; phylum Gemmatimonadota; class Glassbacteria; order GWA2-58-10; family GWA2-58-10; genus JAUVUV01. The sequence goes on from CAZJQI010000001.1 coordinate 25,535, forward strand.
AAGTTCCCCACCTCGGTGGAAATTGCAGTTCCCTCGAGGTGTAACGCCTAATATTAAACTGTGGTCGAAAAATCTGTTTATATTATCGGCACCTAAATAACAATCTTTAGAATTTTTTATACACTGAGTGGGAAATTACTATCCGGGTAAATGTTGCTTCATAAGGTGGAAATTTTTTCTCTCTGGTGTAATGGCAATTCACTTTTGGCGACATTGATTGATCCAGGCGGTTTAAATATGAAGATGAATCCTTTTCAAAAAGAGTAACGAACGGCGGCTCAAACCTGCGGGAGGTATACAGATGGCAGCTATTTGAGATGTTGTCTGTCTTTTTACAGATCATTAATAGGATACCAAAAGGGGGAAGAGTTTAAAATAAAAAAACCACTCCGGCATCTGCCGGAGTGGTTTGTGGAACATAAATTGCACAAACAGAGATCGCACCCTAAATCTTGAACGCCCTTGTCGGCTTCAAGACGCTTCTTCGCGGAAGTGCGTGGTGCGGGGCTTTTGAAGTTGCAGCTTCAAAAGCCCTTTTTTTCTTAAAACGGGAAAAATGGGTCAACATAAAAGATAAAAGCCGGTCTCCGGAAAGCGCGTATTACACCTTCCGGAGCCGGCTTTTATTAGTTAATGCCTATCCAACATGTAATCGACTTTTAACATTTATTATAAGCTCAATTTCCGTTATCGAGTTCACCGCCAGATCATTATCTCAGAAGAGTCAGAACGTTCTGTCCCAAAGCATTCGCCTGCGACAGGAAGTTCGTGGCCGAGGATGTCAGAATCTGCGACGCCGTGAAATTGATCACCTCCTGGGAGAAATCGAGGTCGCGGATCTGGCTCTCGGAGGCGGCCAGGTTCTCACCGGCCACGTTCAGGTTGGCGATCGTGCTTTCCAGGCGGTTCTGAACAGCACCGAGTTCAGCGCGCTGTTTCGACACCTGGCTGATCGCCACGTCGATCGACTTGATCGACTCCTGGGCGAGGAACTGATCGGACACGTTGAGCCCGTCGATTCCCAAACTAGAGGAAGACATATCACCTATCTGAGTGTTAAGGAAGTTACCATGGTTCGGGCCGATCTGGAAAGACAGCGGCCTCGGGGAAACCTGCACGACAAAACCGTCCGGGCCGGCCAGGGCATTGTTGACAACCTTGCTGACCTGGTAAGCCTGGATCGTGGTCTTATCAACTGCGCTGATACTGATATCCAGAGTGGTTCTGAAACGCAGATCCACGCCCTGGACGAGTCCTGAAGCCCTGTCGCCATAGACCTTGGCGTTCCTGTCCGGGATTGTGCCCTCACCGATATCCATCACTGTGATCGAAAAGATCGGGAACACAGAGGTCTGGATTTCGTTGAAACCCAGGGCGGAAAGGATCGAGGGCTCGCCGCCGAATACCAGGCTACGCCCAGGCTCCGGAGTGGTAACAACTACACTAATGGCGCCTGCAGCACCGCCAGCCGGCGCCAGACCGACTTTGCCGATTGAGACCAACGTGGCCCCGTCGGAGATAGTGGCCGCCAGGCCGAGATCCGAAACCACACCGGGATTGTTGATTGCCAGCGACACCTTCCTGGCCAGTTCGCCGAGTGTGTCGGTGGTGAATATCTGGACCTCGGCCACCCGGTTGCTGGCATCGGAACTGAGAGTAAGGGTCACTGAATCGATACCGCCGGTGAACACGCCGAAATCCTGGAACCGGCTGATCGACTGCAACTGGGTGTTGGCAGTGGCATCGATCGGGTCGCCGTTTTCCTTGATCGTCACGAAAAGCTCGGAGTTCTGAACCTGGAGCTTGCCAGTAGAAATCGCGTTGACAGCAACCGAAAATGTGCCTCCTTGACCCACATTGCCGACTACCAGGCCCTGGATGCTGTTCACCGGGTCATCGGAGCTCACCAGGGCTCCGACATTACCGTTGAGCAGGTTAATACTGTTAAAGATGGTGGTTGCGGAAATACGATCGATTTCGTCGATCAGCTGGACAACTTCGTCCTGGATCGCTCTGCGGTCCCGGCTGGTCAGCACGCCGTTGGCTGACTGCACCGCCAGAAAACGAATACGCTGTAACACGTTGTGCGTCTCGTTCAGGCCGCCCTCAGCAGTCTGAATCAGAGAGATGGCGTCCTGGGAGTTCGCTACTGCACGACCCAAACCGATGATCTGCGCCCGTAAGTTCTCCGCAATGCTCAATCCGGCCGCATCATCCGCCGCACGGTTGATCCGGAATCCCGAGGCAAGTTTTTCCATGGACTTTCCAACCTTGTTGTTGTTGATCAACAGGTTTCTTCGTGCATTGATAGCCGCAACATTTGTGTTGAGGGTTAAGCTCATCTCTATCCTCCATGATCGTCTGTTAAGGTTTCCTTACCCAACAGAACGTTGCTTATTTGGATTCGCAGTTGGTTCCTGATTCTTCGGGCGACGACTATTTTATCAGTTCTGTCGGATTCACAAAAAATTGCTCAGCATACAGGCCTCCTGGCTTCATGCTTAGTTGTTAAGGTTATCAAACTATCATGTTTAATTTTCTCCAATCTGTCAGGTAAAAATTTCTATTTATTGTAAATCAATTAAAATTGACTAAGTTTATTTTCCTGTTAAAAGTATGATAGCTCGAATCTTATTTGTCTGATAATTGTTTCATTCTAACATATTGGATTTTAACGTTTTATCTTCTGCCAACCCTTTGTTTCCCTCCTGTTGGAATTAGGGAAAACGAGTCAATTTATCAAGATATGGCACGTATTTTGCTTAATTTCCGTTTGCAAAAAAAGGCACAATATACATCAAATAAAAAGGGGTGCTTAATAAGCTGAACCTTTTTGCCCGTACGATGTTGTTGTGCTTATGAAGGCTTTTGGAGGGGGGCTCCAAAAGCCTTTTTTTTGCTTTCAAAATCAGAAAAATTGCAGAAAAAAGGGTAAATTAGGACAACATCAGAGGCACAATTCACCCCTAAGGGTAGAAAAGCACCGTTTGAGTTATCTGGTCGCCGCCGTACAATAAACTTAGCCCATAGAATTTATCGGCTATACTCCTATATCGGCACTCGATTGAGAAAGTTTAGAATTTTTAAATTTTTTTTATAACAAGGGTTAAAGACTTTCTTGTGGGAAGAAATTTCTGCTGTGAGGTCAAGAAAAAAGCGCTTTTTGGGGAAAAAGGGGCTTAAACCCCGGCCCGGGTTATTACTAGCCGGGCCGGGGTTTAAGCCGGAGGGGGGCCTGCCTCGGCTTGCCCGTGTGTATTACTGCAGAAGAGTTAATACATTGTTACTCAAAGCGTTCGCCTGAGCCAGGAAGCTTGTTCCCGAGGCGGTCAGAATCTGGGCCGAGGTGAACTCAATCACCTCATCGGAGAAGTCCAGATCCCTGATCTGGGATTCCGACGCCTGCATGTTTTCTTCGGCGACACTGAGGTTGGCGATCGTGCTCTCCAGTCGGTTCTGCACAGCACCAAGGGTGGAACGCTGGGCACTGACAAGATCGAGCGCCGTGTCTATCGGTTTGATCGACTCCTGTGCCAGGAGCTGGCCGCTGATATTAAGCCCCTGAATACCAAGAGATGCAGCGGTCATATCGCCAATCTGGGTATTGATAAAGTTACCGTGGTTAGGCCCGATCTGGAAAGAAAGCGGACGGGGCGAAACCTGAATCACGAAACCGTCCGGTCCGGAGAGATCATTCTGAACGAGCTTGGCAATCCGGAAGGCCCCTACCTGGTCAACATCAGTTGAGCTGATACTGATATCCAGCGTGGTGCGGAAAGAAATATCCACACCCTGGATCAGGTTGCTCGCCCGGTTGCCGAAAACCCGCGAATGTTTGGTTGCGATCTTTCCCTCACCAATGTCGATTACCGTGAGGGAGAAGACTGGCTGCACCGGAGACTGGACTTCACTGAAACCCAGGGCTGTCAGCAGCGAGGACTCTCCACCGAAAACCAGCGTTGCTCCCGGTTCAGGGGTGGTGACAATGAGGCTCGTTGCCCCTATGCTTCCGCCAGCCGGCGCCAGACCGACCTTGGCAATACTGATCAGAGGAGCACCGTCGCTTTTGTTTGCGGCCAATCCGAGGTCCGTAGAGGTATTCGGATTGTTGATCGCCAGGGAAATCTTCCGTGACAATTCTCCCAGCGTGTCGGTGGCAAATACCTGGACGCTGGTGATCTTGTTATCCACATTGCTGCTCAGGGTCAGGCTTACCGAGTCCTGGCCACCAGTGAAAACCCCGTAATCCTGGAACCGGCTGATCGACTGCAGGTTGGAGTTCTCATCTGCATCCAGCGGAACGCCCGCCTCGGTGATCAGGACAAAGGTCTGCGAGTTCTGCACCTGCAACTTGCCCATATCCTTCGCACTGATCGCCACCGAAAAAGTACCACCCGGGCCTACATTACTCACTATAATACCGGTGACATTGTTCGGATCGTCCGAGCTGACCAGCGCCCCTACATTACCGTTAAGCAGGTTGATGCTGTTGAAAGTAGTGGTCAGAGCAATCCGGTCCAGCTCGTCGATCAACTGGAATATCTCATCCTGAAGAGCTCTGCGGTCACGGCTTGTCAGCGTGCCGTTTGCCGACTGGACCGCAAGATAGCGCATTCTCTGCAGGACGTTGTGCTGTTCGCCCAGCGCACCTTCCGCTACCTGTATCAATGAAATCGCATCCTGCGAGTTGGCCACCGCCCGGCTCAAGCCGATAACCTGTGCGCGCAGGTTTTCGGCGATTGTCATCCCTGCAGAATCATCGGCCGCACGGTTGATCCTCAATCCCGAGGATAGCTTTTCCATGCTTTTGCCGACCCGCGCGTTCTGCAGCAGGAGGTTGCGGCGGGTGTTGATGGCTGAAATATTGGTATTTAAAGTAAGACCAGCCATAAGATTATCCTCCATGATAGGTTAAGAGCAAGTTTCCCTACTTACTCTATCAAAATCAAATGTGCGCACCTCCAGAGACATCGGGTCCAGGTCTGGACCACCGATCAGTGCACAATGCGGAATTTATATTCCAGCAAAGGAATATTATCCGCCTCTAAGTAGAATCACCTCCTTTTTAGAATGACTAGTGATTGTTCGATAAGCACTTCCAAACAAAGTATAATGATCCATTTGGGGCGACTTATTAGCTTGCCTTCGGACGCAGGGCTCCTGAAAAGGGCGTAATTATCCTTCAGACAAGCACACTCTGGCTCTTGCCGTATTTCTTCACACCGGACCAAGCGGGCAATGGGACCTCGAGGTTCCCCAGGGGTTTTCACGGCGCAGTTCACCCCTTGAGGCAGACACAAACTCCTCTCAGGCTTCGTGCACACACAGAGACTCCCGCGTAACACGAGGCTTTGATGCTCGCTCTTCAGGCATGAAGCCGGAAGTATTTCGATTTTGGATTAGCTGTGCTGCATACACGGACCTCCATGTCCAGGGCGGGTCTTCCGTGACCCGATGGTTAAAGGAGTTGCTTGGGCAACAGTACCCTCGCTCGGCAGAACACCGGAAATGCCATCAGGGACCACGCTTAAAATGGCGCACTGCCGCCTCGGGTAACCACCCCAACTTGCCGGATTTAGGCGCTATGGGGCGGGAGTTTATTTCTTTCTGCCGGGTCATCGCACCGGCGTTTGATTTTATGTCAGATAACGTGTTCTTTAATCTTCTCCGTTCTTTCCAGTGATCAGAAATAGTGAAGTTACCCGGAGTTTTTGCCCTGACTTCGTTTGCTATGGAAAGCCATTTTTGTATTCCGATACAGCATCTGTACTGTTATAATCACGTTTCTCTCAACAGATTACGCGGACACACTTTTATCGGATGTCTGTGAGTTTGTCCCACGCTTGGAGAAAGTTGCGCCTGCGCCTGTAATTTTTCTCTGAGAAGGCATTATTTGGCTTGGGAGCCCAGGCAGCCTCTCAGCGCGGAATGAACATTATTCACAGCGTGCCTGTCATAGTGGTAACAGTAGACTGCTACCGGCAATTGTTGTCAAAGAGCCTATCTGCTTGGACGGAGTATATCCTTCTTCTTTCAACCTCCGATCAGAGCGAGAACTGTATTGCTCAGAGCGTTGGCCTGAGCCAGGAACGATGTTGCCGACTGGGTTAGAACCTGCAGCGCAGTGAAATTGACTATCTCGTCCGAGAAGTCGAGATCGCGGATCTGGGATTCGCTGCCTGTCAGATTTTCCGATGAGATCTGAAGGCTGCGGATCGTGCTTTCCAGACGGTTCTGCACCGCGCCGAGGTTGGCCCGCTCTGCATTGAGACGTTTAAGGGCGTTGTCGACGGTTCTGATCGACTCGCCCGCCAGTGTCTGGTCAACGATATTAATCCCGTTTATCCCCAGGCTGTTGGCGCTTATGTCCCCAATCCTTGTTGAAAGAACATCGCCCTGATTGGCTCCGATTTGAAATACCAGAGGCCTGGGAGTGATCTCCAGAAGAAAACTGTTACTTTCATCACTCTGGCTGATCACCAGTTCTGGCACATTGAAAGCCCCGACCTGGGTGACCGAGGACCCGGAAAGGCTGATATTGAGAGTGGGCCGGAAACTGATATCGACTCCCTGGATAAGCCCGGAAGCCCGGTCACCGAATACTTTCAATGTCTTGGGAATAAACTTTTTAAACGGACTGGAAATATTGTTTACCGTAATGGAAAAAACCGGTGGCTGCGTTTTCTGGATTTCGTTGAACCCTAATGCTGAGAGGACTTTGTCATCGCCACCCCAGACAAGCCTCCGGCCAGGCTCGGGGTTCATGATTGTCATTACCGTGCTACCTGGCAAGCCGCCGCCCGGAGAGACACCGACAGAGGCAATACTGACCAGAGTTGCCCCGTCCGAGATGCCTCCTCCCAGGTTGAGGTCGGTGGTCTGGTCCGGGTCGTTGATTGCAAGCGATATGCGTTCCTTCGCGATTTCAAGCGTGTCCGTGGCGAACAACTCGAAATTGGTGATCTTGTTGTCCGCATCGCTGCTCAGGGTGAGTGTCACGCTGCGCACCCCACCTTCGAAAACCTTGAAATTCCTGAAAGAGCTGATCGACTGAAGGGTGGTCTGAGATGTTGCATCGAATATTCGACCCTTTTCGTCGATTGTGGTCAGAATAGCCGTGCCCAGAACCTGGTTGCGGCCAAAAAGGCGGTTCCCTGGCGTGGATTCGCTCACATTGATTGTTACAGAGAAAATTCCCCCTTCGCCTACGTCGCTCACAACTATACCGTTAATATCCAGCGGGTGGTTCGTGCTCACAAGCGCCGAGGAGTTTCCGTTGAGCAGGTTGATGCTGTTGAATGTGGTTGTAGAGGCGATACGGTTGATCTCTTCGATCAGAAGGGAAACCTCGTTCTGGATCGCCTGTCGGTCCTTGCTGGTAAGGGTGCCGTTGGCTGCCTGTACGGAAAGCTGGCGGATCCGGTGAAGGATCGAGTTGCCCTCTTTCATGGCACCCTCACCGGTCTGAATCAGCGATATCCCGTCGGCGGCATTGGTTATCGCTCGGTTCAGGCCGACAATCTGGGCTCGCAGGTTTTCCGCAATGGTCAGTCCTGCGGCATCGTCAGCGCTGCGATTGATTCTCAGACCACTGGAAAGACGTTCCATACTGGTCTTCAACTCGTCGCTGACTCTGAGAAGATTTCGGCGGGCAGTTATGGCAGAAATGTTTGTGTTGAGCGATAAAGCCATACTTCATCCTCCTTGATGATATATTAAGCATCCTTGCTTAATAGGCGGTCTTTTGTCGCGAAGGGAAGACCACCAGACCCAGGCTGGATTTTTTGGCAGGGGGATTAATGCCAAACTAATCTGTTAAGGAATATCTCCTGTGCCATTGTTTACCGGAATAAGCACACTTTCAGCCCGCACTCAGAACCTGACGGCTCGGAGGTGAGCTGAAGTATCGCCCTCTTGCTCCTTTTATCGACAGGGCGGATTTAAACTTTAGAAAATTGGGGCTGAAAAATTGGCAAATAAATAAATCGGGTAAGAGGGAAAGGCTGCTATTAGTGCAATTAAAAGGGATTCCCCTGGGCAAAGACGTTGGTATTATTGTTAAACGTGAAAAACCTCTGAGGATACCAATGGGACAGTTCTGAAGAGAAGAAAGGAGAAGTGCGTAACTGGAGGATTTATCCAGCGAATCAGCACGGCGCGAACCGGCGAGGCCTCCGCTCCTTTTATTTTCAAGGGCAAGGCAATCAGGGTGTAATCCCCTTCCGGGACTTTTGCCAGGTTTATGCCTTCAAGGATCATTACATCGATAGACCGCTTCCTGTTGGCCGAGCATTACGCTGATATCGAAAATTTGGTTGAACCGGCCTATAACAAGATCTTCATTGCTTGATCGCCCGCCAGCCATAATAATCGCTACCCGGTTTCCTTTAGCCGCCCGGCGATCCAGGCCACCGCCTCCTCGGCTCTCTCATCATCGATTCCCTTGAATGGTAATTCTATCCCGGCCTCTTTCATCAGAGCCTTGAGTTCCTGGATGAAAACGCCCTCGCCGGGTGCGAACCTGTTATTCGCATCAGGCCAGGCTGTTCTGTCCACCCCGCAGGTCGGGCTGCCGTCGTTGCCGATCACACCGATCATTTCGAAACCCTGGAAACGGTATTCTTTCATCTGAAACACCACCTGTTCGGCCAGCTTGCGGATACGTTCCCGTGAGATCGGCTGCTCCAGTGCCTGTCGAAGGTACTCCACCTCCGGCTCGTCGCGGTCGCGGCCCAGCCCGGTGACCAGCAGCTCGGGGCACGGCATCTGGGCCATTCCCAGCTCGTTATCCATGCAGAACCGGATAATCGGCTTGACCGAGGCAGGGAAGACCCTGGCGCAGTTATGCATGCGCGCGTTCATGTTCGGGATACAGTGGGCCAGGAAGATCACCTTTTTGCTGCGCATATCATTGAAATCCCTCTTGTGGCGAGGGTGGTCGAGCAGCCGGAATTTATTTTCAGCACTCCCGGCCGGGTAGGCTGAGCCAAGAAGGCAGGCAGCAACCCCTGCACCGCAGAACTGTTTGAAAAAGCAATTTCTTTTGATTGGTTTGGACATTTCCATTATTACCTCAGGAGGAAACAGGTGAAAATATTTTTTCAGGCCGGATATTTCGAGAATCAGGTGAATAACCTTTCAACCTGTGTATCGAATATACAGGGGCGCAGCATTCCGTGTCCCTGCGGTATTTACAACCTATCGCATAGAAACCCCCTTCAAAAAATCATCCGCAGCATCTCGCCCGTTATCACCCCGAGATAGGTTCCGATAACATAGCCCCAGATACCGACAAGGAAAGCCGGCAGAATGAGCTTGTTCCATTTCTTGGCGATAGCGATACCGGCAGCGTTCATCGGGCCGGCGGTGTTGGCGATCGAGACGAGCACCAGTTCAGGCAGCTTGTAACCCAGCAGCTTTCCGAGTCCGAAAGTAACCAGCACATTGAAAAGTACCATTATTCCGCAGAAAACGAAAAGTATCGGAGCCTCGAGCAGAATCGTCTTGATAGAGGCCGGGATCCCGATCAATACAAAGAAAAGATAGATCGCGAAAGTTCCCATCTCCTGCGTGCCCTCCAGGCGGGCGCTGAAAGCTGGGAACAGCAGGACAAATATCACAGTCACCGAAGTGAACAGCAGGTATTTGTTGCCCAGGAAATTGCGCAGGGTTTCTGGAAGCGAGGTGGCGAGGATAACACTGCTGAGCTTGGTGGAGAGTGTGACAATGATAAAAGCCAGCGCCAGGTTTTTACCGATATCCACCAGCGAGATCGGCTTGGGCCGCCAGTAATGCGTTGTATCCGGTTCAGCAGAGGTATTGTTGTTCTCGTAGAGTTCCTCATCCGGCAGGGTGCCGAAGGAGCGGACCGCCCAGGCCACGCCGGGCAGAGCGAGCATGGCGATGATATGCACCACCATTACCAGGTTGTCAGCCACAATCAGCGCATTGGTCGTCGATTCAGGCGCGCTGAAAATTTTCACCGCAGCCAGGAAATTCATCGCCCCGCCTATATAGCTGGCGGTCATGATCCCTGTTATTTCAGGCACGTAGCTGACTATGCTTTTCAGGGCCAAAGCAGCCGTGAATCCACCCACTACCGTGCCCAGTGCGCTCACGTGGAAAGCGCCGAGCAGGCGGCCGGTCTCGCGCCAGATTTTCCTGATATCGGCTTTGAGAAGCAGCAGCGGAATGCAGAGCGGGACGATGTAATCCCAGACCGCATCATACACCGCACTTTCCAGGGGGATAATACCAAAATTGGCGAATGCCAGCCCGCCGATCAGTGCCACGACCGGTCCGCTGAGCTTGGCCGCCAGCTTGTATCTCTGTTCGGAATAGATCGAAAAGGCAGCCCAGACGATCAGGAATGTCCAGAGTACCCAGGTGTCATCAGGATGGATCAGGCTGGTATGCTCCATGCGGCTTCCTTATTGTGATTTTCAATGCGGATTAGTAAGGCCGCGGCCTGCCGTGCCCTGTTCAGATAATTTCTGCTCCGAAAATAATGAGCCAAAGGTGCGTTATTCCATGGTTTCGGTAAAAACCACTGCAGGACACGGCACGCCGTGTCCCTACATGAAACATTTTCATTATTTCCGGGTGAGCCAGCGGCTCATGACGGCTAACCTGGATTGTTCATAAATTGCCACAAGCCATAACAGGATTTTTTATACTGGAGTATCACCTTTAGATAACTGGAATTATTCAATCAAGCATAATTCCAAGCGTAGGGGCGACCGGTTGGTCGCCCGAATTATTGAAGTCTCGTGGCTAGGGGACATAAAAGGGGTAGCGTGTAGATGATAAATAATTTCCATCCATGCCCTGATAGATATTCCAACATCCGGCATGCCTTTCGTGCTCAGGGTGTGCCCTGAGCACGAGGCGACCTCCCAAGCCAGCGAAGTAAAAGAGACAGATTCGGAATTAACTTATCTGCTCCGAAAATAATGAACCAAAGGTGTGTTATTCCATGGTTTCGGTAAAAACCACCCGTAGGGACACGGCGCGCCGTGCCCTTACGCAAGTGATCGTTTCTTAAACAGTTTCAATTCAATCCGGGTTAAGTAATTAGACTGTCTTGCCGTACTTGCGCATGATTTCAAGCGTTTTTTCCAGATTCAGCTCGGCCACGGTGTTGCCGTTCCTGCCGACCACGGTAACCGCCTTGAATATCGAATTCAGGATAGCCTCCTCCACAGCATCCGCGGTGGCGGCAAAGGCCGGGGTGAGGAAATTTTCATCTTTAATCCTGTGCGGCCTGTAGAACAGCCCTCGACCTTGACTTGTTCCGGAGCGATAAGTGGTACTGAAAGCGATAAAAAAGTCTCCGCTGCCGTGGGAGCCGGACACCCCTGTGCGGGCCATGCCCAGAGTGCAGCGTGCGGCAAGCCTTTTCAGCTGACGCGAGTCCAAAGGCAGGTCGGTTGCGATAATCCCCATGATCGAGCCTTGTTGGCTTGATCCGAGCTCCCTGTCCACCACGTCCAGTTCTTTTCCTACAGGGATTCCATCCACAACAAGGGTGCCGGGCAGGTTGCTCTGCACCAGCACTCCAATCGTGAATTCACTGCTCCCCAGTTTAACCACGCGGGATGATGTGCCGATCCCGGCCTTGAAATTGCAGGTCCTCGCCCCTGTTCCCGCTCCGACAGCGCCCTCAGCGACCGGGCCCGAACTGGCTGCCTTTATTGCCTCATAGACATGTTCCACGCGTACATGGAGACCGTGGATATCGTTCAGGAAACCATCGTAGGTCTCGCCCACTACCGGAGCGAACCAGCCCCTGTCATCCGGGCCTTCGATATAGTTCTCCACGATATAGCGAACAAGTGCGTCATAGGAGGTTCCCACGCTCAGAGTATTTGTGAGCAGGATCGGCGTTTCGAGCAGGCCGTACTCCTGGACACAGGCCAGGCTGGTGGTGGTGCCAGCGCCGTTGAACACGTAACTGGCAGCTTCTACAGGATTTTTGATCGTGTTCGAATCGTGGGGAACAATGGCGGTGACACCGGTGCGCACAGGGCCCTCGCCGATTACCAGCTTACCCTCTCCGCGCCAGATCGTGGAATGGCCAACCTTGACTCCGGCTATATCGGTAATTGCGTTATACTCTCCGGGTGGGAAAATCCCGATCTTTATACCGAGTTCCCGGCAGCGCGGCCGGTGGGAATTGTCCTGCGGCCTGGAAGGCGGTTTGGCGCCTTTGCCGGAAGGATTTAAAACCTCCATTCTTCGCCCTCCGGGAGACCCCATCTTTCGGTGATTTTTCTGGTTTGCGTCCAGAACTGGATACTGCCTTCACCTGTTATATCTCCGTAGCCGAAACGCGACTGTCCCCTGCCGCCGAAAGCGAACGGCTCTCTTGGCACCGGCACCCCGATATTGATTCCGATCATCGAGGCGTTGAAACTCTCGGCGCATTTTTTAGCCAGGCCTCCGTTGCGGGTGTAAACCGCTGCAGCATTGCCGTATTGGTTTTTGCGTTCAATCTCGATGGCTTCAGCCAGCTTGGATACCCGGATGATTGAAAGAACAGGGCCGAATATTTCTTCTTGGGCCACAGGCATATCAGGGGTGACATTGTCGAGGATCGTGGGGCCCATCCAGAAACCGCCTTCCTTGCCGGGCACAGTTGCGTTGCGCCCATCCACCAGCACTTTTACTCCAGCCTTTTCCGCCTGCTCGATATAGCCGGTTATCCGCTCGAGAGCCTGCTTGCTGATTACCGGCCCCATATCCTTGCCGGGCGTGATTTTTTTGGTTCTTTCAACAATCTTGTCTATTATTTCCTGGGTGTCTCCCACCGCCACAAGTACACTTGCCGCCATACAGCGCTGGCCGGTGCAGCCACAGAAAGAGGTGCTGATATTATCGGCCGAAAGGTCCGGATCGGCGTCCGGCAAAAGAACCAGGTGGTTTTTCGCTCCACCCAGGGCAAGAACCCTTTTGCCCAGCCGGGTCCCGCGCTCGTAAACGATCCGGGCCACCTTTGTGGAGCCCACGAACGCAAACGCCTCGATCTTGGGATGGTCAATCAGGCATTCCACGGTTTCCCGTGCGCCGTGCACCAACTGAAAGGCATCCTCAGGCAGACCGGCCTCTATCAGGTGCTCGCGGAGCCTGATCGCCGAAAGCGGCACCTGCTCGGAGGGCTTGTGCACCATAGTATTCCCGCAGGCCAGCGCCAGGGGGATCATCCAGAGCGGCACCATTACAGGAAAGTTGAACGGGGTCACCCCGGCTACTACTCCCAGGGGTTCGGTGATCATCCGGCAGCTCACCCCGGAACTGACCTCCTGGTATCCACCGGCAAGAATTTGGGGAAGGCTTGCCGCGTACTCGATTACCTCGATCCCTTTATTTATTCCGGCTTTGGATTCGGCCACTGTCTTGCCGTTTTCCGAGGTGCAGAGATGGGAGAGCTCATCGAGGTTGTTCTCTAGAATCGTCTTGAGACGAAAAAACACCTGGACCCGCTGTTTCACAGTCAATCTGCTCCAGGTCTCGAATGCCTTACTTGCTTTTTCCACAGCCTGGCCCACCTTTTCCGGGGCAGACCAGGTGATCTGGCCGATCACCTCGCCAGTGGCCGGATTTGTGACCGGGTGTTTTTCCCTGTTTTGCTTAACTGCGGAATGGGGGCTCATCTTTTCCTCACAGGATGAAGTCATCAAATTCAGCATTTGGCAAACTGCAGGCTCAAATACCGATCGTTCACAGATTATTCAGGCATTCCTGAATCACCTCGATCACGTGTTCCAACTCGCTGTCAGTGATAGTGAGCGGGGGCTGGATCCGCAGCACGTTGCCGAAACTCCCGCCCAGACCGAGCAGGACTTTTCTTTCCAGGGCCATTCTTCTGATTGCGGCGCCCTCCTGGGCTGCAGGCTCCTTGGTTTCGGCGTCTTTGACAAGCTCCACGCCGATCATCAGCCCCTTGCCGCGAACCTCACCCAGCACGACCTTGTTTGAACTCAGTGCGCGAAGTTTTTCCATCACGCGTTCGCCCTTGCGCGCTGCCTGGTCGGCGAGTTTTTCCCGCTCCATGAAAGCGATATTGGCCAGCGCAGCCGCGCAGCTTACCGGGTTGCCGCCAAAAGTGGAAAGGTGGTCACCTGGAGTGAAAGAATCCGCCACCTCCTCGACAGCCGTGAAAGCCGAAAGCGGCAGACCATTGGCAATCCCCTTGGCCAGGGTGATGATCTCCGGCTCGAGCCCGTAGTGCTCGCAGGCAAACATCTTGCCTGTGCGGCAGAACCCGGACTGAACCTCGTCGGCGATCATGATAATCCCGTGTTTTTCGAGTATCGGTACCAACTCCTCGAAATACTCGGGCGGTGGAACGATAATCCCTCCTTCGCCCATTACCGGCTCCACAATGAAAGCAGCCACGCGGTTGCTGGTGTGGAAGCGGATCACATCCTCCACAGCGCGGGCGCAGAGTCTGGCTGTCATTTTCGCATCTTTCTGGCCGAAAGGTGAGCGGTAATGGTATGGAGCGGGTGCGAAAGCCACTCCGGGGATGTATGGCCCGCCGCCTTTCTTGCGGCTGGCATTGCCGGTCACACTCAGGGTGGCCAGACTTCGGCCGTGGAAAGAGTGAGTCAGAGAGATAAACTCGAACTTGCCGGTGTACTGCTTTGCAAGCCGCATGGCGCCCTCCACTGCTTCCGCTCCGCTGTTGGCAAAGAACGATTTCTGCAACTCTCCCGGGGTGATCCGGGCGAGCACCTCGGCAAGATCGGCCATCGGGATGTTGTAATAGATGTATGAGCAGCAGTGAAAAAGCTTATCGAGCTGTGCCTTGGCCGCTTCCACCACCTCGCGGTTGCAGTGACCTGAATTTACCACGGAAATCCCGCTGAACGAATCGAGATATTCCGCGCCTGACAGATCGATATACTTGGAGCCGCTGGCTCTCTCGACCACCACAGGTTCGACTGCCTTGAGAAAACTGGTATTTACGTATTTTTTGTATTTTTCTTCAGTATTCATCTTTTACTCCTGTGGTTACGAGATGTAAAAGAGGCCTAACTTATTTTGGATCAGGCGAAAAATATTGCTAGTTATGGTAACACCTTTTAAAATGACAGGCAACGAGTTTTTGGGATGGATTGTGAGTTTGAACTGTTTTCAGATTGGTTCCTAAGAAGTAAAACCATAAACCTGAATTATCCGATGGACAGATTTGTATTACAGGGACTGGTCGGGCCTGAGATATCGGTTGGAGGAAAGCGCTATCTGTTTTTCGGCGGAACGGATTACCTGGGAATGGCGGGCAGGCCGGAGCTGGCCCGGGGTGCTGAGAAAGCAGTTGCGCGCTACGGAATAAGCTCATCCTCTTCACGGATTTCGATCGGCACAACCGAGCTCCACCTGGAGATCGAAAAAGCTATCAGCCGTTTTGCCGGCACAGAGGATGCTGTAGCAATGGCTACGGGTTATATGGGAATGGAGGCCCTTCTCTCTGCTGTGTTCGAAAAGGATGATACGATTCTGATTCAGCACAATGCCCATTCCAGTATCAGGGAGGCTGTGGCTGTTCGGACCTCGAGTTGCCTTGAATTCAAAATTGAAGACCTGGGAACCCTGGAGTCTGCATTAAAAAATGCCTCGGGAGTCGCGGACAGGATAATCGTTGTGGCCGAGGGAGTTTCTCCGCTGTTCGGCACGGTTTTTCCCCTGCCCGAGGTCTTGAAAATGCTGGGGGACAGAGAAGCTCTCGTGCTGCTCGATGATGCACATGCATTCGGCGTGCTGGGTGAACATGGCAGGGGAACCGCCGAGTTCCACGGATGCACCGGGAGCAACATCCATTCCTGCGCCACCCTGAGCAAGGCTTTCGGCGCATTCGGCGGGTGCGTGCCCGGAAGTCTCCGGCTGACTGAAACTTTAAGGAAACGTTCTCTGGCCTACCAGGGGGCCACACCTCCGCCTGCGCCGGTTGTAGGGGCGGCACTGGCCTCTTTTGAATATCTGGAGCAGCATCCTGAACTCTTAAAGAAATTGCGTGATAACGCCGGTCTGCTCAAGCAGGGCCTGGCCGGGCTGGGACTGCCGGCGGATAACCACAGCGTGCCCATAGCTCCACTATGTCTCGCCAGCACTGAAAGAATGCAGAGCCTGTGCAAGAGACTGCTCGAACAGGGAATACTCGCTCCCTTTTCCACCTATCCCGGCAGCCCGGAGGGCGGCATGATCCGCCTTGCAGTGAGTGCCGGGCATACCCCTGAGCAGATTGGTTTCCTGCTTGAATGTATGGGAAAATTTATCTGATTTATTTGCTAATCTATTGGAAAACATAACATTAGGACACGGCGCGCCGTATCCCTTAAATCGGTAGGTACTATTTTATTTCACCCGTGCCAGAAGAATTAAAAACTCGCGCTCTTGAGGTGCGATTCTGTGGCAAACAAATCGATTTTATATGAATAATCCGGGCTAGAGAAAGCGGGTTGGCTTCATCTAAAATATTTACTTATCGGTTATGTATTATATTTTTCTCCTGAAAGGTGCTTGAAGGAACCAATCACAATTTTCCGGAGGTTTCAATGCGTAAAACGGGTACAAGAAGTTTTGTAATTGCATTGGTTTCAATCCTGGCCGTGTCATCACACTTCTATGCCGAGGAGGCCCAGCCCAAGGCGGTCAGCGCCTTGCCGGGTGAGGTTCCCTCGGACGCTGTCGTGCTGTTCGACGGCAAGAACCTGTCCGAGTGGGTTCACACCGACGGCAGCCCTGCGAGCTGGATAGTTTCTGGCGGAGCCATGACAGTGGCCAAAGGCGGGATCAAGACAAAGAAAGAGTTCGGCGATATCCAGATTCACCTTGAATTCCGCACCCCCGCTCCGGCCAGGGGCGAGGATCAGGACCGCGGCAACAGCGGAGTTTATATCCAGGGGAACTACGAGGTTCAGATTCTGGATTCCTATATTAACGAAACCTATATCGACGGTATGTGCGGAGCGGTTTACAAGATGTATCCCCCGCTGGTCAACGTTTCCAGGCCGCCCGGAATCTGGCAGAGCTACGACATCATTTTCCGTGCGCCGAAACTCGACAGTGCCGGCAAGGTGGTCAAGAAAGCCACTGTGACTGTCTTGCACAATGGTGTTCTGATCCAGGACCACGTGGAAGTTGAGCCCACCGGCGGCAGGCTCGGCTCTGCTGAAACCGCCCGCGGCCCGATATTCCTTCAGGACCACAACCACCCGGTCCAGTTTCGCAATATCTGGGTCAGGGAGCTTTGATAACCTGAAAAAAGGGTACAAAAATATTTTTTGGCTTAAATTACCTGTAGAACTATTCTCATTTCAAAAAAACGGAACCGGGCCTGTGTGAATAATCTGTATTCCCAGGCTCGGTTTTTTAATTGCCGCCTCGATCAGCAGCATTTCTTGATAATCCTACCAAGCGAGTTCTGTTTTGACCTGCCGGTTGTTGCATCTGCATTGAGTGACAATTATCTTAACTTTACGATTTTACCTCGCCATCTCTCCTGTTCAAATATCTTCCAAAAGGAGCGTCCCATGAAACTGCGCTGTTTTCATGCCACTTTTCTTGCGGTCTCATTCGCAATTTTCAGCTTTGCCCAGGCACAGAGTTTCGGTGATCTCAAAGATCTGGCCCTGATAAAAAAGGACGTGCGCTCCAAAAGAATCTCCAGCTTCGACCGCAGCGGTGGGAACCATGACTATATAAAAATACCCGCCGGAACCACGGAAGAGATTTTTAACGCGGAAGGTGCAGGAATAATTACCCACATCTGGGTCACGATCAACCACAAGCACGAGCTCTCCAGGCGCAACCTTATCTTACGGATGTTCTGGGACGGGGAAACGAGCCCGAGCGTCCAGTCGCCGATAGGTGATTTTTTCGGCCAGGGATTCGCCGAGTTCTACAACTACTCCACTCCCTTTCTCTCCAGCGGCCCTGCAGAGGGACGCGCCATGGTCTGCTATTTTCCCATGCCGTTCAGCAATGGAGCGCGGATCACTGTGGAGAACGACTCGGAGATCGACGTTTCCAACTTTTACTACTACGTGGACTACGAGGAACACGAGAAAATCGGCAGCGAGGTGGGCCGTTTCCATGCCTGGTGGAACCGCCGGTTGACAGATGCTCCGTCCGAGGGCGAGAACGAGTGGGGTACCCTGGGGCCACAGGGGAAAAACCCCAGCGGCGAGCGCAACTACCTGTTCATGGAAACCGAGGGTGCAGGCCATTTTGTCGGGGTGAACTACTATGTTACCACTCCCACCCCGATGTGGTACGGCGAGGGGGACGACATGTTTTTTATCGACGGCGAAAAATGGCCCTCCTCCCTTCACGGTACTGGCACAGAGGACTATTTCAACATGAGCTGGTGCCCGAAAGAATATTACCAGCATCCGTATTACGGTCTGGTGCGGGTGAACAAGGAATCCGGCTGGATGGGCCGCACCCACTGCTACCGTTTCCACATACAGGACCCGGTACGTTTTTCCAAATCTCTGAAAGCCACTATCGAGCACGGGCACAATAACTGCCTCACCCTGGAGATAGCCTCGGTTGCCTACTGGTACCAGACCGAACCGCATAAGAGGTTTCCAGCTATCCAGGGCCGCCAGGCGCGCAAGCCCATGCCCACTGTCGGTGTGGTGGACATCCACCGCTGGCGGGACGCCTGGCGCCAGATAATGGGCGGCAAGCCCGATCTCTGGGGCAAGGAGAACTGAAGAAGGCGAGGAAAGCCAGCCAACAGAGGCTCCTTTCGTTAGGTTGTAAAATCTTTGAAAAAAAACAACGATTCATTTATGAGTCAAACCGAAGATTATGGAGATCAATATGGTTAACTGGAACAACGAGGTTCTCCGGCAGCCGGAAAAATTGAAACTCGGCACTAAATCAATCGTTCTGGTGGCCAACGGCGACCGCCGCAGAACCGCCAATACGGCCTGCCAGAATGCCCAGCTCGAATGCGAAAGGCAACTTCGCAAGGCTTTCAAGCGCCTGGGCTACGAAATCGTAAGGGCGCATCCCAAGGTTGATCCGGCCCTGGGTCACGGTTTTATCGAAACCCAGGCCCAGGGACGCGAAATTTTCTCCCGAATTCCCAAAGATGCCCCGCTTCTGGTAGCCGAGGCGGTGTGGCAGTACAGCAACCACGTTGTCTACAATCTTTGGGAGCACAGGGGACCGATCCTGGTAGCGTCGAATTTCGACGGCACCTGGCCCGGGCTGGTGGGTGCCCTGGGACTTGAGGCCTGCCTGACCAGACACAAATTTTCCCCCGAACAGGCCGGGCATTCGATTGCCTGGAGCAGTGAAGAGTTCACCGATCAGGTGTCCGCAAAAAAACTGCAAGAGTGGGTCAAAACCGGCAGAATCACGCACGACCTCACGCATGTCAAAGCTTTCAAGCCCGGTGAACACAAGCAGTACGCGGCTTCTATCGGGTTCGGGGAAAAGGCTGCGGAGGATTTCCTCACCCAGCCCCGGATTATCGGACTCTACGACCCGCTATGCATGGGAATGATCAACGCCGCATTCGACGAGCGTGACATGGTGGGCCTGGGAATCCAGTTGCGCAGGCTTAACCAGAGCGATCTCTATGCCCGGATGAGAGAAATCCCGCGCGCCGAAGCCCTGGGCTACATGAAATGGCTCCTTGACAGGGGATTCAGGCTCGAGATCGGTGCCAACCCGTTCACTGATATCACCGAAAGCGCGGTGGTGCAGTCAGGGCAGATGTACGGGGCGATAGTGAAACACGCTGCCGAGGAGGGGCTCGACGGGGTGGGGATCGCCTACCAGTTGGGCCTGGCCCGGCTTTGCGCAGCCTCGGACGTGGTGGAGGCAATGCTCAACAGCACAGAAAGACCGCCGGTGGAGTACAGGGGAGCCGAGGTGATGCCGGGTGAGCCGATCATGTGCGCCAACGAGGCCGACATGGGCTGCGCAGTGGACCAGACCCTGAGCAAGATTATCTACCGCGGCAGCCGCCTGCCTGCCAGGCTCTGGGAAACCACCCAGCATGACGTTCGCTGGGGCGATACTTTCAAGGGCATTGGCTGGTTCGGCGGCAAAAAGGTCGAGATAGAGGCATTTATCTGGGCTTTTGAGCTCTCTGGAAACACTCCTGCCGGGCACATGGAACAGGGCTGGGCGGACATGGAGGCCGTGCGCCAGCCGTATGAGTTTTTCGTGGAGAACGGTATCGCCACCAGGGGTCTCGCCCGCCCCGGCGAGCTGATCTGGAGCCGGGTGTACCTGGACGGAGAAAAATTCTGCCTGGATATCGGCCGTGGCGCGGCTGTGAAACTGCCGGAGGAGGAAAGTGCGCGAAGGTGGGAAGCCACGACCAGGGAGTGGCCGCTGATGCACGCCCTGCTCTACGGTGTATCGCGTGACGCCCTGATGGCCAAGCACAAGTCGAACCATATCACGGTGAGCTATGCCCCTGATGCCAGAGCAGCCAATGAGATAGCCCTTGCCAAGGCCGCCATGGCCAATGCCCTGGGGTTCAGGGTCAATCTCTGCGGGAACATCCAAATCGAAGAAAGCCTGGAGTATAAAGCTGCTCATGGCTTGCCTGTGGAGGGGCCGGGAGTGATTTGAGCAGCCTGTCTAAAACGTAGGGGCGACCGGCCGGTCGCCCCTGATATTTTTTTTCTTAAACTTCAACTCATATAAAAACTAAAATTTATTGCTTATATTCAATTGACATAAAAGATTAACAAAGTATATTTAAATGAATAAGGCTCCAATCCGGTAAGTAAAAACTACTTTTTACTGCCGAAAATATTTAGTAAAAATCCCCCCCCAACCAGTTAAGCCCTTAAATTGTGGCATCTAGCCCAAGGGTAAATGGTAAATAATAACCATTTAGCTCTCTCAACTGATCCATACCCATGAATAAAAATACTTTTAAAAAAATAGCGGCCTGCACATTGATTTGGGTAATGTTTGTAAATGCATGTCCGCTAAATGCGAGTCACGAGCTGTCTGAGGAAAATAATATCAAGACCGCTCCAGGTATCACCAAAGACTCTACATTCAAATATCCCACTCAACAAATTGCCTGTACGGATTCTGCTTTGATCACCTGGATGAAAATATGCGAGGATGAAAAATTTGAGATTCGATTCAAGGATGGGAGCAAATATAAAGGGAAGATACTTTTTGAAAACGATCAATGCTTTCTAATAAAAAAATCTTCTAAAAAAGGACTGAAAGAAGAATTGGAAAAAATTTCATTGGAAAATGTAAATTCTATTAAGGTATCGAGAGATCGTTCGAAACTTTATTTAATATATGCTATTACATTCGGATCTATAGTATTTTTCCTGTCTGGTGTTGCGGCCCAATAAACTAAAAATGGATAATAAAATAAGATGAAAACAGCCCTGATAACTTTGGTATTGGTATTCACGCAACAGAGTTTTTTACAAGCTGACAATATCAACAATCAAAGTATACAAAATATTTCTCAGGATCGATCAACAACAAAATATTTGTATCTGTTTTCAGAATATATTGGGAAAAATGTTGAGGTAATAACTGTAGATAATTTTAAAACGAAAGGCAAACTGCTGGAAGTCGGCGTAGACTACATTATAATCGAAAAAGGAAATAAAATTCTAAGATTTGAAAGATACAACATAAGAAAGCTGAGCTTAAGCAAGTTTAATATTAATGAGTTAAAGCATTTTTGTATATTGGGAAGTATTGCATTTGTTGCAATCCGTTTGGTTGGTGGATATTTAAGTGACTGATTTTATGCTGTCCTTTCCTTTATAAAAGCCTCTAGTGCGCTTGATTTGGAATTGATTTACATTTTTAGATATAGCCAAAGATAAAAAAACAACAATTTAGTACTCCGCACCCATGAATAGAAGAAGCACTCCCAAAAAAATAGTAGCTTGCACATTGATTTTGGGCATTCTTGCTAACATTTGTCCTTTGAATGCAAAGCAGGTTTTACCCACACAAGCTGATACCATTAAAAATTCTCCGAGCATAGCAAATTCTGCTTTAGATGCTATCCCCGATGATGGAGCAACTGTAGATTCTTCTTTAAATAAACCGTTATCCGTGAGCCGGTACGAGTATGTGGATTCGGCATTAATCAAGCTTTTAAAAATTTCCAAAAATGAAAGATTCAGTATAACAATGGTTAATGGCGACACCTATATCGGTAAAATAAAATTGAGAGATAACGGAATTGAGATCACAAGAAAAAAATATGACAAAAAAATAAAATTTGAGAAAAAGGTTATTCCTTATTCAGAGATAAAACACATCAAACTGGTTCCTAAACACTCTCAAAAAAAATCTTTCTGATTTACTTGATAATTCTGCCGGTCGGTATAGCTGCTCTGGCGTTGGGCGGTGCTGCTAACTAACTATTTTTCAGGTAGATATTGAATGAAAAGGGTTATAAATATTTATTTGATGATAACTCTAAGCATATGGTTGTCTATGCGGGAGAAACAAATCCTTGCAAAGCCTGCTGAATGCCCGGGATCTGAAAATAAGGTGAGTTACAGCTTTTATTTCGAGGCATTGATCGGGAAAAAGGTAAATATATACACACATGATGAAAATAAATATAAGGGTAGGCTTTTGGCTGTGGTTGGTGACAGCCTGATAATTTCAAATATGAAAACCGAAAGCATTTCAATAATAATAAATGAAATCGCAGCTTTCAGGAGCGAACCTATATCGGAAGATACGAAAATTGCAAAGCACATTGCTATAGCAACTTGTATTACTTGGGTAATGGCCGTTTATATTTTGCCTGGGTTAGTTGGGTTTACCGGAGGATAATTTTTAATAAAAAAGAGGCTCATGCCGTCGATTCCGCCAAGAATGTTCCGGCATGAGCCTTTCTTTTTGTTAATATCAGGCTATTTCGCTGCTTTCCCGATCATCTCCCCCAGCTCGATCCGCGCCGCATCCCAGGCTTGCGGGTCGTGGCTCCAGACATCCAGGTTGCCGACACTCTGTTTCCCGAACGGCTTGTTGATTATCTTATCCACAACAGCATCCGCTCTTTTTTCATTCCCGTCCAGCTCAGCGAGAATCCGCATGAACTCATATTCCTCCACGCCGTCGCGCATGTTTTTCAGGCGGATTGTCGGGCAGGGCCGGTTCACCCCAGGCACGATCCCCGGAGGGTAAACCTCCAGCGCGTTGCCGTTGAAACTGCGGTAGCGCAGGGGTTTTCCCTCCTCGCTGACCGCGTGTTTCCAGGTCTCCGGACTGTACCAGGCCGCGTTCCACTGGCTGCCGATTCCCCAGCTGACCCAGGTGAGAGTGCGGTATTTCCAGCAGGCCCAGCTTATCGCCCGTTCGTTGGTCAGCTCCAGGTCGATAAAAGTTGAGCTGCCCACCCCGCTGTTGCCCCGGCGCTCATACAGCACAGGCCCGTATACCCAGTCTATGACTCCCAGCTTGCGGTAGTCCTCCACTGTTTCCATGTTGTATCCCACTGAATGGCAGCACCAGTAATCTATAGCCTCGTGGATAGTTTCCATGGCCTCCTGGCTGTAGCCGCCGTCCACCCGGTGGCCGGCCTCCGGGAAATGCTCCTTGAACATTTTGCCGTAGTAGACCATCCGGTCCCAGGCCTCGGGAAAATAAGACTCGTCCAGGCCGCCCAGGAAAACCACCAGACGGGTTTTCTCCGGATCGACCATGGAGAGCACATGCTCCCGCACCTTGTGAATCGTTTCCAGGTAGATTGCCCGGTTGGCAGGCGTGCGCTCCTCGTCTTTCGTGCCCACAGGGGGCCAGCCGGGCCGTGAACTGCCATGACGGTCGCCCGGGCAGTTGAACGGCAGGAGATACCACTCGAGCGGCTCGCCGTAGCCGGGGCCGCTGTAGCCGTATTTTAGAGTGAAAGCCTCGCCGGTGAGGTATTTTTTCACCCGTTTGTCATAGTCTGTCCAGTCGATACTGACTTTGCCATCTCTGGAAATGTTGAGTTGGGGCCGGTAGGTCTGGTCCACAGCGACAATCCGGTTCTTTTTTAGCAGTTGGTAGACTGCCAGTTCGAGATCCTCGTCCAGCCTGCGCATGAAACCGCCCTGCTGAAGGTTCCCGGCGAGGGTGTTGGCATTAGGCAGGGCGAAATCCCAGATTTTCAGGGTAACCGGGATTTTTTTCGTGCGCCTGTCGATCGTAACCCTGATTTCGCTGCGATAAATGCCGGGCGCGGCTTTTGTGCGTTCGAAAGGCACGAACTGATCGACCCAGATAACGCAATAGCGCTGGTTGTCGATCCTGTTGCGGAAATCTGGCAGGCTAAGCGGGTAGATCAGCCTTCTCTGCTTTTCCGGCCCTGTCTGGAGGCATGCCAGCGGGATCAGAGCATCCGGGTACCAGCCCGGGCCGTAGGAAGCGATCTCGTAGCCGGACGATTTTGTTGTCACTTTCACCGACCATTCGAGAAAAAGCTCGGGCTCGGCTTGAAAAGTGCCTCCATCACTTGCGAACGGTGTCATCTCCACATGAATATCTTTCAGTGTGTCCTCTGTGGTGCGTCTGATCACGAGCTGGAAAGAAACATATTCGCCCCGTGCTGCGTACAGCCGGATTTGTTTGCCATCATAGACCCAGTTCTTTTCCAGCAGGTCGCCCAGCGGTTTCATATCGTAAATATCCGGCCGGTCCTCGACTATTTTTCCGCTCACCGGGTCCAGGCGTACAGAACCGGGCAGCGCGCTGATAAACCAGCCGCCATCACCCAGTTTTGCGCAGTAAGCTGCAATGCAGATAAAAAGAGAAATAAGAGCAATCAGGCTGAACCCTGCTTTTCTGGACATTTTCTCTCCATCAAACTGAGTTAATTTGATAATTACAATTAGTACAATCCGGTTAATTTAAGAAGGATAATTTTCCGGTAAGTCTAAATCATTCGCCACAAATTCTTACACACCCCTGTGTCCCCTCTTGTTAGAGGGGATTTTAACAGCACAGCCCCACCACCCGGATTTGCACAAAACAGAAGCGTGGGGAGGGGGGAAAAGTCCCCTCTTGAGAGGAGTGCCTGCTTCAGCAGGCGGGGTGTGTCCTGAATTATTTCTTCTAAAGTAGTTCCTACACCGGTTGTCAATTTATCCTTTCAGCCTGTATCACCCGCGGTAAGAAATATTTTTTTCCTATCCTGAAAAAAGCTCTACGATGCAACTCATATAATTTCAAATTTTTCTAATATCGTCAGTGGATTTTACCTGACACTATTGAACTACGCCTAACCTGACCTACCAGTCTATCTCATTCAGCGCGCGGTCTATTTCGGGGCGGAAAACCGGGTCCGGCTCGGTTTTCATCGGGGCTTCCGGGGCGCGAAAATGCTCCCGTTGGAAAAGAGGGGCGATCCTGCCCGGCGGGTCGATACTGAGCACGGTATTGCCTTTCCACTCCACCGTGTATTGGACACTGTTCAGAACCTCTTTGCTGAACCGGTGCCTGAGCGGGAATTCCACAGCGGCCACCTGCCGGGCTTTCAGCCCGGGAAAGCGGACATAAGCGCCGTCCCATTTCACTCCCACTTTTTTGCCGTCCACCTTGCAGCGAACCTCACTTTTATCAACATGCCCGGGCACCCGGACAAAGAGCGGGCTGTCTGTATACATGGCAACCTCCACCCTGCCGCTGAAAGGGATGTAACTGTCGATACGGCACCAGGGGCTTTGCTTGTTCAGCAAGAGATTGACCCGGATGCCTGAATCATCGCGGGTGATTATTCGGTGCCAGACCAGGAACAAGCCCCAGGCCCCGTGCGGGCCGCAGCAGTTCTGGATGGCGTTCTTTACCCGGGCTTTTTCGTCCACCAGATCATTCGGTGCTCCCCAGCCCACAAAACAGCCCCTGACTCTCTGCGGAACGTCCCTGAATGAGGAGGCAATGTTGTCCTCGCGCTGGACACTGGAGCGCATCCAGCCCGTATCCAGGATCTGGGCCTCTGTGAAATAGTTCCGGACGTAGCGGTCAATCAGGTCCCAGTATTTCGGGTAACCGGATTGGGCCAGCAGCAGTACTGACTGAATCATGTCAACCACGGCGCAGGATTCGCACGAGTTGGAATCTTGGGGTCTCATCCCCTGGCGGCTTTCCATTTCCATGACCCAGCCGAAATCGCTGGCCAGCTTGTCTGAGGCGTATTTTACCATCCGGTTGGCCCATTCGAGATGTTCCCTGTTCCCGGTAACTTGGGCGGCCCGGATCACACCGGCCACAGCGAACATGGCCCCGTGCACGTTGGAAATCCCCAGCACTGCGTTGCCCCTGATCGAGGTATGCTGGTAATCCACAACGAAATTGGCCAGGCCTTTGGCCATTTCGAGCGCGCGCCTGCTGCCTGTAACCTGGTAATATTTGATAAGCGGAGTAATCCAGCCGCTGGAGTGCTGGCCCACTCGCGGCTCGTGGTCCTGGTTGACCACGTGGCCGGCCAGGATATCTTCCCTTTCGAAATAAACATACTTGCCTTTGGTGATCGCCAGCTCCTGAAGGCCGTCAAGCATGCCTTCGAGCTTTTCCCTGACCGCAGGCTCCTGGTAAACCATATACAGGCTCAAGAGTCCCATGAAATC
Source organism: uncultured Gemmatimonadales bacterium (assembly GCA_964548275.1). GTDB lineage: Bacteria > Gemmatimonadota > Glassbacteria > GWA2-58-10 > GWA2-58-10 > JAUVUV01. The sequence continues at coordinate 52,123 of CAZJQI010000001.1, forward strand.
ACTCCGGTTGTCCCAGAGATTCATCTCCGGCCTGCCCCGGCTGCGGGCGAACGGGCTGTAATCCGGACGCCAGCAAAGACCGTTGCCGCCTGTCATGGTGCGGTAAATCAACTTTTCGAAAGCTCTTTCCGCTTTCATTCCTTGCAGGCTTCCGGTGATCTGCCTGGCGGCAATCAGGCCGTAAAGGTTGCGGCCCGGGTTCTCGCAGTAATCCCAGTGGTTGTGTCTCAGCTCAGCAGGGTTGTCTTCGAAAAAGGTCCAGAAATAAGGGAGCATCCCCTGGTCCGGGTCGGGCGTGCGGGTGAGGAAATTGATCGAACCTGCCGCGTGCCGGCGAAGATCCAGTGTGTTCGGCACCTGGCGGGTCCGGCCCTGATCCGGATAGGCTGTTGAGACTGCTGCAAACAGGATCGCCAAAATCGTCAGCCGCAATTTCATCTTGTTCCCTCCCTTTAACCGGGACAATCCATCGGTTAGAGCTTTGAGTAGACGTAAAAGCAGGTTTGATTGATAATTTTTATTCCTTCCCCAGCCACTCGCCGCCCTTGTCGATATTCTCCCGGGTAAACACGCGGGAGGCCAGTGTTATTTCTTTGGGCGCCTGGTTACCGTTAAGGATGGCGATTGCGGTTTCGATGGCTTCTTTTCCGCCTGTGGGGTATTCGAAACTCGCCTCCAGGATTCCCTGGCGCACGTAAACCTGGCCCTCGTGCGGGAGACCGTCAATGCCAACAAAAACAATGTCCTTCTCCCGTCCGGCGGCTTTGGCAGCCAGCCAGGCGCCGTGGGCGCCGGGATCGTTGTGCGCATATACCAGGTCTATCTGGTCGAATCGGGCCAGCGCGGATTCCATCTCCTGGCGCGCATTGGGTTCGAGCCATTTCATGTCCGCCTCGAAAATCACCTCCAGCTTTGATCCCCTTATCCCCTCCCGGAATCCCGAATGCCGGTCCTGACCCGGCGTGGAGGTCATCAGGCCCTTGAGCTCCACCACCCTGTCTTTGCCGCCGAGCCGTTGGACAATCCAGCCTCCGGCGGCCCTGCCGATCTTCTTGTTGTCCGCACCGATAAAGCAGGTGTAGTCCTCACCGAGCACCCGGCGGTCGAGCACAATCACCGGAATCCCCTTGCGAAAAGCCTCCCTGACCGGCGGTGTGAGCGGCGCCGCTTCCTTGGGCGAAATAATCAGCAGGTCGACTTCGCTGCTGATAAACTCCTCCACGTGTGAGCGCTGGCGGAGATTATCGTTCTGGGCGTCTTTGAAAATAACCTCGATCTCGGGATACTGCTCGGCGGCTTGCTTGATATCCGCGTTCATCTGCACACGCCAGGGTTCGCCCAGGTTGCACTGGCTCATCCCGATAACCCATTTTGCTCCCTCTGCATTTTCCCTACTCTGATCTGTTTTCTTTTTCGAGCAGGAAAAGAAAACAGGGGCGAGCAGAACCAGCATTGCAACTGCAAAAAGTTTTTCTTTGCTCATGATCTGGATATTCCCACCGGGTTGCGCCTCAAGTGCGACGTTTCTGAAACAGAACGGCGAGGATAATAATCACTCCTGTCAACATCAGGCGGCTTTCCTCGCCAACAGCGTTGATACTGAGCACTTTTTCGAGGTAGCCGATAATCACTGTGCCGAGAAAGGTGAGCCAGATTCCGCCTCTTCCCCCTCGAAGGCTTGTGCCGCCGATCACCACGATCGCGATAGCGCTTAATTCGTAGGCTATGCCGGCCTCGGGGTCTCCCTGAAATTCCTGGGCCGCCTGGCAGATCCCGGCCAGGGCGCAGAAAAGTCCGCACATGCCGTATGCGAAAACCTTAACCGCGGCTACCGGCACGCCGGACAGCCTGGAGGCCTCCTCGTTGCCTCCGATTGCATAGAGGTAGCGGCCCCAGCGCAGTTTGGCGAGAATGATAAAGGAGACAATCACGCAAAGGATAAAAAGAAGTGTCACTACTGTGAGATTGCCGCCCAGGGTCGTGGAATTGATAAAATCGAAAACAGGTGGGACCTCCACGTACTGGTAGCTGCCGTCGGCCTGCTGGACTGCAGTGGATATTTTCTGGCCGCCTGAGACGAATTTCGCCATCCCGCGGGCAAACACCATCATTGCCAGGGTGGCGATAAAAGGCTGGATTGTAAAGCGGGCGATCAGTGCGCCGGAAACCACCCCGCAGGCTGCTCCCACTGCGAATGTGGCCGGGATGGCTAACCAGGGCGACCAGCCCCAGGGGATGCTCAACAGGGAAAAAAGAACCGCTGTAAAGCCAAGAATGCTCCCCACCGAGAGGTCGATACCAGAGGTGATAATCACCAGGGTCATGCCGCAGGCAAGGATTCCGTAAACAGAGACCTGGCGAAGCATGTCGCGGTGGGTGCCCCACTTGAAAAAGGCTCCGTCAGCATTGAAAATCATCCCCAGAAGGAAAATCACTGCCAGGGAGGCCAGCGCTCGGGCGCCAGGTGAACGGAAAAAGGCTGAGATTCTGCCGGTGACTGTATCGGTACCGATCGAATCTGTCATTCGAGCCTCTCTTTAGTCGCCCATTGCCGCTTTAAGAATTTTTTCCTGGGTGGCATCCTCGCGGGTAAATTCCGCAGTCACCCGGCCCCTGTACATCACGAGAATCCGGTCGGCCATGGCGAGCAGTTCCGGCATTTCGGAGGTGATTAGCAGGATAGCGCAGCCCTGCTCTGTCCAGTGGTTCATCAGCTCGTATATCTCGTGCTTCACCCCGACATCCACCCCGCGTGTGGGTTCATCCAGGAACAGCACCCTGGGGCCGGTCTCAAGCCACTTGGCAAGAATAACTTTCTGCTGGTTGCCGCCTGAAAGCGTGCTCACTTCCTGGTCGAGAGAGGCGGCTTTCAGCCGGAGAGAATCCGCCCTGGCACGGCTGGAGAGCACCTCAGCCGCCGGATTCAACCAGCCGACTGGGGAAAATCTTTCCAGAGCCGCCAGGGTAATATTATGGGTAACGCTCATCTCGGGAACGTAACCGTTGGCCTTGCGGTCGTTGGTCAGAAGTGCCAGACCTTTTCGAATGGAGTCTCCCGGCGAGCGGATGGCGAAAGGTTCGCCTTCCAGGGTGATTTCACCATGCGCCAGGCTGACGGAGGCACCGAAAAGCCCGTGCAGAAGCTCGCTGTTTCCCGATCCCTGCAAACCAGCCAGACCCACTATCTCTCCCTCATGTACTTTGAAAGAAACCTTCCCGATAACAAACCGCGAGGGGTCGTTCTTGTCCAGAAGGAAGAAACTTTTCACTTCCAGCAATTCCGGGCCTGCCCTGGTTGAGCGTTGGGGGAACTGCTGGCTGATCTCGCGGCCCACCATCCAGCGGATAAGCTGATCCTGGGAAAGTTCAGAGGCCTGGGCTGTGCCCACCCAGCGGCCGTCCCGCAACACGGTGATCCTGTCCGCGATACGGTAGATTTCCTCCATCTTGTGCGAGATGTAGATTATTCCGCAGCCGCGTGCTTTAAGCACCCCGATAATCGAGAACAGTTTTTCCACTTCCGGCTCGGTGAGTGTGCTTGTCGGCTCGTCCATCACGATCACCTGGGAGTCGTAGGAAAGCGCCTTGGCGATCTCGACCATCTGCTGAACCGAAACCGGGAACTGCTCTACGGGTTGGGAAATATCGATCTGGAGGCCGAGTTCAGCCAGAAGCCTGCGGGCCTGTTCCTTTTGGCCTGCGGTATTCAGCCAGCCTGCTGTGTGGGTTGCCTCCCGGCCGAGAAAGATATTTTCCGCCACGCTCAGGTTTCCGACCAGCGATATTTCCTGGTAAATCACTGAAATCCCGTGCCGGTGAGCCTCCTGAGGGGATTTGAAACGCACGGGCTTACCATCCAGCCGGATATCGCCTTCGTAATCGTCGTAAACTCCGGCCAGAATCTTGATCAGAGTGCTTTTGCCCGCACCATTTTCTCCGGCCAGGATATGCACCTCTCCAGCATTCAGATCGAAGCGAACATCTGTCAGCACCCGCACCCCGGAAAAACTCTTGCCGATCCCCTCCATGCGCAGCAGGTTCGCACCCGTTCCTCCGCCATCAGGCTTTTTAGCAATATTTTCCGCCATTTAACCGGTCTGCATGGTTCTCTGTGCAAGAAATTTTATCTAAAATAAGGGGCATCCATTCGTGGAGCAACCTTATCCTTTTTTAGTATTGATGCGATTTAAGTTTTCATAGATCTGTCAAGCAACTGGGCGCGAGTTCAAGTCTCCTCGGGCCCGCCATTTTTATAAACGTTTAATTGAATAGGGAGTGAATCGTGGTGAAGCCTCTTCTAATTGACATAATCTCCGCAAACTTCTATTATCGTTTAGACGTAGCGCACCCAGACCTGCAGTACAGCATACCGACAACGGCCGGGAGACTCGGGGTTGTGCCTGTCAGGGGGATACTACGCCGTGACGAGTCGCCCAGTAGGCGTTCTCCTTAACCTCGTCTTTGATGCGCGGGAACATGCCCACGATGACGAAGTCGGTTTGCTTGATGCTATCGAACGCGAGTTTAAATGCTGCTTCTGGGCTGCGCACCCGACCGGCCGCCATGATTTTGAACGCGAAGCAGGGCTTTTTGGTCTGCCGAAAGACTTTGTACATGCGCGGCGGATCGTCCTGCAGGTACACTTCGGAGGGCATTTCCGGCAGTTCACCCCCCAGCAGCTTGCGCAGTTCCTCGGCCGTGCGCCTTCGGTTGTAAACACAGCCAGCGTAGCAATCGACATCCCAGCCCTGTTCCTCTACCATGGCGAGTACTTCGGGGATGTGACTCCCGACTCCAACCATTGTCACACCCAGGTCCCGCAACTTCTTGCAATAATCGCGGATAGTGTCCATCCGGCCGGCCCGAAATGCATTGTCGGTGCGCTCCCCTTGGACAAACACTGACATCGGCTTGACGGCGTTGACCAATTCCGCCGGATCGTCTGTAGTACCCTGGCAGATCAAGTGCATTCGGCCATCCTCGGCTTGATACCGCTCCCAATCGGCCTGGGCGCGGTCCGAGTGAACATAATTAAAGGCGTTGATGCCATACTTCTCGCACTGCTGCAGGACTTCAAGTACCTTCGCCGCTGTATACCATTCCCTCATCACATTACTCAGAATCTGGTTGTAATGAGCGTAGCCATAGAACGGGTTGGTGCCCAGGACCAACCGGCTGATCTCGACCTTGCCGAATTTCACTTTCGGCACTTTGATTTCCGAATCCGGCACCGAGGCAGCCGGGCTCTGTCTTCCCGGTCCTTGCGCCGCTAACGAGGATGTGACACTGGCAAGTCCTGCCGTTAGAGCAGCGGACTGCAGAAACGTCCTTCGTGTGTATAACATTGGGTGATACTCCTCTCCTTTGCATAAAGTGACTTCAGCCCAGGCTGTATGTCGTCAGAGCATGTTGGACAGTTGGTATTAATAATTAAGAGACACTTCTCATTAAATGCAACTGATATTTTTGTTCTCCTATTCCGAAGTTAAAAGCTTTCCTCGCTTTCAAAGTTTTCCGTTTGAATGACTTGCCCTGACCTGCCCCCCGAAAACGAGTCCAGTGGCTTCCAGATTACATCAAGCTGCTAAAACTCCATCTATTTGCCCGCATATTTCCTGCACTAAATTTCCGCAACAAGTTTCAAAATAGTCCGGTCGGCCCCGCCATTTCTTGAAACGTTTAAAGGAATAAAGTCTGGTTTGGGGTACAGATACTGGGGGCAGGTCAACAGCGGCCGAGGTGGCTATCAGCAGGAAGATATTTAAAGAAATCGTGTTTCGAATTGACCGATTGCGATGTTTTATGATAAAATACTATACGAGCATAGAATGAACTGTGGGAGAAATGTCTCTTTTTTCCCCGTGTTGAGCAATAGAACCCTTAATACTTCTGAGTAAACCGAAAGATTACAGCGAAAGACGATAAAGAGTCTTACAATTCAAGCCAGTAATGACGATGCCTGAATCCAAAATAAATAAAGCAGACTAAAATTATACTTTTCAACTTTGATATGGGGAGTATTCGCTTGATATTCTTTATTATGTAGCTGCGAGAATCTAAAATGAATGAAGATAATCGATTTACATCTGACATGAATGAAGAAGATACTGACAAAGAAAAGCAGACAGCAGGTGAAGAACATCAAAAAAAAGATGTCGATGTGGTGATCGAAGTGTCAGAGGATAAATTTGAAGCGTATCTTACGTTGGTCCCATTGACAGATTCACCCGAGTTTTCTACAGATGAGCTCATAGATGCACTTTCTGGCGAGGGAGTAATAGTCGGAATTCAGGATGCAGTTATTGCCCTGCTGAAAAAAGAGCCGCAATACAATAAAAAACTTTTAATTGCTTCAGGAACCAAACCGAAAAAAGGAAAACGCGGTAAGATAAATTATTTCTTCATAAGTAGTGAAGCAGTAAAAGTAAAGAAGGGTGAAAAAATCGGTGAAATTGTCACCCCTGAAGATGGAGTTGATGGGATCACTGTTTTTGCAGAAGAAGTACCCGTCCCGGAAGCGAAAAAAGCTAAAATCCCAAAACTCACCAATGTTGAATTCTCCCCCGATAATGATGATCTTCTGATAGCTGGTATCGACGGATACCTTTTTATCGATATATTCTCTATTAAGATTGCACCTTTTTTTAAGTTGGAGGAATTAGCTGATGAGTATGAGGCATATATAGAGGTTAAAATACCTCTACATGAAGACGACTATAACGGTGAAGATCTAAAGCGGTTTCTGAAAGATTGCGAGATTGTTTATGGAATTCTCGAGGAAGAAGTAGAAAATATCTTTCAACAAGAGAAATACGAACAACCGATTTTGATCGCCCGGGGCAGAAAAGTGGTGCATGATCAAGATGGCGAAATAAAGTACTTTTTTTCTTCAGAAGTAAAACCGAGAATAGACGAGGAAGGAAATGTAGATTATAAAGAAATAGATTTGATTAAGAATGTGAAAAAAGGGGATAAATTAGCGGAAATCCTCCCGCCTGTAAAGGGCGAAGAGGGATGCACAATCTTCGGCAAAAAAATCCCCCCTGGAGAAGGCGTAATCCCTCCTCTTCCAACCGGGCAAAACGTTCAACCCGACCCCAAAAACCCCGATGTCCTTTTAGCGGAAATCGATGGCTGCGTCAGGTTAAAAGGAAGTCAAGTAGTAGTTTTACCTGTTTTTATTGTTAAGGAGGACGTTGATTTTTCGACTGGAAATATTTACTTTATAGGCTCGGTAATCGTCAATGGAGACGTGAAAAGCGGGTTCAAAATAAAAGCGAAAAATGATGTACAAGTAAACGGAGTTGTCGAAGATGCCTTTATTAAATCCGGTGGAAGTGTGCTGCTTAAAAAGGGCTTTATCGGAAGGGGCAAAGGTAAAATCATCGCTAAGGAAGAAGTCAGAGCATTATTTTGCGAAAATGAGAATATTGTCTGCGAAGGGGATATTTATATTAGTGACTACGTGATGAACAGTAATATTCAAACCGGCGGCAATTTAGTCGTCAAAGATAAAACCGGGCTCATCGTTGGTGGTGAAATTTATGCTGTCAAGGGTATCGAAGCTAAAGTTATCGGGAATCAAAATCATGCCCCAACTAATCTATTTGTTGGTGTTTATGAAACAATTAAGAATGGAATACAGAAGCTAAAAAAAAATCTGGCAGAGTTGGAGGAAGAGATAACAAAGATTGATCATACTCTCCATAAGTTTGCAAGGCTAAAACAGGTCAAAAAAGTGCTGCCCGAAGATCAGGAAATCAGTCTAGATAAATTGAGCGGATTAAAAACCAAGAAAGAAAAACATAGAAAGCGTTTAACGGATAAAATTAAGGAACTGGAGAGCAAAGTTAATGAATTGCAAAGTGCTGTGGTAAAAATTACCGGTACAGTGTATCCGAGGACGTCAATTACCATATATGATAAAAATGTTACCGTTAAGGAAGCAATGATATACGTCTATTTCAAATATATGTTTACTGATGAGGAATTGGTGGCCGCTGATTTAGAAGAGATTTTATGAATTGAATAGTCTCCGATCACCTCTTCGTCTATCTGTTTCCTCAGGTCTGTTCATCTGCCATAGCCACGATTTAATCTGACAACTACCCTTTCTGAGCAAGAGTGTTTGATCAGCTTGCAACTGCCAGTTGATCTGTATTAATACCTGACATCTTTTCCTTTGCCAAGGGTAAATTATCCAAGAAGGTTTTCATTGATTTTCTTTGATGACGGCAGCAGAACATCCTTTTTCAACTGTTATTAAGACATCTCTTTCTTTTTACTGTTAAGCATTTTGCCCTGCTCCCGGAAAACGAGTCTAGATATTATTAGAGAAACTCAGCCTCTGTCTTGCACTCTAAAACCCCATCTATTTGCCCGCATATTTCCTGCACTAAATTTCCGCAACAAGTTTTAAAATAGTCCGGTCGGGCCCGCCATTAAATATCAAGGCTTGCTATAAAGGGCAGACTCTTTGTATTTTAATTAGTTTGGTATTCTTCACTTGTTTATTGGGTGTTGAAAGTATAACTAAACTTTACATTTTCCGCTGACGATGAACTCAACAAAGAAATTCGGAAAAATAGGAGTGAAATAATGACAAATCGAAAAAAGAAAACAGGAATTCGTACTTTAGCGGTACATGCCGGTGAAAGACAGGATCCGTATACGGGAGCTTCGAGTCCAAACCTGGTAATGTCCACCACATTCAAAGCGAAGGCTGGTGATTCTTTCTCTGTGGAGGGTTTAGAAGAAGACGCTCCTTATTTTTATACACGTTGGAAAAATCCGACGGTAGATCAACTTGAAAAGAAGCTTGCAGCCCTTGAAAACACTGGGTCCTGTATAGCCTTTGGCAGTGGTATGGCAGCGATAATAGCATTGCTGCTTTATCAATTATCTCCGAAAGATCATTTAGTAATAAGCGATGTCGCCTATGCTGGCGCCGCTGAAATCACAAATGATCTAATCCCACGCATGGATATCGGGGTGACCAAAGTTAACATGTCCGACCTCGATGAACTTCGCACGGCAATAACTCCTCGAACGAGATTGATTTACACCGAAACCCCATGCAATCCTATTATCCGTCTTACAGATATTTCAGCTGTTGCCAGGATTGCCCATGAAGCTGGTGCAAAGCTGGCGGTTGATTCAACTTTCGCCACACCTGTCGCTACCCGGCCGATCGAACTCGGAGCCGATTACGTTATACATTCTTTAACCAAATATCTCTGCGGTCACGGAGATGCAGTAGGTGGGGCACTCCTGGGTCAGGCTAAAGAACTTGCAGAGCTTCGGAAAAAAGTCGCTATTCGTACAGGTGGCATTTTAAGTCCATTTAACGCCTGGCTCATAATGAGGGGCCTTTCTACTCTACCCCTTCGCATGGCGGCTCATGAGAGCGCTGCTCTGGTAGTGGCTTCTTTTCTCGAGCGGCACTCAAAAGTTTTGAAGGTGATTTATCCCGGGCTTCCGTCTCACCCACAGTATGAGCTTGCGAAGCGACAGATGAAAAATTTCTCCGGAATGATAACCTTTCAGGTGAAAAATGGTGCAAGGGCAGCAGAACGCTTTTCTAAAAAGCTGAAAATCATTCATTACGCCGTGTCTCTTGGACACCATAGGAGCCTTATTTTTTACCTGCCCACTGAAAGCCTACTCGATTCATCCTTTAAATTGAATGCTGTACAACTCACATCTTATCGCGAGTTTGCTGGCGAAGGGATTTTCAGGCTGTCAGTCGGTATCGAAGATCCAGAGGATTTGTGTAATGATTTGGAACAGGCGCTGTTGGCTATATAGTGAAGTAACTTTGGCAGTGCCCCTTATCGGATGTTGAAGTTTAATCGGAAAGAATTCCTCGAAACTTTGTTTCGAGGTAACCCGCCCCAAGGGACCAGTAGATAATCCCCCTTACCAAAGGGAGAGACAGGGGGTTGTCTTGATTTGTTCGCCCCAGGGGAGGGGATAAGATCGATCAAATTCATCATTGTGATACCTCGCAACTCTGCTGCGGGGTAGTTCGTTAATATCTTTAAAGATCTGCTCTCTCTTGAGCTTCTTCCCAAATAACCGGCTATCCTATCCCTCAGTACTCGATTACCACGCTGCGGCAGCACACCAGCCCCAGGGCGTCCAGGGTGTGGGCCGCCCGGTTGCTAGTGAACTGTGTTTTGGTTTCGCTACGCTCCACCTTATAGTAACGAGGGCTGGCTGAATAAATCTGAAAGTAGTACTAACAAAAAAAGCAAGTCAACGTACACGCAGCAATTTACTTTTTACTTCCGATGAGTGTTGGCCGTGTTGAACGGCCTGATTTTTCACTGGTATTCAATATGGAGTATCTTCATGAAAAAGCCTACTCTACAAGAATTGATAGTGTTCATGTTTCTGGTTTTGGCTCTTCTGCTCTCAGCATACAGCCTTGGCCAGGATGCACGTGCAGCAGAACCTGCCTACACACCTGAACAAACCTGCACAAGTGAGCAGCAGAAGGCTAAGGAGAATTCGTCATCGGAGAAGGCAAGTCTGAAGAAAAGAGGCCATGTGCGAATTGCAACAATTGGACCGCAGCCCTTTCGGCTTGATTCGAATACGGAACCCCAGAAAGCTGTTGAAAGGGCAATCGAACATTGGCGGAACAAATTCTCACAGGTTCTTGCTGACCGACCTGATTTAATCGTCGTGCCCGAGGCGTGTGACCGTCCCTCTGGGTATCCACGCGATAAACGACTTGAATACTATCGCATGCGAAAAAACCAAGTGCGCGACTTCTTTGCCAAGGTTGCGAAAGAGAACCACTGCTATATTGTTTATTCGGCTGCTCGCGAAATGGAAGACAGCACATGGCGTAACTCAAGTGTGCTGATCGATCGAAAGGGAGATATTGCAGGCGTCTACAACAAGAACCACGTAGTTATCGAAGAAACCACAGTATACGGAATTCTCTGTGGCCGTGATGCGCCAGTATTTGAGTGTGACTTCGGACGTGTAGCTTTCGCCATATGCTTCGATCTTAATTTTGACGAATTGAGACTGAAGTATGTCAAGGCGAGACCAGATTTAATCATCTTCTCATCAATGTATCACGGCGGCCTTATGCAGGCTTATTGGGCATATTCGTGCCGCAGTCACTTTGTCGGAGCTGTGGCCGGTCAGCCAAGTGAAATTCGCAATCCATTGGGACAGGTGGTTGCTTCCAGTACGAACTACTTTGATTATGTGGTGGCGGATGTCAATCTTGACTGTCGGCTTGTGCACCTGGACTACAACTGGCCGCGTCTTAGGGCATTGAAGGCCAAGTATGGGCCGAAAGTTACAATCACAGATCCAGGTTTTCTCGGGTGCGTATTAGTATCAAGTGAAGACGAAGGAATTAGTATGGATGAGATGATAAACGAGTTCGAGATTGAACTACTGGATGACTACATGGCGCGGGCGTTGGCCCATCGCCACAAACCGGGAAACATGGAATGAAGAGACCAAAATGGCAGGAGGCTCATCCGCTTGATTTCTCTCATAATTAGTGGTAACGTTCTTGGAGGCATGTCAAAAGGCCATATTCCTTAAAATCTCAACTTAATTAGCCGGGGGTGGTAGAGATGAAAATCATCGACAGGAGGAAGTTTCTCCAGCAGGCGCTCGTCGGGGCAGGAGTATTAACTTCACCTTGGGCGTGTCCAGTGGAGAGTGTGCTTGCCGATACGGGTAAAAAGTTTTCTGCTACTGACCGGGTAATGCTTGGCAAAACTGGGATTGCCACTTCACGAGTGGCGATTGGTAGCGGCACTCGTGGGACATATAAGAGTTCGAACCAAACTAAGCTAGGTAAGGAAAAGTTTGTCAAAATTATCCGGTACGGGTTCGAGCACGGAATCACTTTTTGGGACACGGCCGATAATTACGGCTCACATCCATTATACCGTGAAGCGCTGAGATATATCCCGAGAGATAAGGTGGTAATTCTCACCAAGTCTTTCACCCGTGATGCCGAAGGCCTGCGCATGGACATAGAACGCTACCGCAGGGAACTAAGCACTGATATGATAGATATCCTGCTTTTTCACTGTCTGATGGATGATGATTGGACAGAGAAGATGAAAGCGACCATGGATGTTGTCAGTGAAGCTCGGGAAAAGGGAATTTTGCGTACATATGGCATATCCTGTCACACCTTGGGTGCCCTGAAAGCCGCTGCCAGCAACCCTTGGGTCGAAGTCATCATGGCTCGGATTAACCATGCCGGCGTTAATATGGACGCCACGCCTGAAGTGGTGTTACCTGTGCTACGCAAGGCATATGAAAATGGAAAATCGATAATTGGAATGAAGATTGTTGGGGAGGGGCGCCTGAAGGACCAGATTAACCAATCTTTGAAATTCGTACTCGGCCAGGGTTTTGTCGATGCCATTACCTTAGGTTTTGAATCAACAGGGGAAATAAATGAAATGATAAAAAAGATTGAGTTAGTCAAGGTGTAAAATCTATCCTTTACGGGATTGATATACACCATCACAACCCCGCTTTCCTTCCAGCCAGTTGTGATATCAGGGCAGCCGTCGCGGTTAACATCGCTCAGCCTGATTCGGTCGGTCCCTCTGGATGAATCGTTAATCCCGATCTTGTGAGCAAAAGAAATCTACTAATGGCTCCGCCTTTTGGCAGAGATTTTCCTTGCCATTTCGACATGAATATATTATTTACATGCCTTTCCTGCAGCAGTCTCCTGGCTGTTGCTTTATTTGTAGGTGGTTGCCCGAGGTGCAGTGCAGCCGGTTTTTTCATTTTTTCATGTTAAGGAGTACCGCAGTATGCCAAGGGGAAAAGTAAAGTGGTTCAATGGGGCCAAGGGTTTCGGTTTTATTGAACAGGAAGAAGGGGCGGATGTATTCGTCCATTTTTCCGAAATCCAGGTGGAGGGATTCAAGACCCTCCAAGAAAACCAGGAAGTCGAATTCGATATTGTGGAAGGGCCGAAAGGATTGCAGTCCCAGAATGTAAAACCGGTACAGGAATGAGAGGATTTACAGAGCGTGGAATCGACCCCCGGCGAGTTAAACTTGCCGGGGGTTATTATTTGCAGCCGTGGATTCATTGGCTGGCCTGTTTGAGTCTGATCAGGTATTTCAATACGTCGATAATGTTAATTTTCCCATCCCCGTTCATGTCTGCGCAAAGCAGTTCCAACTCCGAGGGTTCCTGTAGGCCAACGGCACACAGGATGATAGCTTTCAGGTCGGCGAAATCAAGGATGCTGTCATTGTTTACATCCCCGGGCAGGGAGCACTCGGTAACCTCCATATCAAACCCGACCTCGTTTTTCAGGAACGTGAGTTCGTAGTTGCCCAGTGCGAGCTTTACATCAGTCTCACCCACCTCGGCCGTGGCCTGGGCCACAGAGCTTACTGTCGAGTCTGTTGCGCTGAGCACATGCAGGAAAAATTCCTCGGTTCTGAACGTTACGGGTGAAATCTCGATACGGCACTCCGGTGCAGGGCCTGTATCTCTATTGGGCGGATAGCTCCGATCGCCGTAGCTGTAAAGCTCATCGCCTGTGTCCAGGCTCGCCCAATGGCGCTCAGGCAAGACTGTCTGGACGAAAAGCCTGCCTTTGCCGTTTGTTATCACCCAGTTCGGCTGTGCTCCGGTGGGAGTTTTCGCCGCCTGCAGCAGCCAGGTTTTCTTATGTGTGGACTTCCTGGATTTCACGCGGTCGAAAATCACGAAAGTCCCTGGTCTGATAAAAACGATCTGACGGGTGAAATATTCGAGCTTGGTCGATTTATAGGAGCGGGAGCAGTCGCCGGCCAGATAGAGGTAGCTGCCGTGATCTTCCACTGCGAGCATATCGGTAATATCATAAAGCTCGCGATCACGTTCCCAGGCGCTCGGGTCTTCTACCGAGCCGTTATGGTGTGGCCAGTCGTGATGCTGGCCGCCGTCGTTGCCAGTGACAGTTCCGGCCCGGATTTCCGGCCAGCTCTCGCCGGAATCGTAAACCAGTACCGTGTTATGGGCGATTGTTCGCAGGTGGTAGTTGACATCGTGGACCGAGCCGAATGAATCATAGTGGCCGCCGTCGCCTGCCAGCTCCTCGTACTTATATATCAGGAAATGGCCGTTATCCAGGTGCTGGTGCGAGGTAAAGCGGTCGCCGCACTTGAAAAAGAAATAGGTGGCATCCTCATTCCAGGAGCTTCTTGCATATACATAACCCGGTCCCGGACTGTAATGCGAGAGCTTGAACGATTTCAGATCGCCCTTGGTCACAGTTGTGTCGTGCCAGAGCAGGTCCTTGTAGGCGTAAACGCCAACGCTTGCGCGGGGCGTGGTTTCGTTGAAAGCGTGTACCGCCTGGTGCGCGGGATCGTCGCGGTAGCGGCTTGTCAGAATCCGGCGGACACAGAGGGTTTTGTCCCGGTCTCCACCGAATACCCGACCTCCTCCGTCACCCATCGGAATCGGGCGGCGCGAACCATACTCGCTGATTCCCGGGTAGGCCTCGAACATGCCGGCAATCGCCCGGTTTCTCCAAAAATTCGGCGCCATTTCGTAAAGATCCCATCCCTCGCAGAATCGCGCAGCCTCGCAGAAAAACACCCACTCGTATGACCAGTAGTTGATATAGTATCCTTCCGCCCAGCCGCCGCCGTTACCGGCCATTTCAAGCGCCGGTGCAGCGCGGGTGCGGTAATCCTTTTCCAGGGTTGCCAGAATCTCAGACGCGCGCTGGTTCTCGTACCAGGTGGCGTACGCCGCCAGGCCGATTCCCCAGTACTTGTAGCCGTACCAGCCGTTGTGAAACGGAGAGGTTTCCGAGCTGACATTGGCATCCACTGTGGCATTGAAATAATCGTGGAAAGCGCTGTGTTCTTCCGCAGACCAGTAAGGATAGCATAGGTCATAGACTATCGCGCAGCGCGCCAGGTCATGGCCGAAAGTGACATGGCCCGAGCTGATCGGGCCGTTGACATATTCCATGGCCATCTCCACGGCCTGCTTTCCGAGCAGCGAATCCTCCTCGATTGCGCAGACCAGGGCCATCGAGATCATTTTCTCGTGGTCGCCGGTCTCCTGGTTGCGCGCAACATCCACGGTGCGGACATACGCTTCGGGCCGCTCCACAGCCAACTGTTTCAACCTCTCGGCAGATCCCAGCAGACGGGGGTGTTCGGTGGGGATGGGATGTCTTTCAAAGCTTGACGCAGTGGATATGAAGATTGTAAATATGATCAGAAATGTATTCGTAAGATTTAAGACAGAAGATAAATTAGGCATGCTTCGCAGGCTCCTTGCAAGCTAGCTCAGGGCGGTGGCTAACTGTTTAACAGTATTTTTGGTTGGTATTTTCAATTTTTAACCGGAACGCCCCGAATTGCAAGAAAATTTTGATATCACCATGGAATAGCGGGGATGTTAAATAGGCAGAGAAAGAGTTTAATGAGCAAGGGTAAGGATAAAAACAAAAAGGTGCGTTGTTTCAGCATCAGTAGAGCCACAAATGCGCCTTAAATCCTGGGAAAGCGGGGTCGGTGCGCCAGAAGAAGATTTGCTGAAAAGATTTAAACCTTACTGACCGCAATCTTCCGGCTCTGAGACAAAAGCCTGACAACTAATCGTTTGATTTGTTTACCAGGCGGAGTTAGTTTTGACCATGCGCTTGGATATCGAATTCACTTCCCGGCTGGGCTGAATTCCTGATTAGCTTCATTTCAGAAAGTCTTCGAAATACTTGAGAGCATTGTGACAAAAAAAAGTAAAAGGGGAAAATCCCGGCCAGGTGAAAAAAAGAAACCATCCGGTAAGCCACGCCGGAAGAATGCGACCTTTGGCCAGAGAGTGCTGTTAATTCTTTTTGGCATCTTTCTTTTGGGTTTCCTCGAGGTAATGCTGAGGTTGCTTCCGCTGGGAGTTGAATCTCCAGCCGAAAGCGATCCTTTCCTGGGATTCTCCGCCACTTATCCTCTTTTTGTTCCCTACCGCGCCGATGACGGTTCCCTGTGGATGATAACCGCCCCGGGCAAGCTTAGATGGTTCAATGAGCAGAGATTCAAGGCAAGAAAAGTGCCCAATACCTTTCGTATTTTTACTCTGGGAGGTTCTACCACTTACGGGCGTCCCTACATGGATGCCACCTCATTTTCCGGCTGGTTGCGAAAGCTCCTGAGCCGGGTGCCGGAATCCACAATGCGCTACGAGGTGATCAACGCCGGGGGAATCAGCTATGCCAGTTACAGGGTGGTGAAAATACTCGAGGAATTGCTGGACTACGAGCCGGACCTGTTTGTGGTTTACACAGGTCATAACGAGTTCCTGGAGGCCCGAACCTATGGGAACTTGCTCGACCAGCCTTTCCTGGTTTTCAAATCCCGTGAACTGCTTTCCCGGCTCAAGATCTATAACCTGCTTACCAGTTACTACCAGCAGATCAGAGGTAAGTCCGAAACCGGTTCCCGTGCCGCAACCAATGCGCTCTCCCCGGAGGTGCAGACAATTCTGGACCGCAGTGCAGGGTTGGATTATTACAAGCGCGATACCCTGTTTTCGCGTGGAGTATTCAAACACTTTCACTACAATGTAGCCAGAATGAAACGCCTTTGCAGGCAGGCAGAAGTTCCGATCCTTTTCCTCGAACCAGTGGATAATATCAAGGACTTTTCTCCTTTCAAGAGTGAAGGCCGCGCAGACCTGGCCCCCCAAAGCCGGGCACGCTTATACAATACCGTGTCGGAGGGATTGCGATTCCTCGCTGAGGGAAAATACGCCGAGGGGATCGAACGACTGAAAGAAGCGGTTTCTATTGACTCTATCAACGCAAATTATTTTTTCTTCCTGGGCCGATCATATCTTGAAACCGGTGATACTCTCGCTGCAGGAAATTATCTGTTGCGGGCCCGTGAACTGGATGTCTGCCCTCTGCGTGCCCAACAGGAGATTCATCGGATTCTCAGGCAGCAGACAGTCGGTTCAGAGGACCCGGACCTGCTGGACCTCCCGGGGCTTTTCAGCCAACTTTCACCGGGAGGGCTTGCCGGAGAGGAAATGCTGATCGACCACATCCATCCATTTCCCGGGGGAAATCTGCGAATCGCCCTCGAGATTCAGGGATGGATGAACGAGCAGGGATTCTTTCCAGGCGACTATTTCCCCATAGCGAATGAGCTGAATCTTATCTACAGCGAGGTAATGGATTCCCTTCCTCCCGAATATGCCAGGAAAGGGATTATCAATCTGTCCAAGGTACTGATCTGGGCCAAGAAATTCAGGGAGGCTCTTACTGTTCTGGAGAGCCAATGGGAGCAACTCAGTGTGGAAGGCGAGGCCTGGTACCTGATGGGATCGGTGCTTTCCGAACTGGGAGCGCCCCATAAGGCTCTGGAGCATTACCAAAAGGCCCTCGAGCTGACTCCCGATCATATCATGTTACTGGTCAAGCTGGGCCCCTTATATACATACCTGGGCCAGGTCGACAGCACGCTGGCCGTTTACGAAAGAGGACTGAAACTTTATCCGGACAATATAATCCTGCTTACAGACTATGGAGTACTGCTGGGCCAGTTGGGCAAAACGGATAAGGCGATCGAACTTCTCCGCCGTGCACAGCGGCTCGATCCGGAGGCACCCGGTCTGAATAACAATATTGGCACGGTTTATATAATGACGGGAGAGCATGAAAAGGCTGCCGGGGCTTTCAGGCAAGCGGTCGATAGCGACCCTGAGGATCCCGAAGCTTATTATAACCTCGGGAACCTGTATGTGATTCAGCAAAGAATGGAAGAAGCCGAAAAATATTTTCTGAAGGCAATACGCATGAATCCGCGCCATTCAGGGGCGCATGTCAATCTGGGCAATATCTATCAGAATACCGGTCGGACCGCCCTTGCCGAGAAACAGTTCCGCCTGGCACTCTCGATCAATCCAGCTCTCTTTGCACCATATATAAATCTCGCTAAGCTTTACCAGTTTACCGGGAGGATTAAACTGGCCGGTGAGATCGTTCAACTCGGCTTGCAGCGCTTTCCCGATAACGCGGCGCTGAAACAGCTTGCTGATGAAATCAACTCCAACCCTTAGAGCTCGACCTGTATATCGGCTTCCGGCCGGGCGGCCGGGTGGTAAGTCACAGTTTCGCTCCTCCCTCCACAGCTGATTTTAACGTGTAATTGTATGGATTAAACCTAACTCACCCACTGACCAATCAAACGGGAATTCTATTCAGTTTTCGAAAAGGTAATAACTTATTGGATTGTTATATCTTGTTGAGCACAAGTCAAGGAGTACTATTAAAACGAGCCAGGCAAAAGAAAAGGCCGTATCATCCTATTTGGACATGCGGCCTTTCTTACATTGGCGGGGCCGAGCGGACTATTTTAAAACTTGTTGAGAAAATTTGGAGCAGGAAATGTTTGATCAGATAGATGGTATTTTAGCGTTGAGAACTGATCCTGAGTTCGCTCGATACTAGCTGGAATCGTTTCGGGGGGGCAGGTCATAGCTATTGGGCTAAAGTTGTCCAACTTTTTCTGAAGGGGTACAGTACGAGACCACCACTTGAAAAACTATCACTTTATATCAATTGTTTATTGAGTTCTAAAGGTTATTTTCTATTTCTATCTTTGCTCTTTAACCGCGGACATATCACTCCCATAAGCTTGGAATACCCTGAATGACGGCACGGTGCTGCCGACTTTCAACGATCATATTATTATCGACAGAGTAGACCCGTCGTATGGGGGATTTTGCAATGATGCTACCTAAATAGGTTCCATCTTCATTAAACCACCGGAGTCGTTTCTTTTCCAAAAGACCGAATCCCGTCTGCGCAATAATCAATTCTCCACCCACGAACGTGTCTACCAATGCATGAAATTCATTCTCGTGAAGCACATAAAGCCTTGTGCCTGTAAGGATGTAAAGATAGTCGCCGGTATCAATAATTTTGCGTGGTACGGCTCCTATATCGTATACGCGTACCCCCTTCCCGTTTTCATCGATCAACACGATTCGACCAGAGTAGGCAGCCAGATAAACTGAGTCCGAGTTTGCAGAAAATCCAGCTGCGTAAATCCAGTCAGCGGCAAATGTCTCACCGCCTGTTAGCACAGTGCTTATAGTTATCGTTGCTCCACTCACTTCGATCTCCGCTTGTGCTATTTTCTGCGCATAAGTTACGCCAACGTAGCTGGGAAGAGAACTTGCATCAACACCAGTCAATACCTCAAATGCAGAGGTGAGTTTTTTCATCTTATCCTCAGCCTCGGCATCACCAGGATTGAGGTCGGGATGCCATTGTTTGGCAAGTTTACGATAACTTTGTTTAATATCTTCGGGCGTTATAGGAAGAGATAGCCCCATAAGAGAAAGAGCACTATCCACTTCGTCTTTCGTGCCGATTGTATTGCTTGGAGTAGCAACTTGCGTCCAGCCCTCTTTTAACGGAAATTTTGCCCCCCAAAGCCCTTGACCGTTAACATCCACGCACCAAGCTTCATCGACGATAGTAAAAAGGTAACGAATTGTTCCCCGAGACATGGCTACACAGCGGATATGGTTTTTTAGCTCACCCTGCTTGATACCACAACGTTTTATTTTTGCCTTAATTTCTGGAGCTTTGGTCAATTGTGTCTCAAAAAGAGGCCTTATGTCCTCATCGTAGGCATGGACTACACAATCCTTGGACATAGCAATTAGTCCATTCCCAAGAGGATGGACGCCGAGACGATAGATACCATATTGCAAACCAGTCTTAACAACCATTTGACCCGCCCTGTCGTAACGTAAGGCGGCTGCTTCAATCTGGCCTAGATCATCTGAATTACCAAGATCATCAATCATAAATAATCCAGAATCGGTAGGATGCATCCGGCGGAAAGCTGGATCTGGGCGTTCTTCCATTGGAATCTTTTCAATAGACTCAATTTGCCATACCGCATCATAGACCTCAAAGATATCCTTTGCTTCGGGGATTTTGGCCTTCTCGAGACGAGACTTTTCTTCCTCCCATTCATGAGGTGAACGCGGCAGAGGAATGTATTCAAGAGAGGCTATATCAATCTCTCGCAATTTAGGCGGCTTACGATCTTTCCGATGAGATTCAACAGAACGCTTAGGTGGTAGGATCGGAGCACCAGACGCATCTGCTAGTATGAGTCTATAAGTCCGCTTCTCTTTTACTCGAATTACTTTTCCAGCTTTTTCAAGGTATGAGATCAAGTTTGCTACCCGATGCCCATCTTCTTCGCCAATGTATCCTTTAACCTCATTCTGTAAACAATTCGGGTTCTTTTGAATAGCATCCAATATGGAATTAAAAAGCTGACGGTCTTGTCGATGTCTCTCTACTTCTTCACTCCACGGTCCCAAATCAGAAACTGAGTCCACAACTCGTTTCATTTCGTTCAGGCTTTTATCATCGCCCAAGAGGGCTAAAATTGTTCCGCCTTGCTGAAGGGCCGGTATTGATGCAATGTCGAAAGAATCATATTCCCGACGCATTTCGTTTACCCAATCAGGAATCTGTCGGAGGTTCTCACATACCAACCCTGAAGCACCACTGTAGTCTCGTTTTTTAATAGCTTGCTCCAACTGTGTCATCGTAGTGTAATATGAATCAATAATACCATTACAAGCCTTAATAACATGCCTGTCTGCAGTAGTACTATTACTGAACAAACGTTTTAAAAACTTTAACATGAAAATTCCGAGTTAAATATTCATCGCATTCTAACAGGATATTGGGGCAAGAATATTTGATACTATAAAATATTGTATAATAGATTGATCAACGTCAAATTACCGCCTCAATATTTCATTTTCTCCCGACGATCTTTCAAATGGTAATATATCTTCTTCACCATAAACAAGATCGTTTCAGATTCCTAAAATCTCGCAGGGTCTCAGGTATCTTCTTTGGAGAGCCTTTTTTGTTGTCTTTGTAACGAGCCCCACATCAGCTTACTCGTTTGATATTTATAAGCTCGTTTTTGGGTGCAGGTCAATTTGACTTTTAAATCTGTCTGGAATATTCTATCAACCTCTCGTGCAACTTTACCATTGCAAGAGTGTCTTGCTTACAATACTCCAATAGCATTCTTTTTTTCTCTTCAGCTTCTTGTCCCTCATATATACCAGCTGCCAAATACGCAAAAGTAGCCATTGCTGAATCACCATCTTTAATATCCAACTCATCGTAGGACATATCAGGTACTATTACTGGAAGAGTAGTTTTTATTGAATTACTCCCATGAAACTCTGGATGATAAAAGTTCTTTCCTATAATTGATAACAGATCTTTTAGCCGATTCACTAAGGATATCAAATCGCCTGAAAGATCCGGAAAACATTTTACAAGCTTCGTTATGGTAGTTTTTTCAAATGATGAGTAGCAAATTATGCTGCCTTCACCCTCAAGATTGATTATTAGGTTTTCTGCAAACTCTCTTCTAGAGTCTTTACAGGGATCTCCCAAATATTCTAAGTGCCCCGTGATTTTACCGGGCTCAGAGCATTTGTGTATAGAGTACTGGGTTGGAATCTGAGTAAATGGTGCAACTTCGGGGAATAGAGGGATTGCTGTCATTAATGTTTCGAAATCAAGATAGTATGCAGGCCATGAAATAGATTCTAACTCTCTACTAAGTCCAGATCCAATTTGAATGGCGGCTTTTTTTACACAATCCCTTACTATAGATTGTCTTTCAGTCAGATCAAAATCGTTGGGAACATCTTCAATACAAATGACGCCAATTTCCAATAATTTATTAAATTTAGATTTGCTTAGTCTTGGTAAATCAAAAATATGGTTATTAACATCTTTTCCTAAGCATTCCTTGAAAAGAATACAATTCTTGCATTCAAATCGAAAATTACAATCAGGTTTTTGGGGACTTCTTGTTATTTCCTCGATTGCTTCACGCAATTGCTCGTAGCACCCGACTTGTTCCATTACTTCTATAGTATGATCTATTTCTACAAAGAGATGCTCGTTATCCATTCCTAAGCGGTATTCCTTCGATATTAATAGCAATGAAACACTTGAAATTTTTAAACCACTATGCTTGATAACCATAGCGGTATAAGCCATGTCGTCTATGAACCCTGCTCTATCGTTTACACTGGATTTGACCTCATACAGTTGCCAACCGCTACCATTCCTCTTCAAGATATCAGCCCTTGCTGCAAATCCATCAATAACAAACATACTTTCATAAATAACCGTGTTTACTTGATCCTCTATCAAGTCATGTGTTTTCTCTGCAGCAGAAACTATGTCTTTTTCATCGATCAATATACCACCAGTGAATATCTCTCTTGCTCTCCTGTGAACTTCCATTCCTTGCTCTATTCTAAACCTTTGCCCCGTTGTTAGTTCTTCGGCTTTCTTGGCTACCTTATCTGTAGATCTCATAAGCCAGCCTAAGGCAGGGCATACCAAAGAGTTTAAGAAGATATCTTTCGTTATTTTTCGCATTATTCCACTCCAATATAAAAAGAGATGATACTAGCGAAAACTAATATCAATCCTTCATGTCGCACCTTGGATTCCCTTTGCATTTGTTGAATAGAATTATCTAATGAAAATGTCCATTTTCAATTGATAAATAAATCGAAGGGAAACGGGTAATTATCAAGTTACGATATCTTATATTTTAATTACGATTATTGCGTTTTCATTTAAAGGAGGCTGAAATGAAACAAAACAACGCCCAAGCCGGGAAGCCGAGAACCGTAGCCTATATATAGAGTATCAACCGCAGACCAGGATATTGAGAAGAACAAAAGATACATTATATATTTAACGAAGAAGGGAGATTTTTGCAAGTTTTTATGAAGGAAAGGTAAATATCAGAAAACCGTGGCGAGAAAGAAAGCTCCAAGCGATTTTCGACAATCTCCGTCAATATGTATTAAATCTGAAATTGTAGTTATGCGCAATAATTTATGACGCTATGTATAGTTATACAGTTCTTGAGGGTAGGTCACCTGCGAAAGCAAGATGAAATTTAAAAGCCGCCTATTAAAAAGCGGCTTTTTAATTTCATACTTATTAAGCCAAAATTAAAATATACAAGGCGAAATAAGCAAGGATTCCTACTGATATATTTTTCAGTATAATGAGCTTAAGGGCGAGATTATCCTTGTTGAACATTGTATCCTCTTTGAATTATGATAAAGTGAGAATGATTATTAATCTCATATAGCTATACATAATATAACCGGATTCATTTGTCAAGTTCCATCAAAGGTGAAATAAATTTGCAGGGCCATACGAGACTTGAACTTTTCACTTTCGGAAAAAGAAAACTCTGTTAATTATGTGGAAACGATTCTTTCTTGCAGCCGAGGTGACATTAGGTTCTTTCACTTTTACAGAAATTTAAGGACACAACCAGTTTTCAAGATGTCTCCTTCTGACCTGTTAAGATCACGCCCGTATACAGACGCTGGCGACATTTTAAAAACGTTAAGAATTCCCCTTCATAGATATGTACTTTTCCGTTATATTTCCGGTGAACTTCCGTGAAAGTCGATGAACTTCCGTGAACTTCCGTGAAAGTTGTCCCCAAAACAAAAAAGCGGTAAACCCGCGTTAATCGCAGGAATACCGCTTTATTTCGAGGGGCCGGCGGGCAGCTACGAGTTACGCCGTTAGGAGCCGCCTCGAAGTCGAATGACGGCAGCTTATCGCAATAAAAAGATAAATAGCATCCATAAATCAGGAGGATTGTAAAATGGCCGCTATGGGACGCAGGGAATTTTTCAAAAGCTCTATCGGCGCGGCAGCAGCCCTGAGTGCTGTTTCTACGCGCAGGAGTGTTGCCTCAACTGACAAGGTCATTCTCGGAGTAATGGGTGTTGGGGGCCGGGGGACACAATTGGCTGGCTGGTTCGCGCAGATGCCTGATGTGGAGGTGGCCTACCTCTGTGACGTGAACGAGAGAAGGTTCGACAGGGCGCTGGAGATGGTCGAAACAAGCCAGGGGAAAACTCCAGAATTGGTCAAGGATTTCCGCCGGATCCTGGATGACAAGAATGTCGACGCCCTGGTGATCGCCACCCTGGATCATTGGCACGCTCTTGGCTCGATACTGGCCTGCCAGGCCGGCAAGGATGTCTACGTGGAAAAGCCGTTGAGCCACTGCATCTGGGAAGGCAGGAAGATGATAGAGGCGGCGCGCAAGTATGAGCGCGTGGTCCAGGTGGGCACGCAGACCCGCAGCTCGGCCTATGTTCAGAAGGGTATCGAATATATCAAAGCCGGCAACCTGGGGGAGATTCACCTGGTGCGCGTAAATAACTTTATGGAGAAGCCGGGCCGGAAAAAAGGGCCGGTCGAGCCCGTCCCGGACGGGCTGGACTGGGACATGTGGTGCGGCCCCGCACCGCTGGTGCCTTATAGCCCCGGGCAGTGGTGGATGGACCTCTGGGATTTCAGCACCGGCAGTATTGCAAACGAAATAGTCCACCAGCTCGACCTGGCCCGCATGTTAGTTGGTATAGGCTATCCAACCTCGGTGTATCAGGCCGGTGGAGTCCACTTTTTCCATGATGGAAGAGAAATCCCGGACACCCAGCTGGCGACTTTCGAATTCGGCGATCTCACCCTCATGATGGAGGCTGCGATCTGGACCCCTTATATCAAGAAAATTCCGCACAGCATCCGCGACTCAGACAACTTCCCCAACTGGCCGTTCACCAGCACCAAGGTGGAAATCTGCGGCAGTGAAGGGATGATGAATTTCGGCAGGCAGGGCGGTGGCTGGCAAGCCTATGACAAACACGGTGAACTCGTTCATTCCGAGCCCGGACGGCAAGGAGACCCGGATCACCTGCGGAATTTCATCGACTGCGTTCGCGAGCGCAAGACCCCGGCCGCCGACATGGAAGAGGGGCACATCTCCACGCTTTTCTGCCATCTGGCGAACATCTCTTACCGCGTGGGACATCGCAAACTTAAATTCGATCCGCAAAGCCACACCTTTGTCGGTGATGAGGAGGCGAACCGCTTCCTGAAACGCGATTACAGGCAGCCGTGGGTGGTTCCCGATAAGGTCTGAACCCGTCAAAAAAACGGCCAACTCATTTGTTTTGCATAAGATAAGATCCTCTGAGGAATAACATGCGGAGAAGTCTGTTTTTTATCTTGGGTATCCTGACAGTGTACGAAATTTCTTACGCCCAGTGGCTGGGGATTTCCGGGGTGACTGCCAGCCTGGAAAAAACCGAATTGGGCGGTCCCCGAATAGTGATCGAGTACGATCTGCACGAGGATGAAATAACGCCTGAAAGCCCGGCTTACGTTTTCGTCCGTTTCAGCAAGGATTCAGGTGCAACCTGGAGCCTGATACCGCACAATTACCTCAGCGGCCAGGGCAGCCCAATAGTGGAATCAGGCGGCCACAAGGGGATACTCTGGTGGGGAATCGAGGAAACAGGCTTCCCCTCCATTGACCAGATCCAATTCCAGGTCCGCGGAATCCGGATGGTGCGTATCCCGGCCGGTGAATTCACCATGAAATCCACTCCAGGCGGCGGATACGACAGCAAACGGATCGGCAACCGGGTCTCATCGCTTCCAGGATTTTACATGGCCAAATGCGAGACAGCGGTTTCCATGTACGCGGACTATCTCAACGAAGTAGGCGGCAATGGCGCAGGCTGGAACTCGCAGATGTCCGATACCCTTCGATGCGGAATCGAACAGACAGGCTCGTCCCCTGCTTACAGCTACAAGGTTATGCCGGGAAGGGAAAACTATCCGGTGACCTTTGTTTCCTGGTATGATGCGGTTGCTTTCCTCGACTGGTGCGGCCTTCACCTGCCATCCGAAGCCCAGTGGGAGAAAGCTTACAGAGGCGGGAGGTTCCTTGAGGGCGACAGCCTGAAACAGCAGCCTAACCCGCTGCCTGAGCGTAAGTTCCCCTGGGGGAATGAGAGCCCCGGAGAGGGAGGAGTGTTCAGGTGCAATGGCAGGGGGGAGGAGGATGGCTTTGCACATACTGCGCCGGTGGAAAGTTTCCCCGAATACAGTTCCACGTATGGAATCTGCGACCTGGCTGGAAATGTGGCCGAATGGACAATCGACTGGTATACCACCACCTACCACGTTGACCTGGATGGAATCAGAATGGTAAGAGGCGGTTCGTGGAGGTCTTTCCCCTCCGGCCTGGATGCGATCAGCGGGGCCACGAGCTTGCCACTGCGCGAAAGCGGTATTATGGGCTTTCGCGGAGTCTTTGAATTTTAAAACTTAGACTTTGTTGTTAAAAGATCCAGTACTGAAATTTCGACAACGAAAATCAACTCTCCTGAGGTCAAAAGACGAGAACGTTAATAAATCCTTGTTCTGTTTCAATTACAGCTTTAAATGAATACACTCCGGCATCCAATCACAAAGGGGGTGGGATCATGGTGTTTCGTTCTTTGCTGATTTTTACTTTGCTCCTTTTACAGCCAGCTTTTGCGCAGGGGAGCCTGTTCGAGGGGGAGCCGCCGGTGAAGGCGGTGGTATTCGAGGATGATTTCGAGTCCTCCCTGTTGCGCGGAAGGCCAGACCGCTGGCGAGGAACCGGACCGTCTTGGATGATAGTTGAATCCGGCATTCAGGGGCTGCTCCAGGAGGATTTGCGGCCGGTCACCAGACAGTCTATATATCTCCCCGGCGTTGAATGGAAGGATTACAGCCTGGTCTGCCGCCTCAGAGTGGTGCGCTGGGGCGGCCAGACAAAGAATTTTGCCTGGAGCGGCAGGCAGTACAGAAGAGTATACTGGGCCGTGGCTCTGCGGGTCAGTGATGCTGCCAATGGCTATCGCCTGGAATATGTGCCCTGGCTCCCCGAGGATGGAGGCAAAAAGCAGTCATTCTACCGCTTGGTGAAATACACCGCCGGCAGTCGCACCGAATTGGCCCGGGTCAATGCCGTCTTTCACAGCGACCTGGACTATCTGGTGCGTTTCGAGGCCAAAGGCGCCGGTCTTCGGGCCAGGATTTGGCCAGCCGGGGACCCGGAACCTGAAAAATGGACTGTCACGGCCACCGACAGCGACCATCCCGCTGGCACGGCGAGTTTTCTAACCGCCAACTGCTCGGTACTTTTCGGCGGGCTTAAAGTGAAGGATTCTTCAGGTAAGAGGACACTGCTCGAGGAAGACTTTTCCGCTGAAAGCGAAAAACTGCCGCGCGGCTGGCGTGCGCTTTCCGGAAACTGGCGGATCGCGCCCTGGGGAAAGAAACTGGTGCACAGTTCAGAGAGTAAATCTGGAGAGCCTGGCCCGGCTCAGCGAATTACGCTGCCTGGGGAGGTCAGGATGAGAGTCTCCCTTGGGGAAAACGGCAGGCTCTGCTTGGCGCTTTTATCCGATCCTTCGGCCAGGCGTGAGGGCGGCTTCCGGCTGGAGCTCAATCCTGCGGAAACCTCTCTTTTTAATCTTCAGGGCAGCCTGCTGGAAAAAATAGAGTTCCCCCTGGAGGAAAAAGTCGAACATACGCTCGTTCTTGTTTTGGAACCCGGCAAGCTAAGGCTGCAAGCCGAGAAATATCCGTATCCGAATGGCCCGGCAAGAGAGGCGGAATTTAATCTGACCGGCGGTTTGGAAAAACTCTATCTGGCTTTCAGTTCTGAATCCTCGGCCGGGGTTAGTGTGGACGATATCGTGCTTGAGGCTACGGTGCCGGTGGAAAAGGCCCTCGAGGAGTACCTGCGCTATATTTGCGACTGGTACATGAGCCTGGAACTGCCCACCGGCTACCCCAAGACCGGAAGCGGCTCTCCGGAGCTTTTCATCGCCTCCTACTGCACGCGTACCCTGATGGCCGGGGCGCAGATCCTGAACGAGCCGGCCTATCTGGAGGAAGCGCTGCGCTGGGCGGATTTTGTCTGCACGAGTCAATCCGTGCTGGTACCAGTGGTCACAGGAACAGGAGCCGAGGCAATTGCCCTGCGCACCTTTGCTGATTGGTCGGCTTGTATCAACATGGCCGATATCGGCAGCGTCCTGCTTGGCGTGGGCGTACTCTGTCCCTGGGCTGATAACCACCGGAGGATGAGTTTTCTGGATGTGATGGAAAAATACTCGCGCTACGTTATCCAGGGGTGTCTGGAGGACCCGCTGGTTCTGGGCAGAGGCCACCAGCCGCAGGGCTGGCGGGTGGAAAGCGGCCCGGACAGGGGGGGAATCATAAACGGCTACTGGTGGATGGACAGGAACGAGGAGCCGTGGGATATTGCAACTACCAATGTGGGCCTTCAGTTTTTCTCGATCATGTACCGGCTGACCGGGGATGATAACTATCGCAGGTATGCGCTGGAAGCCACCGACTGGTATCTCCGCCGGGAGGTCGAAACAGGGGCTGTCTTCGAAAACTTCCACGATGTGATCTACGGAGGCGAGGCCCTTCTGACCGCCTTCGAGCACTCTGCAGACGAGCCGATGCGCGAGCGTATCGAGAACGCCGTGGGTAGGCTCTGCCGCTGGATAGTCCAACACCAGAACCCGGACGGAACCTGGAACCAGGAGGATACACCGCGGAACAACCGGACGAACCTGGTCTGGCACCTTCTCCACTGGTACGCGCTCCGCCACCCGGAGGACATTGCCCCTCGCGAGGCTCTCCGGCGCACGGTGGCCTACCATCTCAACCAGCGCAACTCTCGTGAGACCGGAATATGCGAGGTGCTGCGCAAGACCTGTTTCACCGGGGCCTCGGTCGCCGATCTGTTAAGGCCGGGAATCACGATCCAATTGCGGGAGCAGCGGCCGCATTGAGACAATTTAACCCGCATTCTCCATATCAAGATTGAAAGTGGTTTTCGAATCCGGCCTAAAGTATTAAATTATAAGGAAAACCACGCATTCGAGATGTGCTAAATGGCTCAACTGCAGGGTGAAGGTTTAAGGGTCGGTTTCGATAGTAGTCTCAGGCTTGAATTTCATGGTTCGAATTGAGCGATTGCGATGTTGCCCCGCGTAGAATCCTGTTTTGCAGATTACACTGTGGTAGAAGTGTCTCTTTTTTCCTGCTCAAACCCGGAATATCATTGATACTTCTGGTGAGAACGGCTAATTTATCATGAAAGTCAATAAAGAAACTCTTGGTTCGAGCTGGGAGAAGCGAAAGCCCAACTCGGAATCGAAAAAAAAGGCCATCTTTAACTGTTTCAATTTTAATATGGTGAATATCGGTTAAACTCTGTTAAATTATCCAGAGTATTAGGAGAAAGATAAAACTACCCCCTGTTGACTGGTATTATCCCAATATGTAATTACAGATCAGAAAGTATACTCTTCCTGAATACGGTGCAGATATGAAAAGAACAATTATTGTTTCTCTAAGCCTGACTGCTCTGGTAATCATCACTGCATCGCTAGCCGTAGAGGAAACTCCAGATAAAACAAAAGCATCTGCTGAGCTTGCCGCCAACCCTTGTCTGGCCTGGCTCTACCCTGGTGACGTTGGTATTGATCAGGACTCCTCGGTCGTATTTTTCGAGGATTTTGAAACCGGTGGTGTCAGTGATCTGGGCCAGCGCTGGACTCATGTCAACAACAAGGACAGCGAGGTGATGAGTTTCGTCAGCGAGAACGCACCCGGCAGCCCTGGTCAGCGCAGCCTGATGATGACCGGCACAAAAGGCCAGAACGCTGGCGGCGATCTCTGGAAGCTCCTCGACCGTGGTTACGATCAACTCTACGCCAGGTTTTATTGCAAGTTCGCCGAGGACGCCCCGTACGTGCATCATTTTGTGAGCATGAGCGGAAAAGTAAACTCTCCGCCACATCCGGTGGGTATGGCAGGTATCCGTCCCACCGGCTATGACAGGTTCGGAAGTTCCATCGATCTTCTCCGCAGCAGTGCAAACCCTCCGGGGCGATGGAGTTTTTATACCTACTGGTGTGAGATGCGCAGCTGGCAAACTCCCGAGGGCGAGAGTGCTGGAGATCCTAATCCATTTTACGGCAATGAGTTCGGGCCGGTGGAGCCTGAACAGGCAAAACGTGTCGAATGGCAATGTGTGGAATTTACTATCAAGGTTAACAGCGCTCCTGACAAACGTGATGGTGAGCAGGCTTTCTGGATTGATGGAAAACTGGTGGATAAGTGGGCGCCAGGATCCCACACAGGTACATGGTTCCGGAGTAATTTCCGTACGAGTGGGATTTACAACACCAACCCGCAACCTTTCGAGGGATTTCTCTGGAGCAAGACAGACCAGTTGAAAATAAACATCTTCAGGCTCCAGTATTACCTGGCCTCCGTATTTGAACAGAACTGGATGCCTGAGGACACGACTATTCTGTATAACAGCAACGTGGCCCGGGTTCAGTTCGACAACTTCGTTGTTGCAACCCGCTATATCGGGCCAATTGCCACGCAGACCGGGTTCGATTTCGATGAGGACGGTAAGCGTGGTCTAGGCGACTTGTACAAGATGCTGAAAATGCGTCTGGCCAACTCTAAAGACCTTCGCACCGACTACAACGGCGATGGGCGGCTGACGGTTGCCGATGCGCTCCAGATGCTGATGGATATTATAAGGGGTTGATGTCCGGGTAGAAAGATTGTCACTTTATTTATTGTGGGTAAATTCGATTCTAGAATACCACGACGAACGAGTAGTTTGTTTGCTTTAAATACTCTGCATATTGTCTATTGGTTATCTCATACGCACTTATATAGAACGATAATATTTTTACATTATGAACTGGCTTTTCAATAGGTATACCGTCCTCACTTCCCATCTGGAAAATTCCGCCGGGAATCCAAACTATTTTGATTCCATGAATCATTGAACATTCAACATATACACTGTTTGTTGTGTCAGCACCAGCCACGAGAAATAAATACCCATAAAGAAACTCTTGGTACGAGCTGGGAGAAGCGAAAGCCCGGCTCCGAAATCGAAAAAGGAGGCTTAGATAACGTCTGTTGACTTTGATATGGGGAATATTGGTTTTTCCATTTACTTAACATAAGGAAACAATGCAGAAATAATCCGGGATAGATTTAGTGCTGAGCCGTTAGTAAAATAAATAGGAGAATATGATGAATATCTATGTTGCCAATTTATCGCGCGATACCACTGAAGACGATTTGCGGGAGGTTTTTGAAGCTTTCGGGCAAGTCACTTCCGTCAATATTATTAAAGACAAGTACAGCGGCGAATCAAGAGAATTCGGGTTCGTTGAGATGCCGTCTAAAGATGAAGCCCAGGCCGCTCTCGACGGCTTGAACGGCAAAGAGTTGAAAGAAAAAACTATTATCGTTAATGAAGCCCGTCCGCGCCCGGATAACCGTGGCGGCGGCCGGGGTGGAGGCAAAGGCCGTGGCGGCGGAAGTAGAGGTTGGAGCGGCGGAGGCGGTGGCCGTGGCGGCGGAAGGCGTCCCTGGTAAACAGTATCCGGACAAAAAAAAGTTCAACCACGCCTGAGATGTCTATGGCCAAGGAAGTTGGAGTCTTAAACCGGCTGTAAACGGCGGTTTAGAAGTGCGGCACCCTTTGAGAGCCTCCGGGCACAATACTGGCAAAAAGGAAGTTTATTTAACCTTAGATGACAAACCAGGAGAGGAGGATATAGCAATAAGAGAGGCTTTAGATACGATTGTTGATTAGCTATCTGTCTAACAATGATTTGGAGGTTATCGTGAATATAAAAAACAACACGGAATTGGAGCAAAAACTAAACAATTCTCTGCAAAAGTTTTTCTTAAGCATTAGTAAGGAACTAGAAAATTACTGTCACGTTGAAATGGGAGACATTAAACTATCCAATAATCTGATTCTAGATTACTCTCCAATAGAAGATAAAAAAGATATAAAATTTAGCAACGGGAAGTATGATTTAATATCGGATTGGAAATATTATTTCCCGTACAGTGATTCTGCGGGAGTATATATATTTTTAGATCGTGATGAGCAAATTATGTATATTGGCATGTCTTTAAGAGCAATGGGCAAAAGAATTTGCTCTCATTTGGGAAAAAGAGTAAAGAATGCGTCTGGAAAATCTATAATTGATTATTTTCCTAATAATCAATTCAAAAATGAAAACTATGTTCCCCGCTATGTTGTGTGTATACCATTCGATGTCTGTCCTTTTTTAGCACCTGCATTTGAGGTTTTTATGATAGAAGAGTATAGCCCTCCCTACAACGCAATTCTTAAGAATTTATAGTATCTATTTTTCTGCCCAAACCAAGAAAATCATTGATATTCCTGATGAGAACGGATAATTTGTCGCAGAAACGAGGGGAACCCCTCGATGCAAGCTGAAAAGGACGAAAGTGACCACTCAGTCGGCAAACATGCACACATTTTCCATTCCGGTAATGGGCACGGGATTTTCCATCGACACCCCTCTGCGGGTGGCGCAGTACGGGATTTCTTCGGTTATGTCGCTGGTGGACGACGTACTGATCGAACAGATGCGGAAATTTCATGCCGAACGCTCCGGCGAGCCGTACGAGGCGGTCGGGCAGAGGGAGGAGGATGCCCGGGCCCGGCGGATAACCCTCTATCTGAACCTGGTGAACCGCCTGGTGCAGCGTCAGGTGCAGCAGATGAAGAGTGCGGACTTTTCGCCGGAGAGCAATATCGTGCGCTACTTCGAATTGCTGCCGGACATCGAGCCCAGTCGCCTGTACCAGAAAATGCTTGCCGAAGACAATCCGGCCGAAAAAGCGCGGCTCCAGGAAGAGTTGCGCACCCTGGTCGTGCCGGGCAGCATCGATGTGAACATCATGACCAAGATCAACAAGACCAATTTCCGCGGGAACAAAATGCTGCCCTCCGAATATGCCGACGCCCTGGCGGCCCTGCGGGGTTTTGCCCGGAGCGAATTGCGGTCTTCGATTGTGTTATCGGCCGGCATGAACCAGCGCCTTTACACCTACCTCACCCGGTTCGAAGATTTCTATCCGGACGCCGAGGGCGAGTTGGCCAAAAAGATCGCACTCAAGGTGAGCGATTACCGCTCGGCCGAAATACAGGGCAGGTTCCTGGCCAAGCGCGGCATCTGGGTCAGCGAGTACCGGATCGAATCAGGGCTCAACTGCGGCGGCCACGCCTTCCCCACTACCGGATCGCTGATGGGCCCGATTCTCGAGCAGTTCAAGAACCGCAAGCACGAGTTGATCGAGAAAATATTCACCATCTACCGCAAGGCCCTGGCCGAGGGGGGACGCAGGGCGAATACCGAATGTCCGGCGGTCAGGTTTACCGTGCAGGGGGGAATCGGCTCGTGCGCTGAAAGCGACCTGCTGATGCAGTACTACGATATGGACGGTACCGGCTGGGGCACTCCGTTTTTGCTGGTGCCCGAGGTAACCGGCGTGGATGAGGCCCACCTGGCCAAACTGATCAGCGCCACCGAAAGGGACGTTTACTTGAGCAACAGTTCGCCCCTGGGCATCCCGTTCTGGAACCTGCGCACCTCCGACAGCGAAAAGGCGCGCCGCCGCCGCATCCGTGAAGGACGCCCCGGCAGCCCCTGCCCCAAGGGCTTTTCGGTAACGAATACGGAATTCTCCGAAACACCCATCTGTACCGCTTCCCGCACTTACCAGAAATTGAAGCTGAAAAGCCTTAGTGAAAACGGTTACACCAAGGAGCAGATGTCGTTCATATCAGAGGGCGTGCTGTCGAAAAGCTGCCTTTGCCACGACCTGTCCGGCAGTGTCAAGGTGAAGAACGGGATCGAAACGAACGCCACCCCGGCGCTGTGCTGCGGACCGAATATCGTCAACTTTTCCAGGATCGCCACCCTCAAGGAAATGGTCGACCACATCTACGGCCGGGGGATCGAATTGACGCGGCCCGGCCGCCCGCACATATTCATCCAGGAAATGATGCTCTATATCGATTATTTCAGGAAGGAGATGGAGAAGTTTTCGCTCAAGCTGTCCACCCGCAAGAAGGAGTACTTCACCGAATTCAGGAAAAACCTGCAGGAAGGGCTGGAATACTACCAGCGTTTTTCAGAAAGTTTCGCCAGGGAGGAATGGGGCAGCTTCATCGACGACCTGAAGTCGGTCTGCAAAGCCCTCGAAGCGCTCGAGCCCGAACCGATCATCACTTCATTCTGAACACTCCGCAGATTTTACGGGGGTCTGCGGCGCTTGATATCGCCCCCCCCCTTCCGGGCCTCCAGTGGTCTAACAAACGATCTCCGGTCAGGTGGTGGCCTCTATTTCGCCATGAGATAAGGGATAAAGCTTAAACAGGGTGCGGGTGTTGGCATTGATGGTTATAAAAGGGTTTATACTTAGCGACTTAAATAACTGCGAATATTATAGAGTATGAAAAATATGAATTTTCTGACTCCATTTAAAATATCCAGAGAGTCAGGAGTCAGAAGATAGAATTGATTTTGAATAAGCATCCAGTATTTTACTGACCTTTTCCAATTGATCTAACTGTGGTAAAGGATCACAATATCCCAAGTCTTTGGCCGGAATCAAATAATAGCGAGACTCTTCCAAACAAGCTTGTACAATGTTAAGAAAACATACTTTATGCGACTTTCCTTTTTTCCTGAATCTTTCAGCAATATTCGCCGCAATAGAAACCGCCGAGCGTGTGATTTGGGATGTTAATCCCTAGATTTCAGTTCCAGGAGATTTTCCTGTCAGATCATAAACACTCAAAACAAATTGATGAGCTTTTCTCCACACTACAAGGTTCTGAAAGCTCCTGGCCGGTGATCTCTTTCTTTCTCCTGACTCCTGACTACTGTCTCCTGTCTCCTCAAACACGATTGTCTATCAATATGTATTAAATCTGAAATTGTAGTTATACGCAATAATTTATGACGCTATGTATAAAACATTTATGAGGGAGTTTCCGATAGAAACAGTCAATCAGATTATCCTGATCTTATCCAGCCGGAATCGGTATGCCTGAGCTTCTCCCCGAAAACGAGTCCAGAAGCGGTGGGAGTATAACCCTGGCAGGCCGCACAGTTCCTTGGGTTACTGTCCTCCAGCTCTGGAGTCGGTTACAGAATTTGAGCCGGTTACACAGGCTACGCCTCTTTCCCCTCGCCCAATGCTTGAATTTTCTCGCAATTAGTAGTAACGTTATTGGGGGCAGGTCAGTATTCAGTTTGCAAATGAGCAGGCATCAATATGCTTGTTACGGAGGAGAAAATGAAATTTAACCGGGATTGTTCATTACTTTCTATTTCCAGCATGCTTTTGATCGTTTGTTTTGCCGCAGTTTCTGTTTATTCGCAATCAGAGTCAGTTTTTGATACCTCAAATAACCATTATAAAGAGGGAATGAAATATTTAGAAGAAGGAGAATTGGAAAAGGGAAAAGCCGAATTCGAAAAGGCGATCCAACTGGAAAAGAAATTTGCTCCGGCTTACGAAGGGCTTGGAAACTACTACTTGGAGAAAGAAAGTTTGGCCCAGGCATTGGAAAATTTCAAGAAATCCAAGAAATATGACAGCAATTACGCGCCAGCCCACATTGGGATAGGAAAGGTTTACTATCTCGAGAACAACCATAAGAAGGCTCGAGGTTTTTTCAATGATGCCACCAAGAAGCGTAAGTTTTACAACTCCAATGAAGCATTTTTCTATCTGGGCTACTGCTACGTAAGAGATCAAAAGTTAAAGAAGGCCGCGGAGATTTTCAAAAAAGGCCTTGCTTGGGAACCCGATGATTCTAAACTGACCGAAGCTATGGAAAATGTGTCAAAGATAGAAACAGCCCTGTCCGGTCTTCCAAAGCAACTACACCCGATAGCACTATCTGAAGCAATTACCCGGGCGGATGCTGCGGCCCTGGTAGTTAATCGTCTTGGATTGGAGCATGTCTTTGAAAAGGATACACTTGTTCAACAAGCAGCCTTTACTCCTCCTTCGCCTTTGATGGGTAAGCCGGAATCCATAGCAGATTATAAAATGGGAAAGGATATTACCGGGGATTATTGGGCCTGTTCATACATAGAAAAGATGCTAAAGCTTGGACTCATGGAGAATTACCCGGATGAGGAATTCAAGCCGGTAGAGAAGTTGACCCGAGCAAACTTTGCCGTTTTGATTCAAAATATTCTTGTAAAAGCCTATGATGACCCTTCTTTGGCCACCAGATACCTGGAAAGAGAGTCTGAGTTTGCGGATATACCATCCACCCATTATGCCTATAATGCCGCTGTTCTGACTGTTTCGAGAGGCATTCTAAAACCTGAATCAGACGGCAGATTCGGTATTCTAAATAATGTTTCCGGTGCGGAGGCCATTTTAGCCGTTCGAAAGCTCAGGGAACAATTTGCAAAGTAAATCGGACTTATAATCCACAACTTTTTCTGTTTTCATGTTGTCCAATACAGCCTCATATATAAGATATGCTTTAGGCGTCTGTCTTGTATTGATGGTTCCACTCTTCGGGCAGATCAGCGGGGAATTTATGTCTGAATTGGTGGGGAAAATCCAGTCGGATGAGACATTAAGCAGCCAGGAGAAGGATGATTGGATTCTTATTGCCAGGGAGGTTTTCGAGCAATTTACTGTTAATATACAGGATTCACCAAGGTATGCAGAGATCGCGTACGCTATTCTTTCTGACGCAAGGTTTAACGGTGTTTCTACCACTGTAGCCGCGAACACAGCCAGAGAAGCTCTTAGCGCTATTTCAAAGAAAGCCCCGGTAGAAGATGTAGAAGAATTATGCCGCCTGAGTTTTGTTTTACCTTTGAATGCCGGTCAGTTTGAAGCCTATGCCCGGACCATTAAAAAGAGCCGGGAGTCAGGTTTCCCCCTTGATATTACCCAGGAAGTGATCAGAATCTCGGCTGAGGATCGTTGGGATATGAGCACCTTCAAGACAATATTTGATGGCTTGTTGAAAGGTTTCTCACACAACCTGTCTGCTGAAAAGTTGGCTGTTTTCATGATGGTAAGCGTTAAGCAGAATCTGGGAACCCCTGAGCAAATTGTTAACGATGCAATAGAGGCCATAAAAGGGCAGGAGTCCGAAAAATTCAAAGTTATCCCCAGAAAACTAGAACCTATCCCGCCGAAGTTTATTTTTCCGGAATTAAGAAAGGTTCAACTCGATTTAGGCCGATTCAGGCAATCAATCGAATCGTTTGTTGGTACACCATACCTTTGGGGCGGGAATACAAGGCAGGGGGTAGATTGCTCCGGTTTCACCAAGGGGGTTTTAAGGGAAATCGGAATTAACCTTCCCAGGGTGAGCAGAGACCAGGCAAAATGCGGTGTTGTGGTGCCAGAAAAATCCATGCGTTTAGGGGATATGGTTTTTTTTGACACCAAGGGACGTGGAATAGTGACGCATGTCGGCGTATACCTTGGGGGTGATGTTGTGGTGCATTCCGGTTGCAGCAGGGGTGTTACCTATGTCCTTTTACAGGATAAATATTTCAGGCAAAGATTCTTGTTCAGCAAACGGGTCGTTGAATTCTATTGATTAAATTTTTTGTCCTTACTTTACATCTTATCCAACAAAAAGATGTGAGCCTAATGTGAATATTCTAACCTTTTCAAAGGGGGTTTATGGAATTTTGTTTGGAGAAAGTTTACCAGCTAACTATCACACATCCATTACAAAGGTGGGTACCATGAAAAAATTAACGTCATTTACCATTCTTTTAACTTTGGTTTTTGCTATCGGAGTAGTTTTTGCACAGATGCCGGATCTTGCCGGGAAAAAGGAGCTTGGGCTTTCCGGATCGTTTAATGTCGGCTCAGATAATGCTATGATTAACACCCAGGTTTTTATGGGATACTTTATCAATAATGTTTTGCAAATAGGTCCAACTTTTGGGGGGACATTCAATTATTCTGATGATGCTGATGATTCTTATAATGCTAATGCTGGTGCTTTTATTAGGTACCATTTCCCGACAGAATCCAAGGCGGTGCCATTTATAGGCGGTTCCGGCGGTGGTTATTTCACTAAGTTTGGAGATACCACCGATACGATTGGAATGGCTTCCGGAACCGGCGGTGTCAAGTTTTTTATCAGTGAAAACACATCGTTTTTTATTCAGTATGACTACCAGAGGGTTTTTGCAGAAGCTGGTTCTATTTCGTTTAGCTATGGAACGTTTGGGTTCTCGACGTTCTTTTAATTCTTCGATCAAAACTATGATGGGAGAGAGAACAGATTATCCTAACTGTTCTCTCTCCCGGGAAAAATAAGACTAAACACGTTATTCATAATCTTAAAGGCAGCGGGTAATGAATTTAAAAATGCAGAAAAAATACTATTGTCGTTTTACGGTTGAAAAACTGGCTGTTCTGATTTTTTTTATTTCAAGCTTGTATCCTTCATGTTTACCATGCCAGGAAGAAACAGAAGATTTTGTAATCGCTGTGGTGGATTTAAAAGTGAGCGAGGAACTCACTGATGTAGACGCGGTGGCCATATCTGATAAACTTCGGAAGGAAATCGAAAATCTGGGCTACAAGATTGTAAACAGAAATGACATACAAGCAATAATGAGAGAACACAAACTCGAGCTTTTAGGTGTGGTAAACAGCCGTGAGCAAAGAAAAGAGCTTGGGGACCTGCTGAAAGCGGATAAGATAATTTCCGGCAGTATAGGAAAGCTGGGCACTTCCATTGTAGTCAGTCTGGCGATTACCGGAATAACTCTGGGAAATTATGAAAACACTGTCAGTGAGCAGGTTTCCGGGCGCGTGGAACAACTTTTTGACACCATGGAATTTTTGGCCAAAAAATTGTTCGGTCTTTCCGTGCGTACTATCAAGGAATTACGACAGGTGGCAAGTATCGGCATCGAGATTGACAAGAAAGTTTCGGGTTCATTCAACTGGAACAGCACAACAATG
Source organism: uncultured Gemmatimonadales bacterium (assembly GCA_964548275.1). Classification (GTDB taxonomy): domain Bacteria; phylum Gemmatimonadota; class Glassbacteria; order GWA2-58-10; family GWA2-58-10; genus JAUVUV01. Next base: position 90,950 of record CAZJQI010000001.1, read on the forward strand.
GCGCTTGTCAGCGGAAAAAAGAAAGTGAAGATATGCAGTGGGACAGACGGCAACTTTTTGAAAGAGATTACCGTAAAACGGGATGTAGGCAGTCTGGCCTTTCACCCCTCAAGTGATATTCTTGCGCTGGCCTCTGGTAAAGAAATTTATCTGATTGATACCGGCACCGGTTCTATAATCAATTCCTTTTCTTCGAAAGGTGATAAGTACAGGCCAATTTGTTTTAATGGGGATGGAGCCTATCTGGCATCTGTAAAAGATAAAAAGAAGATTGAAATTTTCAATTTGCATACTGGTGTTAAGGTGGCTGAACTTTCCGGTCACAAGGATGATATACTTTTCCTGTCATACGACAATAAAGGTTTACTTATCTCGCTGGATAAGGAGCGCAACCTGGTAACCTGGAATCCTCAAACCAGCAGTAGAATTCGACAACTCCAGATTCTATCCTCTATTTCCAAAATCGGAGCCTCGGAGATAAGTGCGGATGGCGATAAGATCGCCGTAGGTTTCAAAGACTTCAAATACCTGAGAGGATATTCAGGTGTTGAGGAAAACGAATACATCCAATTGATAGACTTGCAGACAGGGGAAGTGATAAACACGTTTGAGGGGCATGTGGAGACCATATTGGCTCTGTCCTTTTCACCGGACGGACGGTTTTTGGCTTCCGGTGGTGAGGATAGAACAGTAAAAATCTGGGACTTAAACACAGGTCTTGAGTTAACGAAAATCTCAGTGAACGATTCAGTTGAGGATTTATTATTCAGCCCGAATGCCCTGCAGCTTTTTGGTGGATTTAAAGAAGCCGGCGCAGCCTTATGGGAAGTTAGATAATAATTCAGGGTATCTCGCAATTGCCATGAAGACACCCTTTTGATGGTCTTTTCAGCCAATGTATCAAATTTCGGCTCTCTTTGTCTATGGGGTGCGCTCCAAATCCAGTATGAAAATAAGGAGAGGAAGTGCTTAAGTTTATTTTGGTTTTCTTGCTGTTATTGGTTTCACAGCCATGTTTGGCTCAGACAAACGTTTTGACCGTTGAAGGGTATGGTTCGTCTCACTCGAGCGCTTTGTCTGATGCCAAGCGCAAAGCCGTCGAGCAAGGTATCGGTACCCTGATAGCCTCGCAAACAGTAGTGAAAAACTTTCAACTGATTTCAGACAGAATTTACTCCAAAGCTGATGGATTCGTTAAATCGTATAAAGAGCTCGGTTCCCGGCAGGAAAGCGACGGGTCCTTTGTAGTAAAAATAGAGGCCGAGGTTACCGCTATCCTGGACGAAGTTGTCAAGGATCAGATGGCCACCGACTTGCTTCTACAATGGATGCATAAACCACGGTTCATGTTTCTGATCGATGAGGAAAATGTTGGTGATAGATCCAGTATGGTTGCGGAAACGGAAATCGGAAGACTGATGGATCAGAAAGGCTTTCCTGTGGTGAGCCGCTATCAGATAGATCAGATCAAAAAAAGGTCACAGGCGCTCAGGGAGCAAAGTGGAAATATCGCCGCTGCAATAGCGGTTGCCCAGAAGTTTGGCGCGGAATACATCGTTCTTGGTAAGGCCAATGCCACGATAACAGATGCCTCCTCCATGCTTGGGGACGGTTGGGTATCCGGCAAGGCCAACATTTCCGCTCAGGTGATCAGAACTGACACCGGGGAGATTCTGGCGCAGCATACATATGATGGCGCCGCACCCGAAATAAACCAAGCCACAGCCGGCATGAAAGCCCTGAAAAAAGCTGCGGCCGAGCTGTCGGACTATCTGATCAAGGAGACCATTCGCAAATGGAGTCTTGCGCAGACAAATATCAGGATGGTCTCTGTTCGGATCGATGGGATAACGCGTTCGCAGAGGAAACTGATAGAGTCATTTATGAAAACTGGGATCGAAGGCGTTCAATCCATTCACATGCGCAGTTTCTTGTTGGGAACAGCGGATTTTGCTGTTGAGGTGGCCGGCGAACCCGGTACACTGGCGGACGCCCTCGACGGCAAGGAATTAGGAAATATCACTCTGGAGATAACGGAAGAATCCATGAACAGCCTTACTCTAAGAGTTAAAAGTCAATAATCGTCTTGAGTAGCTGTCTCGAAAGATAGGAACCTCATTATCGAATCATTTCCTATAACTCAAAGGAGTAGACTTTTATCATAGGAGAGAACATGTCACGAAAAATTTTCTGTTTACTGGCTTTAGTGGCTATTCCAGCCCTCGCTTTTTCGCAGATCATTGAAACCACAAGAAACGGCAAAGTTGATTGGGAGAAACGAGTAATCCTTGCCACGGGTTTCGGGGCTCCCAACAAATCGTTTGACCCCTCACGGTGGAGAATATCCGCAATAAGGGCCGCAGAGCTGGATGCCATGGCGAAATTGTTGGCCATTACAGAAGGTATCACGATTAATTCCACAACCACAGTGAAGGATTTTACTATTGCTCAACAGGAGATTACCGGTCGTGTCCAAGGCGTCCTGCGTAATTTTAAGACTGTTGCCACCAGATCTCAGCCGGACGGGACGGTGGAGGTGGATGTTGTGATCCCCATCGATGGAGACCTGTCAAATGTCATTATCCCGGTTGAATTGGGAAAAAAGCCTCCCCTTGAACCCCAGCAGGCTCAAAAGGTTCAGGAATCACAGACAGTTCAGGAACCTGGTCAGCTTTACACAGGTATGATTGTCAATGCAAAAGGCCTGGGCGTCAGGCCAGCCATGCTTCCCAAGATAGTTAATGAAGACGGCAAAGAAATATACGGCACAGGATACGTGTCAAGGGATTATGCAGTGGCTCAGGGGATTGTCGGCTACAGTAAGGATCTGGAAAAGGCCAGCGCCGACACCAGAGTGACCGCAACTCCACTTGTGGTCAAAGGCATCGCCTCCCTGGGGCCAACAAAAACCGATGTGGTCATCTCGAACGAAGACGCCAGTAAAATTCATGCTTTGGGCTCGAATTTGCAGCTTATGCAGCAATGCAGGGTAATTATACTTGTGGACTAAAAACCGGAGCATTATACCAGTCGCTAACAGTTAATAATAGTTTTTCGCAGCCACTCATACCTGGAGATATCTCTCAGGGGTGAGCGTGAGATTGAGCCATCAACTCTTATCCCTCTCAGTGATCTTATCCTTGGTCTTGCTGATGACTTATCCTCTCCACTCCATGCCCGGAGCCAAACTCGATTTATCCGCAAGCCACGAGTATTAAATGAACAATCAAAACAGGAAAATCAAAAAGGCCACTTTCTTCGGGCGGTTGTATCCTTTATTGTTGGGCCTTAGTCTTGCCGCGGCACTGGGCATAGGGCAGATGGGTCCTCTGCGCAGTGGGGACCTGAAATTTATGGACCTTGCTTTCCGCTTGCGGGGGCCGCGAGAAGTCCCGGATAATGTGATCATATTAGCTATCGACGAGGAGTCTTTCCAACGTGTAGAGGAACCCCTCATCCTCTGGAGTGGTAAATTCGCCCTGGTCTTCGAATACCTCGCCTGCGCTGGAGCCAGAGTTCTGGGTTTTGATTTGATCCAATCTAAATCTTTCAACACCTACATTGCTGATGATAACCAGCGCCTGCTCGAAGTGGTAGATGAGATCAATACCAATGGTCGACCGGGACTTGTTTTTGCCTTTTTACCGAACAAAAACCTTTATCCCTTTGACGAGCTCCAGTTTTTACTGGCCGAGGCGGATGGCCTGGGTTACGCTAATCTGACGCTGGATGAAGATAAGATAGTCCGACGCCACGAGCTTTTCGCCCTGGATGACAATACAATTGTTCCTTCGTTCTCTCTATTAATATGCTCCAAGTATCTGGGCATTGAGCCGGAATCCGTGGTGCGAATCTTCGGGGAGGATATATCAGCAGGGTCGGATGGTGATATGGAGAGCCAGATGATCATCAACTTTACCGGCCCCCATGGAACGTTACCACGGGTTGACTTCGCCACTACCTTGGAGAAAGCCGAACAAGGGGATACCACTTTTTTTCGGGACAGGTTCTTTGATCGAGTTGTCCTTATCGGGATTGATACATTCGATGATACGGCACCCGTGGCTTATGCGGGTCACTGGAACGAGTCGGTGCTGATGTCAGGAGTGGAAATCCATGCGAACATTATAAACACTATTCTTACAGGTGAGAACATCCGGGAGACCGGGCCGTTCGAGTATAAAGGGATTCCATTCGTTTTGTTGGCCATTCTGTTGTGCTATTTGTACTCCAGGATTCCCTTGGGCTGGGGGCTGGGAGCTGCTGTATCAATGGCCCTCTTGCTTCTTCTGTCATGGAAGGCTCTTTTTGCTCTGAATATATTCATTGCTCTGACCGCCCCGTTGGCCCTTCTTGTTCTGTCGCCGCTCACTGTGTACAGCTACCGCTTCCTTATGGAAGGAAAAGACAAACGCCGGATCAAAAAGATCTTCCGTACCTACGTAAATGAGGTGGTTCTCGATGAATTGATGTCTAAGGAAGATTATTCAGTTTTCAGTGTCAAACGAAAGCATGTGGCCCTCATGTTTACCGATGTGCGGAACTTTACAACCCTTTCCGAACCACTCGATCCCGAGGTTGTAGCTCGAATCCTCAACGAGTATATGACCGAGATGTGCAAGGCTATCTTCCAGTTCGGCGGCACGGTAAACAAGTTTATCGGGGACGGTATTATGGCTATCTGGGGAGCACCGTTGGACGACCCGGATGCCTGCCTTCACGCCGTACAGGCAGGAGTGCGCATGCTTGAGCTTCTTGAAGACCTGAACCGCCGTTGGGAATCTCAGGGTTATCCCCACTTCGAAATAGGAGTAGGTATTCATTATGATAGTGTAGCCGTAGGTTACCTGGGCCACCCGGATCGTATGGAGTACACCGCACTCGGAGACGGGGTGAATATGGCCAGTCGCGTGGAAGGTCTGAACAAGCAATTGAAAACCAATATCCTGATAACGGAGGAGGTTTATGGGTTTGTCAAAGATGAGGTCTATGTGAGTTCACCTCAATTACTTCCCGTAAAGGGAAGAAGTGATGTTAAAGTTTATCCTGTGGTGGGAATGAAAGGAGAGCCAAGATGACACGCCTCCTGTTTTTATTACTCGCTGTTTGTTTCCTCTCACCGGTTGGATCCGGCACAGTGCAAGGGGAGCTTTTGGAAGAAGCCGGCAGGGTGACATTTCTCAAGGGAGAAGTTACGGTAAGCACAGCAGCGGAACCGAAATTGATCAAGGCCGGAGAGACGATAGGGTTGGGCCGGGTTGTGAAAACCGGATCCAATGCAAAGGTAAAAATAATGCTTCCTGTGAGTAAAACCTTGATAACCATAATGCCTAACACCAAAGTGCGTCTTACAGAGCAGGGAGCCGAGCTGGTCGAGGGGCCACAGGCGAATCTTGTGGTTAAGAAATTGAAACAGTTGAATCCCAATCCAAAACTTCAGGAACGCAGCACGCACCTGGGAGGTACTTTCGTGCTCAGGACAAAGCCACCGAAAGCGGAGCCTCTGAATCTGATGGGTACTTTCTGCCGGGAGACAAGACCTGCTTTTCGCTGGAAAAGCAGGGTACAGGGGAAAATATTAGTCAGCCTCTACAGGATTGACGAGCCAGAGCCCTCGCAACTGCTCTGGGAGAGTGTAACCTCGGATAGCTCTATGACATATCCCGAGGGGGAACCCGATCTGGAGCAAGGCAAAGTATATTATTGGGAACTAAAAACAGAATTACCAGGCGGGCGTGAGTTTTTCAACTCGGCCAAATTCTATGTGCTCTCCACAGAAGAGAAAAAAAGCTATGAGATGGAAATCGAGCAGCTCGCTTTGCTGGCAGGGGTAGAAGAGGTGGATGATTTTACGTTGGATTTCCTGAAACTCGAGCTTCTGAACAAATACAATCTAAAGGATGATTTAAAACTGATGGTGAAGGATTTATTGAATAAATACCCGGGAGATAAATATCTTCAGCGGCTGACGAACGAGCTCTGATTACACGATTACAGATTACGAGGGAACGCTGCAATACTTAGCGCAAACAGGTTTAGTGTTGAGCGTTCACCCGGTACGGCTTTCTATTGAATCACAGATTGCCTTTAAAGGTAGAAAAAATAGACTACTTGTTACCGCCAGGCAGTTACGAATTCCTTCGGGCCAAAAGGTTGCTCTTTTGTATGCCGTGAATAAAAAACCTGTCCGATCAGGGAATGAAAAATTATGGTGATCTGGAAAACTTTTTTTTCAAAAGTATCACCTCTTTTAGCGCTTTTGTTTTTGCTTTTTAGCGCGACTAGTCTATTCCCCGATCTCTCCTCCTGGGAAAGCTACAACAAAGCTGGAGAAAAGGCTGTCGAGCAGGGTCTGTATGCTGAGGCCGAGGAGATGTTCCAGGCTGCCCTGCGAGAAGCCGATAATTTCGGGCCACTAGACCCTCGATTGGCTACCAGCCTGAACAATCTAGCCTTTCTTTACCTGCTCCAGGGCAAATATTCCCAAGCAGAACCTATTTTTCTACGGGCGCTGGAGATACAGGAAAAAATCCTTAGTCCCAACCATCCAGAGATAGCGGCAATATTGAACAACCTGGGGGAGCTTTATAACGCTCAGGGAAAATATGACCGGGCTGAGGAATTATTTCAGCAGGCCCTGGAAATTCGGGAAAAAACCCTGGGTCCGGATCGACAGGAGGTGTCCACCTCGCTGAAAAACCTGGCGCAGCTTTATTACATTAAAGGTAAATATTCAACAGCCGAGAAACTCTATCAGCGGTCGCTTTCAATCCAGGTGAAAGCCCTGGGAGCTGAAAATCCCGTGGTGGCTGAAACATTGAACGAATTAGCAAAACTCCACGCAGCCCAGGGCAATTATGGCCTGGCAGACACCACTTACAAAAGGGCCCTTGCTTTACAAGAAAATGCTTATGGAGTTGAGCATCCCAAGTTAGCTGAAACCTTAAACAATATTGGAAGATTTTACATGGAACTTGGCCGATATACCCGGGCCGAACCATTCCTCAAAAGGGCGCTGGATATGAACGAGCGTTTTCTCGGCCAGGACAATCTGAAGCTTGCTGCGAGTCTGAACGATCTGGCGGAACTCTACAAAATATTGGGTTCTTTGACCAGCGCGGAATCTCTTTACCTGCGAGCGTTAGAAATAAAAGAAAAATTTCTAGGCCCGGTTCATCCCGAAATTGCCACATCTTTGAACAATCTTGGGGGACTCTTTAAGCTTCAGGGCAAATATGCACAGGCAGAGGCAATTTATCTTCGATCTTTGGAGACAATGAACCTGGTGGCTGAGAAGGATAATCCAATTTTGGCCGGCACCATGCGTGATTTAGCAGTACTCTATCAAGCTCAAGGCAGGTATGCCAAAGCCGAATCCATTTTCACCCAGGTTCTTGAAATAAAAAAAACAACATTGGATCCGGAACATCCTCTTACAGCTAAATCAATAAGTGATTTGGGCTTGCTTTATTATGCGCAGGGCAAATATGCACAGGCAGAGACTTTTAACAAGCGGGCGTTGGGGATTTTAGAAAAGTCATTGGGATCTGAGCATCCGGATGTGGCCGTTTCCCTGAGTAATCTGGCAAAACTTTACGTTGCCCGTGGAAAGTTAGATGCGGCAGAAGGTCTTTTCAAACGAGCTTTGAATATCCTTGAAAAAAAACTGGGCCAGGATCATCCTGGGGTTGCGAGCTTAATGACAAATTTGGCGATCCTCTATAAACATTTGAGAGAATATTCTGAAGCCGAGACCCTGCAAATTCAAAGCCTGGCGGTTTTGGAGAAGTCTTTTGGGCCGGAACACCCGGATGTAGCCGCCTCTTTAAACAATTTAGGGGAAATTTATCGGATTCAAGGCAAATTTGACAGGGCCGAGCCAATACTTAAGCGTGCGTTGGAAATCAGTCAAAAGGTATTGGGACAGTCTCATCCTAATTCGGCAATGATGCTATGGAATCTGGCCGAACTTTATAGACTCCAGGGGCAATATGCTGCGGCTGAGCCTCTATACGATCTTGCATTGGTCTATGGAGAAAAGGCCTTAGGCAGGAATCATCCACATGTGGCAAATTGTCTTACCGGTAAGGCCGTGATTGAAATTGCGCGCAATCGCCCGATCCAGGCATTGTCTTACTTGCGGCGTGCCATTTTTATTGATGATTATATGCTGGATAATGTTTTCTCCATTGCTTCGGAACGAGATAAATTTTCATTTCTGGCTACGGTGGCTCACAGGTTTGAGATGATGCAAAGCTTGGTGTCCAGGAAACTGAGTACTGATGAAAAAGCAGTACGGACAGCCTTCGAGGTGGCGCTTCGCAGGAAAGGTGTGGTATTAGATGCTCTCTCCCGTGAGAGGATGGCACTGTTGTTTTCCGATGATCCCAGGTTGGTTGAAATTGCAAAGCGGATTCAAGTTGTCGCCGCTCGATTTTCTTCACTAACTCTAGGAGGACCAAAAGAACTCACTTCCGAATTATATATAAACCAACTCGCCGAACTTGAGGCTGAGAAGGAGCAATTGGAAGAGGAATTAGCCCGAATGAGCAAGGTTTATGCTACGAGTCGTCGAAGCAAACAGGTAAACATTGATAGATTGCGCGAGGCAATGGAGCCGGGTAATGTTTTGGTGGAGTATGTAGGTTTTAGATTGTTTGATTTCCTGGCGACGGATAATAAAATCTGGGGCGGTGAACATTACCTCGTCTTCGTTCTTACAGCCGATCGAAATTCCGTTCCGAAATTGATTGACCTGGGAGAAGCGGAGCCCATTGATGATGCGGTACGTGCCTTCCGCCGGGAGATTACGATGGCTCCCCGATCAATCAATCTGCATGGAGAAAAAAGGGCGGAACGACAATTAGCGGAAAAGGGAGCGCTACTGTATGAATTAGCAATCTCTCCGATAATGGAGGCAGTTGGAGAAAGTTCGGTGATATATCTTGCCACAGACGGTGAACTGAATTTAATTCCTTTCGGGGTGCTTCAAGATAATAATGGGCAGTATTTAGCCGAAAATTATCGGTTCCTCTACCTTTCCTGTGGACGGGACTTGCTCAGGTTCACCTCGGATGAAGTTTCCGGCCAGGATGTCCTGGTTATAGCTGACCCGGATTATAATTCAACTCACCCCACTCTTATCAAAGAATATAAGCAATCTGCCGATGCTCAATCTTCGCAGGATAGATTGGAACATTTACAACGCTCGGTTGATTTCGAACAATATGAGTGGTATCCTCTGCCCGGCACTCGCCAGGAAGCCGAAGCAATTATCAATATTTTCTCTGGACAACAAGTACTGTCTTTTTTGGGGAATCAAGCCAGGGAAGAGGTAATCAAAGGATTGCGGTCTCCGCGGATCCTGCATATGGCCACCCACGGTTTTTTCCTTGAAGAGCGAGACTGGTCTGGATTATTGGAGAAAGAAAAAGGAACACAAAGTTATCTCACCAAAGGATCCTCTGGCCTATCAGAGCCATTAGCTTTAATAGTTGAAAATCCCTTGTTGCGCTCAGGGCTGGTTCTGGCCGGGGCCAATCGCCTTGGACAGGAATCCTCGCTGCAAGAAGGAGAGGATGGCGTTTTGACCGCATTGGAGATTTCAGGAATTCCGTTGTGGGGAACAGAATTGGTAGTTTTGAGCGCTTGTGAAACAGGCGTAGGCGAAGCTCGTCGCGGGGAGGGAGTATTCGGATTGCGCCGGGCATTCCAATTGTCAGGATCAAGAACAGTGGTTATGACTTTATGGTCCATCCCGGATATAGAGACTGCCTCCTTAATAACCAATTTTTATGGCAGGTTGAATGAGGGAGTTGGAAAAGCCAGGGCTTTACACGAAGCTTCCCTGTCAATGATGGAAGCACGGCGTAAACAGTATGGTGCAGCGCATCCACTATTCTGGGGGGCTTTTATCTGTATAGGTGAATTTTAATCGGAAAAAATTCCTCGAAGCTTTGCTTCAGGGTAACCCGCCCCAGGGGAACAGCAGGTAATCCCCCTTAAGAAATCGATCAATAGGGCCTCTAATTAATCGTGTCCAAAATGCGCTGAACTCTAAAAGATAACTATATTTCAGGTGTTGACAGGTACAATTGGAAAAAATCCTACCAAAACAGAAATGATAAAAATAGACGGCATCCGCTTAAATCCGCAGATACCGCCTAACTAACATGGTGCCGGCGGACGGAGTCGAACCGTCATGAGGTCGCCCCCGCGGGATTTTGAGTCCCGTGTGTCTACCAGTTTCACCACGCCGGCAAAATCAGACCAATTGCCAGATCTATTTTTCCAAAAAATATACACCACTGCCTGGGATAAATCAACGTTCAAGCACAACCAATAACCCAACCAGCCTTTTGACCGGAGGTTTCGATATTGGCAAGTTATAAATATCAGGATGTTTTTTATGTTGTCTGGACTGCGAATAAGATTTAAATTTTATTAATACAATAACCTGAGATTATACGGCTTTTTTTCTAAAAAATTAACGGAAGTCTGGTTTAATAAAATGGAAGGTGCAATGCTTGATCCACAGATAGAGAAAAAGGCCCGAAGTTGGATGGGGCCGGAATTCGGACCGGGAGTCAGGGAAGAGATCCAGAAACTTTTCGACAATGAATCCTGGGATGAATTGACCGATCGCTTTTACCAGGATCTGGAATTCGGCACCGGCGGTATAAGGGGAATTCTGGGAGCGGGGACCAACCGGATGAATGAATATATGATCCGCATGACCACTCAGGGGCTGGCAAACTACATTCTCAAACAGGACGGCTCGGGCGATCTCTCAGTGGCTATTGCCCACGACCCCCGCCACAAAAGCGAAGCATTCGCCCTGGAGACTGCCCTGGTGCTCGCTGCAAACGGAATTACCGCCCACCTTTTCATAGAACTTCGACCTACCCCTGTGCTTTCTTTTGCAGTACGTCACCTGAAGGCCACCGCAGGAGTGGTGATAACCGCCAGCCATAATCCACCGGAATATAACGGCTACAAAGTGAACTGGAGCGATGGAGGCCAGATCGTGCCGCCGCAAGATAAGGGGATTATCGAGGAGGTGCGCAAGGTAAAATCGCTCAGCCAGGTCAAGTGGATTCCCCGTGCCCAAGCCGAACGAAAAGGCCTTCTTCACTGGATTGGCCCCGATGTGGACGAGGCGTATCTCGATCAGGTCGCTGCTCAGATCGTGCAGCAGGATGTCGTACAAGCCGCCGCGGAATCCCTGGGTATTGTTTATACTCCCATTCACGGGACCGGAGTAACCATGGTTCCCCGGGCGCTGGAACGCATGGGCCTGAAACGGGTCGAGGTGCTGGAGAGCCAGCGCGATCCTGACCCCGACTTTTCCACGGTGGAAACCCCCAATCCCGAGGAAAAAACCGCACTGAAACTCGCAATCGAACGGGCCAGGGAAACCGGCGCACAGTTGGTTATCGCCACCGACCCGGACTGCGACCGGATGGGGTTGGCTTTCCGCGAAAAAGATGGGGATTTCGTCCTGCTTAACGGCCACCAGATCGGTTCAATTTTCTGCCATTACCTTCTCAACCAGCTTTCCCGCAGGGGCAAGCTGCCGGCCAAGCCGGTGATAATCAAAACAATTGTCACTACGGAGCTCCAAAAGGCCATTTCAGAGAGTTACGGTGCTGAATTGGTTGACGTGCTTACCGGCTTTAAATATATCGGTGAGCAGATGTACCTGATGGAAAAAGAGCAGTCGGGGCGAACCTTCATTTTCGGGGGAGAGGAAAGCTACGGTTATCTGGCAGGAACTTATGCTCGAGATAAGGATGCGGTAGTAAGCTCCCAGCTTGCTGCCGAGATTGCTGCCTGGTGCTCCACCCAGGGCAAAACCCTCGGAGATTATATGGATGATATCTACCGTAAGTACGGATATTATCTCGAAAAAGGAAGCTCGCTGACACTAAAGGGTCGTGAAGGAGCAGAGAAGATAGCAGGCTTGATGGAACATTTCCGCACCCAGACTCCTGAAAGGATATCCGGGAGAAAAGTAGTGGGTGTCTGGGACCTGATTCCCGGCGAAAAGGTGAGCCTGGAGACAGGTGAGAAAGTCAAAACCAATCTGCCCAAGGCCAATGTGCTCATATTTTACCTGGAGGATAACGGCAGTGTCGCGATACGCCCCAGCGGAACCGAGCCTAAGGTCAAGTTCTACTTTGCGCTGAAAAAAGACGTGGGGGAGGCTGCTCTGAAACAGGTCAAAGAGGACACCCGGAAAGGCATTGAGAAAATCGAGACCGATTTGATGGCAATGGCCGAACGGTTTCTTGAATGAAAGGAGAAATCGATAGAGAAAAGAGAGCGGAAAAAGCTCGGGCATTAAAGCAGCGTGAGAAAACCCCTCCCGTTTAGCCCGGCGGCGCGGGCTTGCTCCACAACGGAGCGAAGTTCCGCGTATGTCGGCCGCCTGCCGATTTGTTCGTCGCCCACCGCAGAGTGGCACGGACGGTACTGATCCATGATATTTACATAGGAATCAGGGGAAAGCTCGCGGGCGATCCAGGCCGCCCATTGGGCCGTTCCGGCAAGCTCCCCCGGCATGACAAGGTGTCTTATCAACATCCCCCGGACAGCTATCCCTTCAGAGCCGATTTCCAGATCTCCTACCTGTACGTGCATTGCAAGAATTGCTTCCCGCGCCCGTGTCCCGTAATCCTTGGCTTTGAGGAAACGTGCTGCAATCGTGTCATCGTAGAATTTCGTATCCGGCATGTAAATATCAAACATACCATCCAGACAGGCCAGCACCTCCAGGCTTTCATACCCGCCGCAGTTGTAAACAAGTGGAACCGAAAGCCCACCTCTGGCGGCAATCACCAGCGCAGAGACGATTGCGTGTATGTAGTGGGTGGGAGTGACAAAGTTGATATTGTGGCAGCCCTGGCGCTGAAGGTCGATCATCAGCGAGGCAAGCTCCTTGTTGCTTAAAGCATGTCCCGGATCCAGTCCCTGGCTTATTTCCCAGTTCTGGCAGAATTTGCAGCGCAGATTACAACCACAGAAAAAGATCGTTCCCGATCCCAGGCGGCCGACCAGCGGGGCTTCCTCGCCGAAATGGGCAAAAGCACTGCTCACCCTGGCTTCCAAAGGCGAATCGCAGATCCCCAGTTTGTCAGAGGTGCGATCCACCTGGCAGCAGTGGGGGCAGAGAGCGCAGGGCGAGGAGAGTTCGGCGAGCTTTTCCGCACGTTCTTCCAGTTCACCCTGTTCGTAGAGTTCCAGATAGGAAGGGCTGGACATGGACCTTGATTTTCAGGGGTTTTCCCGGATGTAAAGGATTTCAGAGATTACCTGGCGGTTGTTTTCGATAATGATTTTGCTTCTTTCGATGAGCTTCTGGCAAGTGGCGGCCAGCTTTTCATCCTCGGCGGCTATCTGGTAGTCTGCCAGAGCGCTTTCGCGCAGTTCGGTTGCCTCAAGCATTTTTTCTTCGATTATCCGGCCATCGCGGATTGCATCCTCGTAATTAAAATTATCGTCCTCTGCCCTGTCCAGGCGCTGGGCCAGCCTGTCGACAATCTGTCCGCGCAGACGGTAATAAATCGAGCCACGGGACAGGGAAATGGCCTGGTTGACATGTTTGAGTGCCGATCGCAAACGGCCACGGCCCATTTCGATCCCGGCGATTTTGCCAAGGATTATCGCTTTCTCAGTATCGTTAGCTGTTTCCAGGGCCTTGGCGTAATATTTGTGAGACTTGTCTGTTTGTTTGAGCAGCCGCGCACTTTCAGCAGCCTGAAGGTACAGATAGGGGTAGAGGGAATCCCGGCTGGCGACCCACTCGAACTGCTCCAGCGCTGGAGCTGGCTGGTCTGTCCTGAGATAGGCCATGCCCAGGGCAAAACGAAGCTTCACCCTGTCAACCAGGTCGGTTTCTCCGATCAGGCTGTCGGCAGCTAAAAACAGAGGGATACACCTGGCATAATCACCGGCGGAATAGGCCTCAATCGCCTCGTTATAATTTTTTGCGCCCTGTTTTTCGGCCTCGGTTTCTGCAACACGTTTCTGGGCTATTAAAATTGAGGCGAATCCGAGAAACAGAATAACCAGCAACAGCCGTCTCATAAGCTATCTCCACACAGAACAGAAACTTTATTCCAGATAAAAAGAGGCCGCATCTGCCGTTCTGGATGCGGCCCCGCCATAATCGGCGTGTCTTTATGGTTCACTTGGTTTTCTCGTAATAGTCGATTTGCTGCTTGATCTTCTCGACCCTTTCACGAAGCTGAGCGATTCTGGCAATATGCTGCTTAGCACTTTTAGCGTATCTACCGGTAACCTTGGAAAGGTCCTGTTTGGCTTTTCCGTACATGTTAAATGCCTGATTTACCCGGGCCTTGGTCATCCTGCCCGCTTCGATCAACTCGTCCATGTCAACATCTTCATCGTGAGCGTAATCGAGCATATTTCCGTGATCGTGGTAGCTCAACCCTCGAAGGAAATAAATCAGGTTTTTGTTTTTTGCATTTGCTGTTTTCAAGGCATTGGTGAAAGCTTCAATCGCCTGCGGGTACTCTTTTCTTAACTGGTGGATCCGTCCGATTTGCTGGTAGAGACCGGTTTTCGTATTTAGCTGGGCGTACTTGATAGCTTCATAGAAATAATTCAATGCATCGGTGTACTGCTTATTTTTATAAGCCGTCGCTCCCATATAATAATATGCGTTCAGATATGAAGGGTTTATTTCAACGAGCTTGGAAAAGGTTTCAAGAGCACTCTTGCTATCCTCTGCTTTAAGCAGGCTGAGAGCTTGAAAGTGCAAGCAATCGCACAACATTTTCAAATCCGCGGTTTCATTTTGATTGCAGAGCTCCACCGCACGGGCAAAATTTACAGCTGCTTTACCTGCATGAACCTTGGCCGTAGCTGAATCACCGGCCTGTCCCAGTTCGACCATTTTGGCATATTCCATAGAACCTATCTGCATCCGGATAAGCTTGTCCTCGTCCTTGATCTGAACCAGCCGGTTGAACACGTCCAGAGCTTCATCCTTACGTTCCAGCTTGACCAAAGTAAAAGCCCAGTACTGCGTGTATCCGTAATCATCCGGATTTTTCTCGGCCAGAATCCTGTAATGCTCCAGTGCTTTTTCGTGATTTTCCTTACTGTAGTAAGTGTTGGCGAGAATTTCGCGGGTAGGGATATGCTCCGGGTCGAGATCGGCCAGTATCTGTTCGTATTGGGAAATCGCAATATCTGTGCTGTCCATTTTCAGGTAACTGGTGGCGATCATGTAGTGGCAGTTCACGTCATCTGGCTCGTGTTTGAGCAGCTTCTCGTAGTTTTCGATAGCCTTGTTGTAGATCGCGCTGTTGAAATAGGAACGGGCGATCGACATCGCGCTGATCTTTTCCGATTCCCGGATAATTATCTGAATCGCCTGGTTGGCCAGATCTTCTGTCTGCTTCTCATCAGCGGCCGTGTGTTCCTCTCCCTTGATTATATATTCGTTCTTGGGGAAGATGAAATCCACCTTGGTTTTCATTTCCGTGCCCTTGCCGTTTCCCTGGCTCAGGGTGCTGGAGGTGTAAATACTGGCCTGGAACGTTTCCATCATCTGCGGGATGGCCGAGTCCGGAATGGTTTCGATTCGCCCCATTTTGTTTTCCTTCAGGTAGTCCTTGTATTCATTTTCGCTGACAATATCGAAAAGGCCGGACTTGTCCAGCGCCTTGGCCAGATCCCACTGGAAACTTTCCACCACTTTCCGGTTCAGATCGGAATCAGGGGGCAGCACGAGCACCTTGGGCCTGCCGGTACCCTGGGCCGCGAGAGCGGCGAAAAAAACCGTGGCGAAAATCAAAGATAAGGCGCCTGCACGCATTAGGTCTTTAGCTTGGTTAGCCCTCATTTATCCTCTCCATTATCGAGAAAAATTGATCAGAGCCTTATTTCCATTGGTTTTCAAAGAGTTTGGACGACCAGGTAGTAAAAATTATTCACCAGGTTAAGCAGATTTCCATAGAACACCTGGAGCCGGAATCGGCGCTGATTATACCGTCTATTATTTAGATTAAAAATAAATATGTAAAAATGGTTCACCCTTCTATGAATTCAGAAATTAATCATCAACTAAAAAATTGTCAACGCTTTATTCTCTTATATTTTCAGAAGTTCAGTACTTGATCCTGTACCGATAGTCGATACTAAAGTGGCCCCGGGAATCGGTCTGGCTGATTATCGAACTGTTGCGGTTGATCAGGTATTCGATCTGGGCACTGCGTGCGCCGGGGTCTATCAGGTCCTGGGAGAGGCTGAAAAAGATCGATTCGAAGAGGAACTCGCCCATGGTGATCCTGGCGCTGGCCCGGTCGCTGTTCTGGTTCTGGTCCACCCCGTGGTCGAAAAGCTGGCTTTCGAAGCTGAACTCGTCGAATCCGGTCAACTCCTGAAGGTACGGGTTGGCCTGGCTAAGCGCGAGGTTGGCCGCCTGGTCGAGGAGTTTGCTCCGGGACAGGCTCGACTGCTGCTGGAATTCGCGGTAGGTCTGGTCGAATATCACCAGGGTCCGGGATTGCTCCTCGGTCAGCGGCGGCTCGATTTCCCTGTCCTCCCGGTCTCTCACTGTTATATCGAACTGGGGACTGTTAAGCATGCCTCCGATATGCAGGTAGAAAGTATTGCGGTCTACCTCGTATTGTTCGCCTGGGATAGTGGGGCCGGAGGTGCCGCGGAAACCTGCTGTGGAGCCGGCAAGATCGGCCCGCAGAACCTTGCCGCGAACAGTGCGCTCAGCGTTGATGTCCAGCAGAGGGTTCAGCGCGGCCCGGCCTTGAAATTGGATATTACCATAGCGAATCCGAAACCTTCTGCCAAAAAGGGAATAGTAACCCACAACAGTAGTAATCTGTCCTGATACCTGCGGAACCGAATCCCGCTGAACGGCTCGCAGGTTCGCGGTGAGTTTGATATTGGCGTTGCGGTTGCGCAGCCAGAAATTCTCGATTGCGATAAAATTCAGATCGTAGTCGATGGGGCTTAGCGGCAGCCTCACTTCACTTTGAGCAGCAAGTTGCTGGTCAGAAGCCCTGACTGAACCGATTATCGGATTGAGTTCGCCCTCCACTACCTGTACGTTTCCCTGAAGAACCGGTTTTGATACCGCTCCAGAGGCTATGAGGTCCGCATCCAGCCTGAGGCTGGTGACATACCTGAATTGCTGAAGTACAAGGTCGCGGCCGGTGATATTAAGGTTCAGGCTGTCCGGCCTGAAACCTTTCAGCACTATCCTGCCGGAAATTCCTATTATCCCTTCAGGACTCGTGGACCTGAAATCGTACAACTGGATATAGCCCGGTTTCAAGAAAACCCTGCCGGTCATGTTATCCAGCCGCATGTTGATCGGTGTTATTACTCCTTTACCCCCGGCCAGCACGACTTCTCCCTTCAGAACCGGCTCCCTCGCGTTGCCTGAAATGAGTATTTTGCCGTCAATAGTACCGGCTGAGAGCGGAATGAAGTCCGACCTCAATGAATTGACCGGGAAGCGGTTGAGCTGGGCTTCAAGCCGGATTGTCTGATTGCTTAAAAAACTTTCGTCGCCTGGGCTTTTGACCAGTGCCAGGGGAACTTCTCCGGTAAGCACGCTGGTTGAGTTTTCCGTGGTTAATTCAAGGTTATCGATATGCAGCCGGCCCTCGGACAGGCGGGCCTTTGCCTTGAGGTTCTGCACAGTGAGAATTGCCAGAGCGGCGCTGTCAACCTGGGCTTCCAACATTCCGCCGGGATCGCTCAGGTTGCCCCGGAGGTTCAACCGCCCTTTCAATATCCCTCCCAGGTTAAAATCTTTCTGAAAGATTTCGGGCAGTCTGCTCAAATCGATATCCCGGAATTTGAAATCAGCATCCAGCCAGCTCCCATCCGCAAATATCATATCCCCTGAGAGCTTTCCCCCCAGTGTGGCCAGTTCCATTCCGGATATGGCGAGAGTGTCGCCAAGATAATTCATGTTGATTTTTTCAAGAGCCACGGCGCGTTCGCCACGGTAGGAAAGCTCCAGTGAATCAACCAGGAGGTGGCTTTCCCCGGATTCAGAGCCGCTCTCGAAAGATCCACTCGCTCGCAGGAAGGCCAGGCTGTCCTTGACCAGCAACAATGGGGAAAACCAAACTGTACTGTTGTCAGCTATGGTTGTCGCCAGAGCGAGACTTTTAAAACGCTGTCCTCCAAACTCGAGATCGTGTAGACTGACCTCTACTGATCCCTGCATATCTTCGAGCGGGCGGTTCAGCGAGCAGGCGCCTTCCAGTGTCTCAAAATCCAACCCCTTGTATGACCCGTTTCTTACGCTGAATGTGCCTTTGAGCTGCGGATCGAGAAAGTTGCCGGATAGCGTGCCGGAGAGATCGGCTGTACCTTGAAGGGAATCCAGAGGAATGTATTTGTCAACTTTTGCCACAGGGAGATTTTCAAGCAAGAGGAATAAAAACAGTTGGCCGTGGTCAATATCCCCGATAGCGGTGGCCAGTGCCGGGCCAGAATAGATGGCCAGATTGTCAATCCGCACATTGGAGTCCCGGTAAGTGAAGCTCATCTGCGAGGAGTCGATCTTGAATTCCTTGAGCTCGCCGCGGATCGAAACAGCCCTGCCTGCAAGGGATAAATTCTCCATACTGTAACCAGACCCTTCCAGTTCGAAATGGCCGCTGAGTGATCCGTTGAGGTTGTCTGTATGTGGGATGTGGAGCTGGGGTATGTTTATCCGGTTCACATCGGCACGGATCGTATAGCCCCTCTTCTCTGGGGAAAAATCAAATGCCAGGCTGCCGTTTTTTATCTCGCCGCCACAGGACTTTGTTTCCAGCCGGTCAAAAATCAACCGGCCTTTGGTGTATTGCAGCCGGGTGGAAAAATTATTATGGCGATAACTGAAAATTTCCCCTTGAGGAAGTTCAATTTGAGCGCTGACCCAGGTGGAATCGAATCGCCCGCTGAATTGAACCGAAATGTTCACGTTCCCGGCCAGATAGTCGTGTATTTTCAACTCTGGCGGCAGATGAGACAACTCCAGGGTGCCGGGCCTGATTTTGTACTCGAATGTCCGGTTGGCAAAATCAACGAAACCGTCGCCGGTCAGGTCGGTTTTGCCCTTGAGCGTGCGGGTTTTCCTGAAACCGAGAACTTTGTTGAAATATGTGATTATGCCGGTTAGTTTCACACTGTCCACAGACCAGTAGCTGGTATTCAGTGAGGAACCGAGGAGTTCGATTACGTTTTCCCCGGCTATCCTGGTATAGCGACCTTCCATGTAGCGCACCTCGTTCTCGATGGGCTTATCATCGACATCTTCCAGGAGTACGTGGCAGTTGTCAAGCAGAAAACTGCGGATCCTCACCCTAATTCCGGGCCCGCCGGGTTTGCCCCGGCCCTTAAATATCTTGCTGTGATTAAGCCTCCCTTGCCCCAATTCCCTGTGAATCCAAAACTTGCCGCCGTGAATTTCGAGGCGCGAAAGGGTTACACTGCCGCGCCAGAGTAGTTGAAGCGGATCGAAGCGTACCTCGACACGCGAAGCATCAAGAAAGTTTCTCTTTTGATCGAAAAGATCTTCAATCTTGAAATCGTAAAAGATGAAATGACCCAAAGAGGTTGTTTCAATGGCGGAGAAAGTGACTGGGGTTGTAAAAAGATGGTGAGTTTGTCTTTTTACCCAATATGTGAAAATGACCGACAACTCCTGCCGTTTTGTCTGATAGAACACCGCCAGAACTATTCCGGCAAACAGCAGCAGGAGCAGAGCAAGTCTGAAAAACGCAACCAGCGGCCGCTTGGTCCATAGTCTCAATAAATTGCGAAGGCGCCCTTGGGGATTGTCCGGGACTGCTTCGGTACTTTTGGTCTTTTTTTTCAAATCTATCTCGTTACTAAAGTGAGAAATATATTATGAAGCCTCTCGTGCCTGAATGGCAATAAGTATTACCCTCTAAATGGAGAAATGTGCGAACAGAACAATTATATAATAAAACCGGTAACCGGGGTTAAAAAGTATGCCCGATACCGAAATGAATTCTGCCCCAGCTGCCTCTTTCTTTTGCCAGCAATTTTCCGGCCGATGCCAGACGGCTGGCGGAGATATTATTTAGCTTTAATGCTCCATCGATACGCAAGGGGCCCACGGGAGTGCGGTAGCGCAGGCCCATACCGGCTGTGGTCAGAAGATGAAACCGTTTATCGAAATAGAAGTCACGAAAGACATTTGCCGCATCCAGGAACAGCACCCCCCCCAGCTCGCGCCAGATCGGATAGCGCAACTCGAAATTTGACTGTACAAGCACGTTACCGGGCATGTTGCGGTCATTGATCGGGCCGATCGAAAGCTCGCTGTATCCTCTCAGGCTTTTCCCACCCCCGATATTGAAAGCTTCGGTGGGGGGAACCGAGCGCGTGCCGCCGAACTCCCGGATCACTCCAAGCTTTATTTTACCGGCAAGCACCAGGGGTGTTTTGGCTCCAGGAATCCAAAACGGCTGAAAGTAGGTTCCTTCAACGCTGAATCCATAGAAATTTATCGAGCCAAACAGGAACGGCCCACCAGCGAGCGATGATTTGATCATAATCGTATAGCCCCGCGTCGGGTTGAAACGGTCGTCCCTGTAGTCGGACATAAAGAGCGGAGAGATGAGACTGGTGATCTTATTGCCCCGGTTATCGATAACACTCTGGTCGGCGGTGAGAGTGTCCACGTTGAATATGTTTCGCTTATTCAATTCTGTCAAAAGACTTATTTCCCGGCTTTCGGTAACCATATTGCGAAACAGGAGGTTCAGGGCCAGTTTTTCTTCATCGTGGTGTGCGTAGGAGACTTTTTCGAACAAACCGGTCGTGCTGGCCTCTATCCTGGAATAAAGAAAATACGGTTGCCGAAGGGTAAGAGAGGATGAATAGGAGTATTCGTAGGCTGGCTGTTCCTCAAAAGGCTGATAGGTTAGCCGCGTAAGCTGCGTGAGGCTGAAAGCCCGGGAGAGCATGTTGTAATGGCCCCATTCGAGCCAGCCCCTGAGTCCGTCCACATCGCCGATACCTCCACCAACACCGACCGAGCGGAAATCACCCTCGGAAACGCTGATAACTATATCAACAACCTCACTTTTTTCCTCCAAACCCTGGAGTTCGTGCCTTATATCTTTCAGGATTCCGATACGGTAAAGGTTGGCTTTGCTCTTGCGCATTTTTTCTTCGGTATAGACCTCTCCGTGCTTGATCTCCAAGGCTTTCCTGATAATGTAAGTCTGAATCTTTTTGTTCCCCACGATTTCTATCTGGCCGACCCTGGCCCGTCTCCCCTCATCAATATCGAAATAAACCTCCGCGTTCAGTTCACCGGTAGGGAAGTAATACCTGTCTTTAACCTCGGCATAAAGGTAGCCCTCGCTATTGTAACGGTTGAGGATTTTCTGCCGGAGGCGGCTGAGTTTCCTGGCATCCAGAGGCCTTCCGAGCGGGATTTCCTCCAGTCCCAGAAGGTCTTTCGAGGCGAACACCGTATTGCCGGCAAGCTCTATTTTCTTCAGAATAGTTTGCATCCCTTCCCTGATCCGGATGAGAATATCCACCTTCTGCTCGTCGATATTTATCTTTTTTTCGAATTCTTCCACCTCCGCCTGCAGAAATCCCCTGCTGTGGTACAAGGCAAAAATCATCGCCCGGTCTTGCTCGGTTTTCCATTCAGCATAAGAGACGTCTTTTTTCAGTGTCATCCTGTCGCTGATGAATCTATCGCTTACCTGCGCATTGCCTTGGATCGTGATTCTGCCTACCAGCCATTGAGCCTGTGCGGGTAAAGCCATCAACAGGCAAAGAACTGGAAGTATTAGACAAGAGTGCTTCACCCGGTGCAAAAACGGTATAGGTCGAATATCTTTTCCAGAATAATTAATCAGACTCTCCTCCTGGAGGCTTTCAAATTTAGAGTTTTTTCCCAAATAATTGTGCGACAACAATTGTACTCAAGCCATCTGAAAGAGTCAAGAAGGCGCGGCGTTAAATTGAACCCCATAGAAAGAAAATGAATGTGAAATTGTATTGTATAAAGTACTCCGTTTTCCCTTGTTCGTTTAAACTTATATCTTTTTTCAGGGAATAAGTCTACGAAAATTGATATGGTTGCCGGTTATATCCAGGTGTACCATGGAAGCTCGGTGATCCGCAGTAGATTGCCTGTCATATTGGGTTGCTCTCTGGCAATGTGAGGAAAAAAGTACTGTACGATTGGGCAATATTATCACAGTTGGAAAATAAAAAATATCTTTAATCAGGAAATATTTTCACAAGAGAAGATGTTTCATTCAGTCTAAGCCTACTAAAAATAACGAAATAGATATAATTCCAGGCTCCGGAAACTCATCACCCCATGATTGGCACACAGTTTGCGCTAAGCAAGCCAGCCCGGAATTCCATGGATGGAAGAGATTTTTCAGGGAAGAAAACTAAATGATTAACGGCTTTCCAATAGCGCAAATCCCCATACTTCCTGCTCTGTTAGACAGCGGTCAAGGCGTTGCGGAAACCGGTTCGGCCGCTGGAACATCATTTGATAGGCTACTGGGCAGCATTCTGGCTAACGATGCTTTGGCGCAGTCAGAAAATAATGTCGGAACCGGTGCTACCTCGAATACCTTCAAACTGCCGTCCGATCTGATCAACGCTTTACACGCCTCCGGTCTAATCACCCAGAAAGACTTTTCTCCCACGGTTGATAATTCCCACCTCTTTGGTATTTCTGAGCTACTGGGAAAGGTATTAAGTTTTCTTAACCAAATCTCCGACAAAAAATTTGCACCTCTGGAGGTCATTTTAGATCTTGAAAAGACAGATTTGAAGGGCATCGGTCTGCCGGATACTCCGGGACAGAATATTTCAAACAGCAGCGCGGTTGTTCTGCTTCAGGAATCAGACCTTCAGACTCTGCTCGAGACAACAGCGGCGAAAACCACAGAGGTTTCACTTCCCGTACTCGTTTTGTTCAAGGGCGGTGAAAATGGCGCCGATCCCTTTTCGCTTATGGCGGCTACACTCACTCTCAGGCCGCAGGAAGCCGATAGTCTATCTGAGCAGAAAGGCAGCAGCGGCTCAAACGAACTGCAATATTTTCTCACCTTCACGGCACCCTCTGAGGAACCTTACGGGTTGGATAACCCGAACACCGAATTCAAAGCTGTGGCAGCAAGGATTTCAGAGTTACTGCGTATCCTGGCACCATTTGGCTCTGAGGAGCCCTCCGGCAACTGGCTGCAAGAATTGCAAACCTTGAGCCAGGCTACCTCTCAGTCAGGGGAGAATTCCCCGGTAGAGGCTGAGTTAACCGATATAAATCTATTGGAAACAATAAATATAAACCAGACTGAAACACTGGCAGAGAATGCATCTGCAGTGCTCGAAGCCGTGCAAGCTTTTCTGGATAAGCTTGAAGGCGACATCCCGGCCGAGACCGGACAGGTTGAGATATCCGCTGCGGATGTGGCTGACCCGCTACTCGAAAAGAAAGCCCTGCTGGTTTTGGCAAATATTCTGAGCCACGCCCTGAACCAAACAGTCCAGGAGGGTGACCCGGAAAGGTTCAGGGAAATCATTTCGATGTTCAATCATCTGACCCGGCTCGAGGATCTCTCGCCCGAAGAGCAAAAAGCTACGCTCGATTCTCTGGTAAAAGAAATCAACTCGCTCATCGCTCAGGCCAGCCAGCAGGCAAATGCCGGACCCGAGACTTTAAAGGCCGGAAATGGAAATTCGACAGAAGCAACAATCCTTTCCAAAAACAGTGGACAGCAGAACAGCTTGGAAGTTAATGGCAGTAGCATACATAACGGGCAAACTATAGAAAAGTTATTTGTTGTTAATTCAAGTGAAACAAACCTCAGAGATATTGCTGTCCAAGACAGAATGTCGCCTGAAATCTTATCAGAAAACGAAAATCAATCCTACCAGCCCCAGAATTATCCTTTGACAAACGGAAATCCGGCAGCTTCTGGCGAGACAGGTAAAACGGCAGAAATTCTGGCTGAAGCGGCCAGGAAAATTTCCTCACTCGTATCTTCAATACTTGAGAATTCCCCAAACAGCCGTGTTGCGACTGAGACGGGCGCAAACCGTTATCAGGCACAGGTGATTGTTCCGACTGACTCTCAGGTTTCCGGTGCCGGGGGAAATTCAAGCGCCGGCAACCAGTCTTACATCCTTTCGGCTAAGGGTGTAAATACCGGCCAGGTGCCAACCGGGGAGGCCGCCTACACGCCTGGCCAGAACTCGGGCTTCAATAACCCTGTAGCAGAAGGCATGACATTTAAGTTCGAGGAAATTCTTCTGGGTTCAAGAGCCTCCGTCGAAAAGGTGGATTCGGCTTCTTGGGCCGGCAGTGGACAGAGAATAAACGATATTCGCTCACTCGGCCCGAATCCGCTCAATGGCAGAGATACCGGGGGCGCAATTAACACGGCAGCCGGACTCGATACAGCAGAAAAAATTTCAGGGGTGCTTTCTAATATTACAGTTCCTGTTAAAATCGCCGGAGGAAACCGGAACCGGA
Organism: uncultured Gemmatimonadales bacterium; assembly: GCA_964548275.1. Lineage (GTDB taxonomy): Bacteria > Gemmatimonadota > Glassbacteria > GWA2-58-10 > GWA2-58-10 > JAUVUV01. Next base: position 115,494 of record CAZJQI010000001.1, read on the forward strand.
TCTCCCGTAATTCAGGTGCCAGATATAACGCTGCAGTGGAATATGTGAAGCTGGGCGAGAACAGCGCCGGCTCAGCAGCCAAAGGACACTCCAATCTGCTTTCAGGCCTGAGCGACATACAAGGCGAAGCAGGGATGGAAGAAATGTTAGAAACCATGCTGGGAAAGAACGCTGAGGGCGATGAACTGCTCGCCAGGCTCGAGCGCGGTGAGGTGTCGGGCAAGGTGAAAGTCGAGCAGCTTTTCTCCTCATTCCGAAACGAGTTGAGTTCCCTGCGTGCTCCGGCTCAGAAAGCCGATCAAGCCCAGGCTCCGCGTTCAACCTGGCCGGTGAACCAGGCCGAAGTTTTTGAAAAGATTATCAATGCAGCACGCCTTACACGGCTCGGAGGAACGAGCGAGATTAGCATGCGTCTTGAGCCGGACCATTTGGGCCAGATGAGAGTCCGGCTTACTCTGGATGGAAATCACTCCCTGACTGCCCGGATTCAGGTCGAAACTCAAGAGGCGCGCTCTCTGATCGAAGCCAGCCTCTATCGGCTGAAAGATTCCCTGGCAGAGCAGGGCTTGAAAGTGGAAAAGTTCAATGTTGATGTGCGCCAGGATGGGAACCAGGAGCAAAGCCAGGCCTTTACGGGAACCAACAGAGAAGGTGGATGGCGTTCACAGGGTGGCATGAGAACAGAGGGCGAGGACCTCACTTTTGCCGAAGCTGACAATGATTTCAAGCCTGGCGCTGAAGATTCCAAAATAATGGTGAATAAATACTCCTACAGCACCCTCGAATGGGTGGCCTGATTCAGGATCGAAAGGAGAAGTTTGCTCAATGGATGTTGCCGGTACTATAAACGATAGACCTGCCTGGGCCTCGCAGGCCTCAGGAGTGGATTCGATTCAGAACAGAACTCATCTGATGAAGGACGATTTCCTCAAGCTGCTCGTGACGCAGTTGCAGAATCAGGACCCGTTGAACCCTGCGAGCAACCAGGAATTCGCGACCCAGTTAGCCCAGTTTTCGAGCCTCGAACAGCTCATGGAAATGAATAAAGCTATGGGTGCAAATCTGGAAATGAACGGCTTTATCGCCAGTTCGGTCAATAACAGCATTGCCGCAACTTTCCTCGGCAAGGAAGTTCACGCAGTGGGCAACCAGGTTCATCTCTCCGAAGAGGGCGATCTGGAGATCCGTTTCAACCAGGAGAGGGCCTCGGCGGACACGGTGGTTAAGATTTACGATTCGGCAGGAACTATGGTAAGATCGCTCTATCTCGGAGCCAGCCCCGGCGGTGGACTGATGGTGGAATGGAACGGCAAAGACGAGAGCGGAGAGAGGTTGCCTGAGGGCACTTACTATGTAGAAGCGCTTGCCTCCGACTATGACGATAACATGATCAACACGGTGACTTTTATGATGGGCCGGGTAACCGGAGTGCGTTATTTCGATAACAAGGCCCGCCTCCTGATCGGTGAGGAGGAGGTCGCCCTCGAAAACGTCATCGAGGTCGTTCTGCCCAAAGACAATGGCAGTTTAACCGGGGAATAATACATGGCTAATACATCTTAGTTCTATTGTTGGTTTATTAACACCCAAAGCTCCGCCGCATGATGTGGTGGTAAGCGTAAGACAAGGAGGTCGACAAATGAGTTTAGAGAGTACACTTTCAACCGGCGTATCCGGTCTTCAGTCAAACGGGACCCGGCTCAGCGTGATCGGTAACAATATCGCCAATTCCAATACTGCCGGGTTCAAGGCTTCAAGAGTCACTTTCAGCGAATATCTCGTGCAGACAATCGCAGAGGCCAGGCGTCCGCTGGAAGGAGGCAACGGCGGTGTAAACCCGATCGAATTCGGCCTGGGCGTAGGAGTTGCCAGTATCGATAATCTTTTCACCCAGGGAACCCTGGAGTCCACCGGGGTGACCACTGATATGGCCATTCAGGGTGAAGGATTTTTCGTGCTGCGCGACGGTCAGCGCAAGCTCTACACCCGTGCAGGCGCTTTCCAGTTTGACGGTAGAGGCAACCTGGTGCAGAACGGCACAGGACACATGATTCTGGGAAGGCTCGCCAATACTGCTGGTATCATTCCCTCCGGCTCCCCGATTGAGGACCTGGTGATTCCTATCGGTCTCACCACGCCAGCCAAGTTCACCACCCGTGTCGAGTTCAAAGATAACCTCGACGCAGATTCGGGCGTGCTGGCCAACACCCTTACCATCGGTGTCCCGTTTGCTATCCGGGCAACAGGCCAGCTGGCAACCGGAGTAACGGATATCAACAATCTGGCCCAGACAATTAATACACTGGATGAAGGCGACAGGATCAAAATTAACGGTACCACCCCGGATGGCGCGATTGTCTCCGTGGTTTTCCGCTATGGTGCCGGAACCGAACTGTTGCCTGACGGCAGCACCGTGGCCAGAGATGGAACCACACTCGCATCGCTGGTCAATGTAATCAACAACGCTTTCTCCGGAGTTACTGCCTCTATCGATTCAAACGGTCAGATTGTGATGGTGGATGAATCAGCAGGGTCCAGTCAGACCTCGATCAGTCTGGCCTTTGAAGAGGATGCAAACCCGGCCTCGGTACTCGGCAATATTATCCAGGACAGTTTTGTGCCCGAATCCTCGGCACAGGTTGCCGGCAGCCCGCTGACCTTTCCTGCCGGAGGTTTCCAGTTTGCATCCGATGTTGCGGGCATTCAGTTCTCACGCCAGTTCGTGATTGCCGTGGGTGGGGTTGACCAGGGCCGCGACAATGTGATAACAGTCGCGCCTGATACCAACGGCGACGGAATTTACGATGATATCAGCGAACTGGTCAACGCAATCAATCAGGGTATCAACAACGATCTCGAACTCGCCGGAACAGTACAGGTGGCCGTCACTCAGGATAACGGACTCAGGTTCATTACTACCAGCACGAGCGATTTCATACGTTTCAACACCGTATCTCTCGGTGACCAGACAACCTTGCTCGATCTGGGTCTGAATCCCGGCGATGAAGGCCTGGGGGTGGGTGAAGGCGGATTGAACCTGACTACCCTCAAGTCCACCAGCCAGCTCCGGTTCGAGATCGACGACAACCCTGCTCAAACGGTCAGCCTCGTCCCAATGGTCTACGCGGATGTCGAAGACCTGGTGGCTGGACTGAATGCGGCTATTAACTCCAACTCCAATCTCAGCGGAGAGCTTACCGCATTTATAGATTACAGCCAGGGAGCAGCCGCGGCGTCTTTTGAAACAAACCATCCGGCCGCTAGTATTAAAATGCTTCGGGGTGCACAGCCAATTCCGCTGGGCGGGGTGGATCTGTTCGACGCTCTGGGCTTCGATGATGCCAACGAGCTGGCTCTGGATGGAATTCCCGGAAACGAAGAGGATTACAACAATATCAGCGTGGATGGTAATGCGACAAGCTCAATCTCTCTGGCAGCGTTCAACCTGACCCAGACAGGCCGGGATGCCGGCTCGCATATCGCCTCTATCTCCGTGTTTGATTCTTTCGGTGAAACGCACAACATGATTATGGCCCTTGTCAAGGCCACCCAGGAACTGCCGGCAGTGGAGCAAAAACTTATCTCTACCGCATCTTCACTGATGGTTGCCAGTCAGAGTCCTGAATCAGGCCCGATGGATCTCCAGCCGGTGGATCAGTCACTGGTCGCGACAAATGTTACCGATCTCTGGAGCATTGACAACACCGACCCGGAAAACCCGGTAAAAGGTGATGCTCAGCCCAGAGTGAGCGATATTATCAGAATCACCGGTACTTCTGATGTCGGCTTGCCGGTGTCCAGGACTCTGGTAATCGAGGGTGGAACAGACCCCACGACAGTCCAGGACTTGCTGGATGAAATTAATATTCTTTACGAGTCGAGATTGTCTGGCGGGGATGGCAGCGGGGCAACTGCCTCGATTAACGCCAACGGCCAGATTATCCTGACCGATGACACGTCGAGGGCCTCGCTCACCACGATCAATGTCACTTTCGAGGATGACCCTAATAACCCGCGGCCAACTCTGCCTAACTTCCCGTACAGACTGGCCGAGAATTTCAGGGAGCTGCAGAGAGGCGCCAACGCAATCACCACCGATGTCCCCGGGCGGTGGAACTGGTCTATCAGGCTCACTGGCAACGAGATCGCGCTCACAGGCAACGAAGGCACGGTAATTTTCAATCCGGACGGCAGCCTGCAGGGATTCACTGTCAGGGACCGCAGTTCCACTTTCGGTTTTGACCCCAACAACGGCGCCGACCGGATGGAAATAGGGCTGGATATGGGAACTATCGGTGGTTTCGATGGAATGACCCAGTTCCGCGGTCCTTCCACAGCCATCATCTCCAGCCAGGACGGTTTCGCAGCCGGTAAACTGAGCTCGCTCGAGATTGATAACACCGGTATGTTCACCGGTGTATTCAGTAACGGCGTAACCAAGACACTCGGAAAGTTGGTGCTGGCGAGTTTCAACAACCCGGGCGGCCTGCAAAAGGATGGCAACAATAACTACCTCGAATCGGCCAACTCCGGTGTAGCCATAGTCGGTGAGGCGGGAACCAATATCCAGGGCAGCATCTCGAGCGGTTTTCTCGAAAGCTCGAATGTGGACCTGGCCCAGGAATTCGCAAATATCATCACTACCCAGCGCGGATTCCAGGCCAATGCCCGGATTATAACTTCTACCGACACTCTGCTCCAAGAGGTGGTTAACCTGGCCCGGTAATTCTGAAAATAAGCCTGGATAACTCAATGATGAGGGGGTTCGGCAGCCGAGCCCCCTCGTTATTTTTAACCCTTAAAGAGCGGAAAAAGAATCCTTAAGGGATGATGAGATAGAATTCCAACAGAGGCGGATACTTGCATTTGGAAAGCAATTAGAATATATTAGAAGCGGAAATAACTGTTTGAGTAACAGGGTGTTACATCAGGATGCAATAACATTCAGGGCCAGTGTGGATGCAATTCGCCGCCTGGTGCGGGAGAATGAAGCTATTGGTATGTTTCTTGCCAAATTCCAAACGTAGCCCTACTGCCGCTCCGGGGTGTTATGACTTTAGCCGGCAGCTCATTCGGAATAACAGAGGAAATTTGGCAGGAGGCGTTTTTTACTTATAATTTCGTTTTTCGTGTCGAATTATTAATTTGAGGGCTTTTATTTTCTTCAGTACGGCGAGGGAGGGCAATTGATATCTGTAACCAAATTTAACGGTGAAGTAATGGTAGTTAATGCAGAGTTGATTGAAACGGTCGAAAAAACCCCGGATACGATAGTCAGCCTTATTACCGGAAAAAAATATATGGTAAAAGAAACCGTTGAGGAAATAATTGCCAAGGTTATGGAGTACCGCCGGCAACTACCGCCGTTTTGGCATAAAGTAGCAACCGGACTGGGAGAGAAAACCGAGGAATAATCCGGTCGCAAATGGGGAAAATAATCGGTTGTACAAATCTTAAACTAAATAACACGGGGTAAAAGAATGGATTTGACCACCGTTATCGGTTTGATCGCCGGATTCTCAGTTATCCTGCTCGGCATTACGCAGGCTGGCAGTTTAGTGTCATTCTTCTCATTATCATCGATCATGATCGTTGTCGGCGGCACTGGTAGCGCAGTGATTATCAACTACCCGATCAATGAGATTGCCGGCGTGATTCCGGTTGTCAAGAAAACACTGTTTACCAAGGTTCAGCAGGTAACAGAGACCATTGCCACTCTTGTCTCCTTTGCCGAGAGAGCCAGACGTGAGGGTATCCTTGCCCTGGAGCGCCACATGGAGGAGATCGAGGACGAATTCCTGGCCAAGGGTATCCAGCTTGCAGTGGACGGGACCGAGCCTGAGCTGATGCGCAACATCCTGACTACCGAACTCGATTATCTCGAGAAACGCCACGCCAGCGGAGCGGGTATTTTCGCCACCGCAGGTGCCCTGGCTCCCGCATTCGGAATGATCGGGACTCTGATCGGTCTGGTGCTGATGCTGCAGACGATGAGTGATCCCTCGACCATCGGACCACAAATGGCTATAGCCCTGATCACCACGTTTTACGGGGCGCTTGCGGCAAATCTGGTCTTTATTCCTCTTACCGGAAAACTCAAAAGACGCTCCGAGGAGGAAGTGCTGGTCAAGGAAATGATGATCGAGGGTATTCTTTCAATCCAGTCAGGCGACAACCCGAGAATTGTTGAACAAAAACTTACCTCCTTCATTTCGCCGAAAATGAGGAGGGCTATCGTAGAAAGGTAAAGCAAAACCCTGGAGTAAAGCTTTAAATGGCTAAAGATAAATGTGAATGCGAGGCTAAAGCGCCGGCCTGGCTTACTACGTTCAGCGATCTGATGTCGCTTCTGCTCTGCTTTTTCGTGCTGATCGTTTCGATGAGCACTCTCATTGAGCGGGATTTCTTTGTGGCGGCTGGCTCCTTGCGCGGTGCATTCGGCTTGATGAAAGACGATCCCGCAATTGTCAGGCTTGAAAACATCCCGCTGCCGACCTTGAAAAACATTCAGCGGGCAATCGTTGATAAATCGATATCAAGCCTTCAGGATTTCATCCAGTTCAGAAGACTGGGTTCAGATGTGAAAGTAGTCGTTTCCGATAAAGGAGTGGCGCTCAGCATCAGTTCACCACTGCTTTTTGACAGTGGAAGGGCAGAAATCAAACCTGAATCTTATATGCTGCTGGAGAAGATATTCGATATCGCCCGCGGATGGCCGAACGTGATCAGGGTGGAAGGGCACACGGATAATACAAGGATTATCTCGGGTATTTACGAATCAAACTGGGACCTGTCTTTCGCCAGGGCGTTGAGCGTGGTCCAGTTTGCGGTTCAGTTCTCCAAGATACATCCGAGCAGGCTGGCCCCCGTGGCTTACGGTGAGTACAGGCCCGTAGCTGACAACTCGACTGAAGAGGGTCGTGCGAAAAACAGAAGAATCGAAATTTTCATGGAATACAAAAAGGAAAACGAAGATCCTTTTAAGTAATACTAACAATTCGCTTTAGACATACTTGATTCATTACCCAACGGGATAACTGGACCCGTGAATGAGATGGAGTATTAACCATGCCGGATGAACCACAGGATGTAATGGAAGAAGAACAGGAGGAATCTCAAGGGCCATCCAAAAGTAAGCTGTCCTTGAAAACCTTGATTCTGATCGGTCTGCCCCTGGTTATGGTTCAGGCGCTGATGGCTTATTTCATCGTCTCGAACTATATTGAGCCACAATTGCCGCAAACCAAGCCCCGCCAGGAAGATAAAAAGACTCAGGAGACCAGGGGGGAAGCGGAGATAGACTTGAGCAGCTATGTTACCTTCCTGGTGGAAGATGTGATTGTCAGCCCCGCAGAAACCGCAGGGCAGAGGTACCTCAGTGTCTCGATCAATGTCTATATCCCCGAAAAGATCAAGGAGGAGATCTCCGATATCGAACCCGAGATTCGCGGTGTGATTATCGAGAGGATCAGCCGTAAACGACTGGACGAGCTTGATGATTTCAAAGACCAGCAGATCCTGCGAGATGAAATCAAAGACGACCTGAATACGGTGATTAGAAGATACTTTGCTTCTAAGTTTCCAGACCTTACTATTCCAAGAGTGGTCTTTCATAAGTACACAATTCAATAAAAGGGTGGTAAGAATTTATGAGTAAGATCTTGTCTCAGGAAGAAATCGATGCTCTATTGTCCGGCGAGGGAGTAAGCGAAGGAGCAGGCGCAGCAGTAACAGAGGCTGTCGGGGAAGAGCAGAAAGAAAAGCTGGTCAGCCTTTATGATTTCAAGCATCCCAACCGGGTTTCCAAGGACCAGTTACGCACGATTCAGACAATTCATGAATCTTTCGCACGTGGCTTTGCCACTCACCTTTCCACCCGGTTGAGAAGCCTTGTCGATATAGATCTCACCTCGGTGGACCAGCTTACCTATTCCGAATTTATCATGTCGATGGCCGATCCGAGTGCGGTTTATATTTTCAATATCAAAGAACTCGAGGGTGATGCGATCCTGGAGATCAGCCCTCAGCTCGTACTCTATATTATCGACCGCTCTTTCGGTGGGGAGGGCGGAGTTATTCAGGAAGCCCGAGAAATTACGATCATTGAACAGAACGTGATGAAAAAAATTGTGGATAATGCCCTCGTACAACTGGTCAGGTCTTGGCAGAATGTCACCCCGCTCACGCTTGAACTTAGAGATTTTGAAACCAATCCCCAACTGATCCAGATCAGTCCTCCGGGCGAGACAGCGATCATGATTTCATTCGAGGTCAAGATTTCGGATTTCAGCAGCCTGCTCAACCTCTGTTTCCCCTATTTCGTGCTGGAAGATGTCATGCCTAAGCTCTCGGCACAACATCAGATTGCGCATAACCAGAAAAAACGGTCTCATCACGAAGAGAACATAGTCAGGCACAAGTTAAATAAGACTGATGTCCCCGTGTCAGTTAACCTGGGCAGGACGGAATTGAGCTTGCGCGATGTGCTTGACCTCGAGGAAGGGGACATCGTGCGTCTGGACAACCGCCTGGACAAGATGCTTGAGGTCATAATCGGAGACACGGCCAAATTCCTGGGCAAGCCCGGGATTTACCGCGGGCACAAGGCAGTGCAATTAGTCTCTGAAATCAGGGAAGGAGCAATCACAAATGAGTAACTTCACAATAAGTCCGGAAGAAGAAAAGGCGTTAGAGGAATTCGCCAAGGTTGTGGCCGAGGAAAGTGCGGTGGTCATGTCTACCCTGCTGGATAAGAAGATAGAAATTGCCCAGCAGAGCACTGGCGCTGCTGATAGCGAGGCTCTCGGTTCGGACTTCCCGGAAGAAATAGTTGTCGTGGATTGCGCATTCGCCGCAGGCTTTGAAGCTTCCAACTCCTTCCTTTTCAATAAGCCCGTTGTTGCTAAGCTCAGCGATTTGATGATGATGGGAGACGGTACGGCCGAGTTCAACGAGGACCATATTGACGCAATCCAGGAAGGGGTCAACCAGATGATGGGCGCTACGGCAACCGCCTTGTCCAGCAGGCTCAACAAATCCGTGGACTTTCAGCCCTCATCAGCGAAACTCTCCACCCTGGCCGATTCCGGCCTGGCACTGGATGACATGACTGCCTCGGTCTTCGAACTTCAGGTGGAAGGCCAGAGTGAAGGCAAGATCGCCCTTCTTGCCCCATACTCGATAATCAAAGAGGCTGCTGCCGCGCTGGCATCCGGTCCTCCGGCAGAGGAGGAACCCGCCGGCGTGGATGCCGATCTGGATATGGAACTAACTGGCATAGAATCCTCAGAGGCTGCTCCTGAAGGGACCCCAGCCGCAGAGGAGCCGGCTGAGGAGGAAGGCGGCGAGGTAGGTGCTGGCATTCCCGCTATAACCGGGATCAGCGACAAGGAAGGAGAAAGACTCGAATTTCTACTGGACATAAAGCTCGATGTCTCAATCGAACTCGGACGGACGAGAATGCTGTTGCGCGATATACTGGAACTCGGCCCGGGAGCGGTGATCGAGCTGGATAAAATGGCCGGAGAAACAGTCGACCTGCTGATCAATAACAAGAAACTCGCAGAGGGTGAGGTAGTGGTGGTCGATGAAAATTTCGGGGTGCGGATTACCCACCTGATCAGCATGCAAGAGAGAATCAAGATGCTGCAGGCCGGCTGAGCTTTGCTGAAAATCATCCGCTGTCCCGGTTTTCAGAATAGAGGCAGGCGGCATCGCATCCTTTATCTTTCCACCCGGGATGCAAACTGTTTGAGAAAGGCAAGTTGCGAGGAATCCGTATTGGATAAACTTTACCGGCTTCGTTTCCTTCTCCGCCGAACAATGCATTTCTTTTTAAATATCTGTGCCAGAACGAAAAGTCTCTGCCCGGGAAAAGTCTTCCCGGCTGCTTTTTTTCTGGCGGCGCTATGGGTTTTCCTCCCGGTCGCTGGTGTTTCCTATCCCTCGGTGAACGCCGATTCCTCCATTACAGAAGAAGCCACTTCCAAATCGATCCCGGACAGCCTGGTTTCCCGGGAAACTGACAGGCTATTTAAATCCAGAGACAGTGTTTTGAGCGGACTGGTCGGTGAAGCTTCAACTCAGCCGTTGCAGTTGTCGGATCGCAAACCGGAAAAAATCTGGAGCCTTCATAACATTTCATACGTTTTAATTGTGATCGGCCTGCTTATCCTTTTTCTGCACTTTCTCCGCAAGATTGTCAACCGGCCCATGGGTGCTGCGTCAATCGGTGAGCACTTTCAGGTATTGCAGCAATTTCACATGGGCCCCAAAAAAACCATTTCCCTGGTGAGAGTTTATAACCGGCTACTGCTTCTGGGAGTAACCGAGACAACGATTACTACCCTTCTGGAGATAACCGAGCAAGAGGAAATTGATCAGATCCTCACCCGGCTTAACGACTCCCGGAAAGACCAGCAGACGAACTTCCGTGAAATATACCAAAGCCTGCTCTCCCGATTCAAAAAGTGATTTTTCCCATCCCTGAGTGTATCCTCTGCCAGCCGACAGAATTACAGCAAGCTATACTGTTTTAGGTGGTGGAAAAGGTGAAGGGGCGGTATATTGATATTTAACGCAGGGGTCTTGAAAAAAAGCCCTTGGGGGATTCCTTTTCGATACTTTTCAACGCTCAAGGAGAACTATTGATGGTTGACACCGACGCAACCTCTTTCGAATTAGCCAAAAGCCGGCCCGAGATCGCGTTTCTTCCCGTGGGAGCCTGCGAGCAACATTTCGGGATTCTGCCGCTGAACACGGATATCAGGCAGAGCGGGAGGCTTGCCAGGGACATCGCCTCTGCTTTTAACAGCTATCTTCTGCCTCCACTTCCCTTTGGCACTTCACTTGAAAACACTGGCGCGCCCGGCACGGTCACCCTGATGCCGTCCACCCTGGCCGCTGTGGTCAAGGATGTGGTGGAAAGTCTCTACCGGCAGGATTTCGAGTTCGTGGTGATCGTGAATTCTCACGGAGGGAATTTTGTTTTGCGGCCGGCTGTTCGAGAGATCAATTACCGCAATGCAGGGCGCAAGACCATATTTATCGATCCGTGGGAAATCGTTCCCGCCGCAAGGGTGACCAAGATTTTCGAGGGGGAAAACGAGTTGCACTGTGGAGAGATCGAAACCTCGGTGATGCTTTATCTCGAACCGGACATAGTGCGTAGCGAACATATCCTCGACGGCGAACCGGATGCCATGAGAGTGGAACTCGACATGTTCTCCATTCCTGTTCTGACCGGGGGAAAACCCTGGGGCCGGGCCAGTAAAGCATCTGCTGCAAAGGGCAGAACCTTTTATGAACTAATGATCCGCCACTCGGTCGAGTTTATTAAAAAGATCATCCAACGGCACAAAAAGCATCCCTCCTATCACGGCTGAACTCAAGCCCGTATCAGCGCTTTTTCAGGGAAAAATAGTCGTATTCCTCCAGGGTCCGGAAAAGTGTCATCAGCTTCTCCAACTTCGGGGTCTTGCCCTGTTCCTGGCCCACCAGCCACTGGATCTGGAAGATACTGCGTTTGCCGTCCGACCAGAAAATCGGCGCGTTGTCATCGTAAGACCATGAACTGAAAGAGGCCAGATCCCTCTCTTTTTTCACTTTTTTCGGCACACGGCCCAATGAATACGAACCCCAGACCTTTCGCACCGGCACGATACTGTCGGCTTCGCGTTCAAGATCACTTTTAGGCTCGAGTTTGAATCCAGGTCCCTCGGGCCGCGCCGATTCAGCAATGGCTTCAAGCCTCTCTTTGGCCTTTCTTATTTTCTCGGTCAACTTTTTGCTTTTCTCATCCTTTAGCACCAGATCGGTCAATGTTTCGAGCCGTCCGTGAAGTACAGGCTTGAGGTGCTGAAGGCGTTCGTCGAAAGAAACGCTGTCTCTGTGATCGGCAATCAGGCCAGCAAGTTCGGAGAGTGTGTTGCGGAAAACCACATCCACCAGTTCTTCGGCAGATTTCGCTCCGCCGTTGGCAACCGTATAAGCGCCAGTTGCCAGAAGAGCACTGATTTCACCCATCACGGTTGTGTCCAGATTTTCCGGGCGGTCGCTGCTGGTGTGGTAGTGGCGGTCCCTCATGAAAATGATCGAGGGGCACGGGATACCGATCATCGGGTCGGCAAGAAAATTATCGTTGATTATGAATTTCTGCTTTTCCCAGTGCCAGCGTGGATGATTTTTATATAATTCGCCTACAAGGTCCAAAGTGAGGTCATCGATAAAATGAGGATTACTGTGCGGCTCGAGGAACACCTGAAGCCAACTGTTACAAATTTCCTGTTTGGCCCCGACCATATCCGGATTGAGGGCGCAGATCACCCTCTCGGTGATCTCGGGATTGGCGGTGAGGTGAGCCAGAAAACCGATCACCTCCCAGGAGCAGATAACCCTGATCGTGCGCTTGGGAGCTTCGAGCTTACCGCGGGAGACCATGTCGATTATCGAGCGGACAACCTCAAGCGAGGCGCCAACCCCGGATGCATTATCGTGCGCCCCGACCTCGTGAAGGTGCTGAATCAGCCAGATTTCCTTCCCCGGCTCGACAGTTCCGGGAATGACACCGGTTGTCACGGGCAGGTAACTGTCATAAAGCTTGGTCTTGACCCTGGCGAAAGCCTCGACTTCACCCTGCTCTGCCAGCAGGCCGCGCAGCCAGTCGCCATTGGCCGGAGTTATCGAAAACGCCAGAATGTTTTCCCTGTTCTGGGGAAAGAGGAAGGCGTTGTGCCAGCGCACGAGGTACATGTTTTCCTCGCGTACACGGACATCCGGCCAGTAGGGTAACTCATCGCTGATAATACCCAGGGCGCCTTTTTCGATAATCTTTTCTCTGAGCTTATAATCCAGCGGAACCTTGTCCTGAAAAAGTAGCTTGCCTTTGATAGCGTCCTCAGTGTCCGCCCGGACTATTTTCGTGTTGACCCCCTCCGGCGGTGTGCTTCCGCACCAGAGCATCAGATTGCAGGGATCAGCCTGCCGGTCGGCAATTCGACGGGTCTCGTCTTTCGGGCCCTTCACATCAAGAACTCCGGAAATCGCATCCCACCCCTGGGGGCCCTCCCAGTCGGCGAAAAAATTGGTTCCGGTGGTTTTGTATTTCAAAATCTCAACATTGCTTAAGCCAATCTCCTCCATAATTCCCTTGGTGGTTTCCGCTGCACGGTGATATCCTGGGAAAGTGGACAGCCTGTCGTGTGCCCAGAACCTATAGATATATTCCAAAGCCCGTCCGCCTGAAGTTTCGCCCCGCATCTTTTTCAGAATCTCTTTATGGAACATTTCGGCACCCTTCATAAAAAAAGTTCGATTTGTATAAGAGGCAATTTGAACTGATAAGCAGAATCAAATTAAAAAGTAACGAAAATTTGAATCAAAAAACAGGATCTGAAAAATTCCGTTTGCCTTTGTATAAAGGGGAAAGGGGAATCAGAAACGGTCCAGGAGCGTATCGGCTTTGCGCAACCGTTTTGAAAGCTCGCGGGCCAGGTAGCGTAGGAGTTTCACGCTCAGGTGCGGGAAATCGTTCAACAGCCGGAGACCATCGAAAGCGAAAAGCTCGACCGCAGTGGCTGACACAGCCGTGGCCGAACGGGGCTGGTTGTCGAGCACAGCCATTTCGCCGAAAACCTCGCCCGGCCCGAGTTGCGCCAGAATCCTGCCGCTGGCTTCCTTGCGAATGTCTATCTTGCCTTTCAGTATGGCGTAAAACTGTGTCCCGATGTCTCCCTCAAAAAAAATCTCTGCCCCTTTATCATATTTAACCCGCTCGGAACAGAACAGAAGCAGGGAGATTTCTTCAGGGGAAAACGAGGAAAAAAAGCTGTACTTCACAAGGCTGTTAACCAATTTCTTCTTTTTTAGCCCGTCAGATTTGGGAACATTGGTTATCATTTATCTCCTCTTTCAAGCTCTGACTCACTTTTCGGACCGCTGGAGGGGTTTAAGATCAGCCAGACTTTATAAAATTATCATTTACTTGCAAGCTTTGTCAACCATTAATTGAAACCAAGTTTAGCGGAAAACCGTTTAAAATTCTTGACAGAGCCAGGACGTAGCCTTAAAATATTTCATAAGTTACATCCCTTGTTTCCTCCATTCTAAAAGTCTCGCTTAGGATAATTCATTTGAAGCTAATGGCCGGTAAAAGGATATTTTATGCCATCGGGGTCTTCTGGATATTCACGCCTGCGGCCGCGGATTCGAAGATTGGAGTTGAGGATTGCTCCACCTGCCACAGGACGATAACCCGCGAATGGCGCTCTTCGCTCCATGCACAGGCCTATATCTCCCCGGTTTTTTTGAAAAGAAAAGAAGAACTAAGTGATTCAGGGCAAAGCTCCTGTTCCTGCCATGCGCCGGATAACATTGCACCGGAATTTCTCGGCGCTGTTCCAGGAGAACGTGAAGACTCCCTTCACCTTGGAGTGGATTGCCTGGCCTGTCACATGGATAAAGATATGGTAGCCTGGTCCAGCGGGCAGCAACGCTATGTCCCGCACTTTACCAGGATGAATAGAATGTACTCCCAGGGGCGTTTCTGCACTGGATGCCATCGCTGGGGAAAGGGAACCGGGTTCGATTGCCAGGAATGCCATATGCCCGAGCTAAGAGGGGCCAATAGTGACGGCCCGCATATCGGAAAAGTGACCGGGGCGACCCACCGCTCGCATAGCTGGCCGGGCTCGCGCAATCCGGAAATACTTGCCCAGGGAGCAGTTCTCACTTCAATCCGGAACGGAAAACAACTGAGCGTGAGTGTTACCAATGTTGTGGGGGCACATTCATTCCCTGTGGGGGACCACCACCGGGCAGAAATTGTGGTTCTGTCCGAATCATCATTGGACCCCGTTTGGGGGCAATCTGTCAAGCTTGCCCCCGACTCTACGGCAGAATACTCGGTAAAGCTGCGTGACGCCAGAGCCCGTGCAATTGTCGAGTTACGGTTTTATCCGGCTCCTGCTGTCTGGCCGGACAGCTTTTACGTTCTGTATAAAGAAATGATCGACTGAACAGGCCATATTGAGCCAGAACCGACCAGAGTTACATACCTATAAGTAACCTTGGAGGATACATGAGGCGCAGGGTTTTTATCAGTGCCTGCGGGGTTGCCCTGATCGGGAGCTTGCCGGGAAACTCGGCGAACACCGACATGGACGACCTGCAAATTCTGCTCGCCCTTGCCGAGGCGGTTGTTCCTGATAAAGACCCCGCTACCTGGCAGAGCAGCGCCGCAGCCGATGAGCTGGCCAGCCGCTGGCGGTCCCTTGAGGATTCGCGCCGCAATGATCTTAAAACCGCTCTGCGGATGCTGGAGAGCGAGGCCACCAAGTTCGAAGAGGGTAAAAAATTTGTTTCTCTTGATAAGAAGCAAAGAACCGCCCTGGTGCGTGGATTGCTCGGTCGGTCCGAGGATTTCGCCTCTAATTTTTGGCAATTGCGGCCGTTGATAGTACGTTCCTTTTACAGCAGTAAGCTCGGGTTTGAGAGGACTGGCTACCGGAGTACCACCCAGTTTATCGGTTATCCGGAGCACGTAGAATTAGCCGAAATTTGGGAGTAAAAATGGCCGGGATGAAATACGATGCGATTGTAGTGGGTTTGGGCGCTGCAGGTTCAGTGGTGGTGGAGGATCTCTCCGGGGCTGGCTGGAAAGTGCTCGCCCTGGAGGAAGGCCCGTGGTACAACCCTTTTAGGGATTTCGCCGAGGGGAGAGCGAAAAAAATACCCACAGGAATCGTCTATGAAAAAAACAGCCTGCGGCCGAATATGGTAAAAGCTGTGGGCGGGAGCATGGTTTTCTATGCCGGCGTGTTTTTCCGGATGCACGAGAACGATTTCCGCACGCGCACCAGGTTCGGTTGCGGCTCTGACTGGCCGGTCAGCTATCAGGAACTGGCCCCGTTCTACAAAAAGGTTGAAGTATTTTCTGGCGCCTCAGGCAGCAACACCAATATTTTCGAAGCCCCGCGAGAACCCTATCCGAACCCCCCGCATCCCGTTTCCAAGGGATCCCAATATTTTGCCAGAGGAGCTCGCGCCTTGGGCTGCCATCCCGCGCCGACCCCGATGTCGATCCTTTCCCGTCCATACAACGGCAGGCCAGCCTGCACCTATTGCACAATGTGCGGCCAGGGCTGCATGGTTGGGGACAAAAGTTCGCCGGAGATGACTTATATCCCTGCGGCGATAAAACATGGCGCCGATATCAGGGCGAACCACAAGGTGTTGACCATTGAAACCAGTAATACCGGGAGGGTAACGGGAGTCGTATTCAAGGATCAGGACGGAATCAGGCATAAGGCCCACTCCGACCTGGTAATACTCTGCGGCAGTGCTCTGCTTAACCCAACACTTCTGATGCGCAGCCGCGGGCCGGCCCATCCAGAGGGCCTGGGCGCCCGCAGCGGACTGCTCGGGAAATATCTCATGTGTCATGTCGGTGGTCGTTACATGGCACGTTTCCCGGAGCCAGTCAACGGTTTCATGGGGATCAGCGGCGGGGTTAACGTGCAGGATTTTTATGATGGCGCTCCGGGGGCCGGTTTCCACCGTGGTTACACCCTGTACGTTTCTCTGTTGCCCGGTCCTCCGGCCCTGTTTGCCGACTGGTATTTGGAAAACTGGGGGGAGGAACTGGTGGCTATAATGAACTCCTACAACCGGATGATCCGCCTGGCCGTGGTCGGCGAGGACCAGGCCCATATTACGAACATGGTCACCCCGGATCCTGAACTCACCGACGAGGATGGCTTTCCGAGGCCACGGGTTGTGTACCGCCGAACCGAAAACGAACTGAACCTGTTCAGCAATGCAATTGATACCGCGCGAAAAATCTGTCGGGCAGGCGGTGCTGATGACTGGGAATTCTTTCACATCTCCGACAGTAGCGCTCATCCGCTGGGTACCTGCCGTATGGGCGATGATCCCGACAAAAGTGTTGTGGACCGCTGGGGTGCCTGTCATGACGTCCCGGGCCTGTATATCTGCGACGGCAGTATTTTCCCTACTTCCGCCGCGGTTAACCCCGCGTTGACAATCATGGCCCTGGCTTCTCGCACGGCCCATCGTTTGATCCGAAAGCGTGGCAGTTGAACTGTTTAAATCAAGTTCGCCGAGAGATACCGGAGAATTTGCGCTGATCAGGGTGCTAGTCGATGTAAAAAACCAGAAAGAAAAGATAAGGCTTTAATAAAAGGATTATCAAAGGGGCTTTAAATGTCTATCGGTATGACGTGCCTATTGGTGTTTATTTTATCGCTGGGTGTCCTGTTCGTTGCAATTCTGGTCATCCGACGCCAGCGGATGCTTGCGGAAAAGAAATCCCAGTATCTGGCTTGCATGAAGCAACGGGATTATCATCAGAGGCGTTTTAAGGCTTGCCAGGTGGATATTGAAAAGTTGAGAGCGAGTTATAACAGCTTACTGCGGGATTTGAATCTCCTGCTCATCGAAATGGGAAAAAAGAAAAAAGAGATTAAGGAAATCCTGGAAGTTCTGAAAGAGGAATCCAAGGGTGTTGACGGTCAGGTGGAGCAGGATTTAACAAGGATTATCGAACGCCGCAAAGGCATGCTCAAAAAAGACTGGCAAGAATTTAACGGAAAAAAAACGTCCTATCTGGAAAAACTAAAGCAGGCGATTTCTGACAGGCAGTCCATGAATGGATATATCATGAGAAAGGAAGAAGAATTCAAGAAATGGAGCGAACTTGAGGCCCGCCTTCAACAACTTAAAAAAGAGTACGCGCGGATGGTGCGCAACCCGATCATACCGTTCGGTAAAAAGAAATCTTAATCACCGGGCCGGGTACTTCGGCTTTTTTCCTGCTTGACTTTTCTTTCATGCAACAGGTGCATGAATTCTTTCAGGGGGACGTAAACCCACACGATCAGGATTATCAGGCCGATAGCCCAGATGCTCCAGGTAACCCAGTCGAACATAGTTAAGCTCCCGGATAAATTTCTTGATTAAAAATCTTTCCCTTTGACGGCGATCCTATCACATTGCAGCAACACAACTTTAAACTTAAGCTAACATTATAGGATAATTTATGCAAGCTTATGCCTGATCGATCCACGATGGCATGCCCGTGCAGCGGCTCGGCCTGCTTTGGAAGGGAGGGCAGGTTTCTAAAAGTTTCCCTTTTACTTGTTTTGATAAACTGAATTCTTAAAGTTCTCGAAAAAAATATTTATTACACAAAATGTATCGACGTTGATAGGTAAATATGCGCTTGCGTTTTACAAACGCCCAAAATTCAAAGATGGATTTCATTGGAAGAGCCCTGCAGGCATTATTCATGCTTCTGCTGCTTACTTGTTCCGGATCGTTCGCTCAGCTCGAAAAGGGCATTAACAGGCTGGGCTTTGAGTTTGATGTCGATGCCACCGCAGAATTAAACCGCAAAAGCATCAGATTTGACATTGGCGACATGATTACCGATCATATTGAACTGGATGTGGGCATTGGTTCTTTATTAGACGACGGGATGCCGATCTCCGGTGTTATTATCCAATGTGGAACGATATATCATTTTCTGCCAAAGGGAAAAACTATCCCAGGAGTCGGGGCTTCATTAGCTCTACCGCTTTATTGGCTTGAAAAGAACACCAGTGTCATTTTGAATATGGCATTCAACCTCGATTTCTTTGTATCCCGAAAATGGTCGCTGAACATTAAAGCGGGCTATGAAAGAGAATATCGCGGCGCACGGACCGGGAATGTAAACAGGGATTGGGTATCCATGCAAATCGGGATGTATAGATTACTGGGTCGCAAAGATTAGAATAATTCTAATCGCTTGTTTGATACTTTACATTAACCCCGGACAACTTTGCTGTAACGTCAACCTGTTGAAAAAAACGGGAAATCTATCTTAAACGTCCCTGCTCATCTTCAAATAGTTTATCAGATTTAAAATTAACGGATGTCTGTTTACTTTGACGCTGTTTCAGGAGATGATAACTGGAGATGGCTTGTGTTCGAAGCAGTGCTGTACGATCTGGACGGATTGATTGTAGATTCCGAGCCGCTGCACGGGATAGCCTCTGAGAAGGCTCTCAATATTTACGGCCGTACTCTGAGCGAGATTCCCGAAAGCGTGCGCAATTCTTTTTACGGCAAAAGGGTGGCGGATGTGGCTGCAGGTATAGTTGAAAGCCTGAGCCTCCCGGTCAGTCCCGAGCGGTTCGCCGGGGAGCGCCAGAAGATTTTCATGCAGTTGATCGATGAGGGAATCGAGCTTATGCCAGCTATGGAGGAATCTCTCGCTCTTTTCGAAAAAATGTGTCTGAAAAAAGCGGTCGTCTCCTCGGGCGACAAGGAGTATGTGTACCGTATAATGGAGCTGACCGGCCTGGCCCAAAAATTTGAGGCCGTGATTACTGGCAACGATGTTACCCGTGGCAAACCCGATCCCCAGTGTTATCTTCTCGCTGCCCGTAAGCTGGGAATCGCGCCGGAAAAATGCCTGGTTCTCGAGGATGCTTACGCGGGTATCTGTGCCGCCCTGGCTGCCGGGATGAAAGTAATCGGTGTCGAAAATCTTTTTAACGACCAGTTCGATGGAGCCCACATAGTAGTCCGCTCTCTCGGCGATATCGATGAAAATGTTCTGGCTTCTCTTCAAGAGTAGGGCAAATCAATAGAAAATGCCTTTCCGGATTGTATAAGGCGAGAAAAGGTTGATTTTTCCTTCATCTGCATTAAGTTCTGTCGAGTCCATCAAGAGCAATCAGAACAGAGTGCTGATTTTTTGAAATAGCCGAATTTGAAAGCTGAATTAACTTTGATAAGGGGTGGCAACATGCAAAAGTGGATCTGTGATGTCTGCGAATGGGTGTACGATCCGGCCGAGGGCGACCCGACGCAGGGGATAGAGCCCGGAACTCCCTTTGAGGATCTTCCCGATGACTGGGTTTGTCCGGCTTGCGGAGTAGGCAAGGAAGATTTCAGCCTGCTTGAAGAATAATTAAATCAGCGCAGGTATTTTTTGGCGTAAAGCCCCAGGGGAAGGAATTTTCCGCGGTGGGAAGCCTCTTTCAGCGTGTCCAGGGATAGCCACCGCAAAAACGTTGAGGGGGAGATGTTTTTGTGTTCGACCCGCTCGAAAACCGGATGATGGCCCGCGCGCTCGAGCTTGCCGAACGCGCCATCGGGATAACTTCACCCAATCCACTGGTGGGCGCAGTGGTAGTGAAAGGCGGGTTCGAGGTGGGGGAGGGCTATCACCGGCGTGCGGGAGCACCTCATGCGGAAATCGTGGCTCTCCGGCAGGCAGGTAAAAAGGCCCGGGGAGCAACTCTTTTTGTAAATCTCGAACCCTGTTGCCACCACGGCAGGACGCCTCCCTGCGTGGAGGCGATTATCACCTCCGGGATCGGGCGGGTGGTGGTCGCCATGCGTGATCCGAACCCCCTGGTTCGCGGACGGGGGATCAATGCCTTACGACGCGCCGGGATAAAGGTCGAGGTGGGATTGATGCGCGCCGAGGCCCGCCGGCTCAACGAGATTTTTATCCACCACATTACTACCGGAATGCCTTTCGTGGCACTAAAACTGGCCCAGACTCTCGACGGCGCAATTGCAGCGGCTCCAGGGATGCGAACCGCTATCACCTCTTCCCCCGCTCTGCGCCTGACTCACAGATTGCGCTCAAGCTATGATGCCGTAATGGTCGGGATCTCCACCGTGCTCGCTGATGATCCGTTGCTTAACGTACGAGGTGTCCGCGGCGCAAAGCAGCCGGTAAGAGTGATCCTCGACTCACACCTGAATATCCCACCGGGGAGCAAACTTGCCGCCACTGCCGGACAATTTTCCACCCTTGTGCTATACGATCCGGCTGGCGCTGCAAAGCAGCGAATGGATGCCCTGGCCCAAAAGAAGGTTGAACTTGCGCCCGTTGAAGGGGCCTCGGGCGGCCTTTTGCCCCCGCGAGGCGTGCTTAAAATCCTGGCAAATCGTGGAATTACCAGCGTTCTGATCGAGGGCGGAAAGAGTGTCGCCACATCCTTTCTTCGGAAGGGAACAGTCCAGCGCCTGCATCTGTTTATCGCTCCCCTGCTGATGGGTGGGGCAGGGCCGCTTCACGGCCTGGGAAATCTGGGTAAGCTGCGCAAGAGACTCAAACTCCGTGATCTCGAGCGCCGATTCGTGGGGCCGGATACCTATGTAACTGGAAGGCTGGATTGAATCTTTGGGATAATTTTTTGCCTTCAGTGGCCAAATATGTTATTTTAAGTAACCCAAAATGTTTAGCGGAATAATCGAGTATCTGGGCACCGTGTCCGCCGTGACCGGAATGGGCCAGGGAAAGAAAATGGCCATCAAGGCAGGCCACCTCGTTCAGGGAACCCGGCCCGGGGACTCCATAGCGGTAAATGGAGTCTGTCTGACCGTAATCTCTGTCAATGAAAGCCTTCTCGAGGTGGAGGCGGTAGCCGAGACTCTCTCGAAAACCAATCTGGGAGAGCTCACCCGTGGCAGCCGTGTAAACCTCGAACGGTCGCTTCAAGCCGAGGGCAGGATACACGGGCACTGGGTTCTGGGGCATGTGGATACCACAACGCGAATTGCCGGGATCCAACGGCTGCCGGAAAGCGTGTTGATGAGCTTCGAGTTCAACGATGAAATAAGGCCGTTTATCATGGCTCGCGGTTCGATTGCTGTGGATGGAGTGAGTCTGACAGTGGCCCGGCTGGATGAATCCACTTTTACATGTTCGCTGATCAGTTACACTCTCTCGCACACCAACCTGGGGGGACGGGAGCTCGGCCACAGGGTAAATATTGAAACGGATATTATCGGCAAATACGTAGTAAGGACACTGGGAAGAATGGGACAGGGCGGAAGTGGAATCACCGGGGATAAACTTCGTAACTGGGGATATTGAAAACCCTGAACGTTTCACATGGATGTAGTATGGTGAAAGAATACAACAGAATGGCGGCCATCGAGGAAGTTATCGAGCACCTGGGCGAGGGCGGAATGGCTATCCTGGTCGATGACGAGCACCGGGAAAACGAGGGTGACTTCATTATGGCCGCTGAAAAAATCACCCCGGAGGCGGTTAATTTCATGGCCCGCCGTGGCAGGGGCATTATCTGTATATCCCTGACCGAGAAGCGGGCTGATGAACTTCATTTAGAGCCGATGGTAGGTTCGAACACCTCGCGCCACGGAACCTCTTTTACCGTGAGCGTTGACCTGAAAGCGGGAACATCCACAGGTATCTCGGCCCATGACCGCGCCGCCACGATCGAGGCGCTGTGCGATCCCCGCACTGCGCCGGACGACCTGGCCCGTCCCGGGCATATCTTTCCGTTGCGGGCCAAGGAGGGCGGAGTACTTCGCCGTGCAGGCCATACAGAAGCTAGCACCGATCTGGCGCACCTGGCCGGGTTTCAACCTGTTGGGGTGCTCTGCGAGATCATGGACGAAGACGGCACTATGGCCCGTCTGCCACGACTGTTTGAGATCGCCAGAGAATTCAACATGTCGGTGGCCTCGATCCAGGATCTGATCAACTATCGCAGGACCAGGGAAAAAATTGTCCAGTGCACCGCCAGAACAGTCCTGCCCACTGCTTTCGGCAAGTTTGATATGTTTCTTTATGAAACAACATATAGTGAAGATGCCCACCTGGCCCTGGTCTGCGGACATGTCGCCGGCAAGAAAGACGTCCTGGTCCGGGTCCACAGCTCCTGCCTGACCGGGGACGCGCTGGCCAGCCTGCGTTGCGACTGCCGCTATCAGCTTCACACTGCGATGAAAATGATACAGCAGGAGGGCCAGGGAGTGCTGGTTTATCTCAACCAGGAAGGCCGCGGAATAGGCCTGTCTCCCAAGATCAAGGCTTACGAACTGCAGGATAAGGGCCTGGATACGGTGCAGGCTAATATCGCACTTGGCTTCGCCGATGACGAGCGGGACTATGGGGTGGGGATCCAGATTCTGAAAGACCTGGGTTTAAGCAGTATACGCCTGATGACTAATAACCCCAAAAAGGTAGATGCATTCATCTACTCTGGCTACGGCTTGATCGTGACCGAGCAGGTG
This sequence comes from uncultured Gemmatimonadales bacterium, assembly GCA_964548275.1. Classification (GTDB taxonomy): domain Bacteria; phylum Gemmatimonadota; class Glassbacteria; order GWA2-58-10; family GWA2-58-10; genus JAUVUV01. The sequence goes on from CAZJQI010000001.1 coordinate 138,558, forward strand.
CCAATCGAGCAAGACCCCAACGAGTTCAACAAGGATTATCTCGAAACCAAGCGGGAGCGGATGGGACACAGGCTGCACAAGCTGGACGAAGCCAAAAGGCCTAAAGAAGACTGAAGAATTGCTTTCCCGATTTAACTTCCAGGGGAGGTTCTATGCCCAAGATGTTTGAAGGTAAACTTGACGCCAGGGGAAAACGCGTAGCACTGGTTGTTTCCCGTTTTAACGATCTCGTAACTAGCCGGCTGACCTCCGGAGCGCTCGACTGTTTGATTCGCCATGGCGCCAGCGAGGGTAATATCTCGATTTTCAAGGTCCCCGGTTCGTTTGAGATCAGTCCGCTGTGCAAAAAACTTGCAAAATCGAAAAATTTTGACGCCGTTATTGCCATCGGTACGGTTATCCGCGGCGATACACCCCATTTCGACTATATCGCCCGGGAAGTGGCCAAGGGAGTTGCCCAGGCCGCTATGGAATCAGAGATGCCGGTTGTGTTGGGAGTGTTGACCACCGATACCCTCGAACAGGCGCTGGAACGGGCCGGGGCGAAAGCAGGAAACAAAGGGGCAGAGGCGGCCCTGTCCGCAATAGAGCTGATGAGCCTCTACTCGAGCGGGGCTTTTTAAGCCTGCTCCTCCCCCGGAAATGCCGGTTTTGCTGAAGCGAATGCATTTATTTAGCGGGACATCATAGTTCTAAATATCCCAGCTCATGAGAAAACGCACCAAGTCCAGGGTCTGGGCCGTGCAGGCAGCTTATAGCAATTTGCTCAGCGGTAAGGGGATGGACCGGACTCTGGAAGAGTTTTTCAACTGGCGCCGGATCGGTTCGGGTAACCGCGAGTTTACGAAAAACCTTCTCTCAGCGCTCGAGACACACCTGGAAGAGGTAGACTCCCTGCTTGCCGCCCACCTGGAAAACTGGTCTCCCGTTCGTCTCGCCCTCCTGGACCGGATCATTATCCGGCTCGCGGTGACCGAGTTTCTGTATTTCGAAGACATTCCATCCAAAGTTACGATCAACGAATATGTTGGACTTGCGCACCTGTTCGGAACCGATGATTCCCCGAGATTCGTCAACGGAGTGCTGGACGCGGTGCGCAGAACTATCAGTGAAAAAAGCGGGAAACCCGAGCTCCAGCCGAATTCCAGTCAGGGAGGCTGAACCTCACCTTGCGCTATGCAATTATTTCTGATATACACGGTAACCTCCAGGCTGCCGAGGCTGTCCTGGGACTGATCGAAAGACTCGATGTCGGACAGATTGTCTGCCTGGGAGATATAGTCGGTTACGGAGGAGATCCTTCCCGCTGCGTGGATCTTGTCCGCCGGTTCTGTTCCAGGGTTATCATCGGCAACCATGATGCCGGCGCTGTCGGCCTGACCTCTGTGGACTATTTCAATCCCGCGGCCCGCGAAGCCGTTCTCTGGACAGACATGGTGTTGTCGGATGGAGAGAGGAACTATCTGCGAAACCTGCCTTACGAAATCGACCTCGAGGATTTCCAGATAGTGCATTCGACACCGGATGATCCAGCCCAATGGAAGTATCTGTTGATCAAGGAGGAGGCCGGCCCGCTTTTCGATTTTTTCAGTGGTAGTCTCCTTTTTTACGGTCATACGCACGTACCGATCATTTTCCGAAGGGACGCGGAAGGAACTGTGTATGCGGCCAATACTGATGATTTTATCCTCGAGAAGCAGGTCAGGTACATAATCAACGTAGGGAGTGTCGGTCAGCCCAGGGATGGAGACCCCAGAGCCGCGTTTGCAGTTTACGACAGCGAAAGCCAAAAGATGACTTTTTACAGGGAACCTTACGATATCACCGCAGCCCAGAAGAGGATCCTGCAAAACGGCCTGCCCAAGATACTCGCAATCCGACTGACATTCGGCAGGTAGGAATCGAGATGGGTTACAGAATTCTTCTAATTAACTGGCGGGACATTGAACATCCAGAGGCTGGTGGCGCTGAGGTCCACGCTCACGAAATATTCCGCCGCATTGCCTCTTCAGGCCACCAGGTGACTTTCCTGTGTTGCGCCTGGCCGGGCTGTGAGAAACAGGTCACACTCGGTGGGATCAGGGTGATCCGCGCCGGCAGTAATTTCACTTTCAACTACTCGGTTTCTTTGCTCCTCCGCCGTCTTCTTGTCTCTCCCGGATTCGATATCATCGTTGAGGACGTGAACAAGATTCCTTTCTGCACTCCCCAACTAACAAGTCTGCCCAAACTCATCCTCTTTCACCATTTATTCGGAGCTACTATATTCCGGGAGGTTTCCCCTCCGGTAGCCGCCTATGTCTATCTCTGGGAGAGACTCATTCCTCTGATCTACCGCCGCCAATGGGTGCAGGCCGTCTCGCAAGATACGGCTGCTGAGCTGGCGGGAATGGGATTTGCAGAGGACAAAATCCGGGTAGTTTACAACGGGATCGACTGCACCAGATACACTCCCGCCACGGAGTTGGAGGGGCGGGCAGCCGAAAAGCCCTATCTTCTTTACATGGGCCGGATAAAAAGGTACAAACGGCTGGAACTGATTCTCGAGGCCTTCTCCCGGGCAGTCAGCCATGGGCTGGACAGCCGCATTCGTCTGGTTTTCGCAGGAGGCGGGGATGATTACCCGCGGCTGAAAACCAGAGCCAGGAGACTCGGCATCCAAAGCCGGACGGATTTCTTGGGCCGGGTCTCCGAAGAAGTGAAAATCGACCTTCTCCAGCACGCTCTCTGCGTGGTCAATTCCTCTCCCAAGGAAGGGTGGGGTATCACCAACATGGAGGCTTCAGCCTGTGGCACACCGGTAATCGCCAGCCGCTCGCCGGGCCTTAGGGAATCAGTGAAAGATGGGGAGTCGGGCTTTCTGTTCAACCCCGGCGATGCGGCAGATTTCGGCTCGCAGATAGTACGGGTGGTATCCGACCCCCGGCTGCGCAGAAAGCTTGGGCAAGGTGCGCGCCGGTTTGCAGAGACTTTCAGCTGGGATGACTCGGCACAAAAGACCCTCGCCTATATCGAGGATATTCTGGAGAAAAATGGATGAGCAACAGCCGCCCTCGTCAAAGTAACGGTTTGATCAAGCACGGCACAGTAATGCTCGTAGCTATTGTGATTACGGGTCTGAGCAATACGCTTTTCTATGTGCTGACGATCCGGATGCTCACCAGGGAGGATTTCGGCGATTACAACGGCCTGATATCTCTCCACTATATCCTGATCATGCCGTTTGCGGCAGTGCAGATTGTCACCGCCCGCTACGTTTCAGCTTTTGAAAGCCAGCATATGCTGGGCCAGGTGGCATCGCTTCTGCGGCGCTCCATTTTCAAGCTGAGCCTGGCATTCAGCAGCGATTCCTGCATAGAAAGCAACTGGCTGACAGGCTGCTATTTTTCCCCTCCAGGTACCCAACGTTTTCTTTTGGCTTGACTGTATCAACATTTTTTTTATTATAGAAAATTTATAGCAAATTTATTTTTATCCGAGCAATAATTTATCAACGGTTAGGCCGGGAATATGGATGTAGCCGAAAAGACACAGGAATTCATCCATCGCCATCCCTGGGAAATATCTCGCCGTAGTTGCCTTTGTTCCCTGATCGCTTCCGGCAGCCGTGAGCTGGTATACGCTGACGTCGGTGCCGGAGATATGTATGTGGTCGAAGAAATCAAAGAGTATACCGACCGGAAAATATTCGCTATCGATACAAATTTTCCTTCCTTCGAGTTTACCGATACAGTACTGATGTTTTGCGACCTGGACGCAGTGGACAAGGGCAGCGTTGATCGGGTTCTGCTGCTGGACGTTCTGGAGCATATTGAAAAGGACGATGAATTCCTGTCTTCCCTGGCCGGCTTGTTGCGCCCTGGAGGGCAATTGTTGATTTCGGTGCCGGCTTTTCAGTTTCTCTTTTCGCCGCACGATTTATTCCTCAAGCATTTCCGCCGATACACCGCTAGTCAGCTCGAATCTCTGGCTCACCGTCACGGCCTCGAAACCGTGGAATTATTTTATTTCTACAGCGGCCCTTTCATTGTCCGCTGCCTGGAGATGATCCTGTATAAGCTTGGAAGAAAAAAGGAATTTTCACGCGTCGTCAGCGAATGGAAGCACAGTGAAAGGAGCCTGTTTACCCGTTTGTACACTGGAATTCTTAACCTCGACTTCAAAATCAATCATCTGCTGGCCAAGTTCAGAATCAAAATCCCGGGACTCAGCTTATGTCTGCTGTGCAGGAAAAAGTTTGCCTGATAATACCCTGTTATAACGAAGAGGAACGCCTGGATTTCAGCCGCTTCAAAAGCTACGGTTTTATCCATTATCTATTCGTTAACGACGGTTCCACCGACGCCACTTTGCAACGCCTTCAGGAAAACGTCACCGAACCCGATTATTATTTGGACCTGAGTGCCAACTGCGGCAAAGCTGAGGCGGTGCGCAAAGGGATTCTCCATGCCCGGAAGCTGCCGATCTGGGAGGAAATCACCTGGGTGGGATTCTGGGACGCCGACCTGGCAACCCCGGTCGAAGAAGTTGAATTCTTCCTGCGCTTTATTGAAATCACCGGCAAGGGTGCCGATGCCATTTACGGCAGCCGGGTCGACCGGCTGGGAGGGGCCATTTCCAGGGATTACCTGCGGCACCTGCTGGGCAGGGTTTTCGCCACGGTCGTGCAACTGGTGCTCAACACCGGCAGTTACGACTCTCAGTGCGGGGCGAAGCTGTTCAAGAAAAGCGTGGTGGAAGAGGCTTTTGCCGAGCCGTTTATTTCACGATGGCTTTTCGATATCGAAATACTGCTCCGACTCAGAAACCGGCGGATAGTGGAATGTCCCCTGAGGCAGTGGTCGGAAATAAGGGGTTCAAAAATCAGGTTTTTTTCTTTTACGGCCAGAGCGTTGCGGGACATCTGGTTGATACGCTTGCGCTACGGCAGAAAGACTTCTGCCTCATAGTGGCCGCACCCTTTCGCCCGAAAATCATTTGGCCTGGGATGGGGTTACATCAAAGTGGGTGAAGGCGGCGGAGAACTCGGCACTGCGGTAGAGTATCCTGAGCGAGGTGGTACCGTCCAGAGATTCCAGAAGCAGTTCCACCGATTTTCCGGCCGGCAGGTTTATCCCCTGAATCGTCACCTGTGTAACTTTCGCATTACTCAAGGTGTATTCTCCGATTATACTACCCTCCAGACTGGCCCTGATTTTCCGCGGCGCTCCCAGCGAAAGGGCCAGCGCCCGCAGGTCTACCCGCTGAGGCTTATCCAGTAAATTACACACCCGGATCGTTCCCCGGCCCAGCATGAAACGCCAGCCGATCCTATTCTGTCCCTCGCCGTGGGGAACCAGTGGCGGTTCGAAGCCCTCGTTCTTCAATTTCAGATCCAGTTCGGAATAATTATAGAACGGCCGGGTGTCGAAAGTGAGCATTACTGTAGCCGGTTCGGCGGTAATCCGGTAGATCGCGTCCGTGCCGAAATCTTCCACTAGTTCTAGCCCCTCCGCCCGGCTGAAATCCGCAAGCGGCAAATGAGGCGAGCCGGTGTGGTTGCGTTCGTGGCGTATGACGTAATCAACGTCGAAATATTTGAGAAGGCGCACGTTGACCGGATCGGTTATCGCGCCGGGGTAGTCCATCTCCAGCCAGAAGGGGAAATATTCTTCCGGGATGTTGGTTATGTCGAAAAAGCGGTTGAAAAGCTGCTTTTTATGGATAGTCTGAAAAAAGAAATAGTCGGTGTTGGTCATGCCGGTGACCGCCACCGGCGGATATTCGAACAACATGGCCTCGTTTTCCAAGGTGGCGAGTTTCGCGTAGACCGGCGGAGACTCTTCGGGCCGGGTAGCCACTCGGGTCAGGACCAACGGGTGAGAGTATTCCACCGCCAGAAGCAGGATCAGCCCGGCCAGCAGCCAATCGATTGAGCGGCGGCCTTCCCTGCGCCGGATGAGTGCTGCCATGCCGTAACCGGCCAGGACGGCCACACTGAGCTGGACGAAAATCCCGTAGCGGCCGATAGCGCGGATAAAGGGCGCCAGCTTGTGGATCAGCAGCGACGGCATCGGTATTGTCATCGGCCCAACTGTCAGGTGGGGGCCCAGGGTGATACTGAACGCTCCCAGTCCGAACAAGATCAGCAGCCAGGCACGCCAGTCGCGTCTGGAGCTTCTCAGGCCATATATCGCCAGCACAAGCGGCACCCAGCCCACATAGATCGCCGATTCGGTGAGGTTGCGCCGGATCGGCACGATCTGGCTCGTCACCGAACCGAACAACGGGTGGTCCCCCCCTGGAATCAGGTAGTTGGCCAGGCTCAGGGCGAATCGTTCCTGCCAGTGCAGGGGACGCTGCACCAGGGCGGCGGTCGGTCCCAGGTACAATACGTAGGCGGCTGTTGAACCGGCGATCAAAACAACGGTAGCCACCGCAACCATCGCCCATTGCCGGCTGCTTACCCGGGCGAATGCGCCGGTAATCTTTCGGCCGGAAGAAAATTCGTAAAAGAAACGGTCAACAAACCTCACCAGCAGCCAACTGACGAATCCCAGCAGCAATATCAGGTAGTAATAGGGGCTGGAGTAAATACCAAGGGCCAGAATCGCCAGGGCCAGTACTGCCCAGCTCCTCCACACCGGCTGCCGGTACAGGCGGAACAGCCCGTAGAAAAGGAATGGGAAAGTCCAGATCGGCGCCAGGTCCAGGTGCACGATAGAACGGGCATAGGCGTAGGGACAGAAAGCGAAAGCCATCCCGGATACAATCCCGGCCAGGTTATTGCCGGTGAGTTCACGCACCAGCAGCCATGTGAAGAACCCGCTGAGGATAAAATTGAACAGTACGTAGAGGTTCACCGAGGGGACCGGGCCGAAAATGGCCGTGAACGGCAACATCAACGTGGGGAACTTGTGCAGGGTGAAAACCGAGGATTGATTATATGGCCCGGCGATCAGGTCAAAACGGAAGGGTGAGGAGTGGAGCTCCAGCAACTGCACCTTGGCGCTCCAGAACTGCCAGATCGCCCAGAAAATGTCGCCGTATGAATGATGGTATTTGCCCATGATCGAGCCGCCGAGCGAAAAGATAAGCGGCAGGGTGTAGAGCAGTGTAAGCCCGGCGAAAACAGCAACAACCCGCCAGGGACCGATCCAGTTTTCAACCAGCGGATGAAACGCCCCGGCCTGTGGCTGTGTGACTTGATGCTGAACACCTGTTTTCTTTTTCCGGCTCCTGCGGGTCAATATCTAAGTTCTCCTTTGCGAATAATATTCTTGAGGGTGCGACAAACCGGAAAACCAGTTGAAATTAACCTTAAGTGTAAAAGCACCTTGCCGTTAAATCAATCACTTTATCGGTAGAGTTGTTGCGGCTCCTCAGAGGCCGGGCTTCAGCAGTCGAATTCGACAACCACCACGGTATCGAAAGGAACTCTATCGCGACCACTTGAAACAAATCAGAAGCTACGCTCTGCACTGGGGATTTTTTGTCAAGCGGTTTCCGGAAACCAGCTTTCTGCCGGCCTATTTCGCCCCCTCCATACTCGTTTTCGTTCTGGCTCTGGGTTGGGTGGCGGGTTTTATCTGGGCCCCGCTGGGAACTGTTTACTTAGTGGGAGTTTTAGCCTATATTGTTTTTGCGTTCCTCACCGCGGCACTCAGCCTGGATCCTCGGCGAATCTGGCTTGTATTCAGCGGGATCCTGCTTTCTCACCTGACTTACGGTGTTTACTTTATCAAAGGCCTTCTCTCCAGAGGACTCGATGAAAATAGATAGCCTTTAACAGATACTGAAAACCTCGCCGTTCTACGTGAGGGAATCGTTTTCGGATAACACGTTTTTTAAAAAAGGCGGCCAACTTTTTAGCGCGGGTGAGCCGGACATTGAAAAATCTCAATTATTTAATCAAAACGATGCGGCCGGTACAATGGATCAAAAATCTGCTTGTTTTAGCCGGGCTGGTTTTCGCCGAAAAAATCGGTGACTTGCATCTGAGCTGGCTTGCCTTTCAGGCTTTCCTGGTTTTCTGCATGCTCTCCTCGGCAGTGTACCTGATCAATGATGTTCTCGATCGCGAACACGACCGCAAACACCCGCTGAAAAAAGAACGCCCGGTGGCTTCGGGAAAACTGTCCCCGGGATTGTGCATTCTTGTGGCGATGATCCTTGCGCTTGCCGCAACCGCCTGGGCTCTGAAGCTGGGTCGGCAGTTTTCTATTGTAGGTGTTTCCTATCTTGTCCTGAATATCCTGTACACGGTTAAACTGAAGCATGTTGTGATTGTCGATGTGATGGCTGTAGCGCTGGGATTTCTGCTGCGCGTTTTGGCCGGTACCGTGGTGATCAACGTTCAAACCAGCCACTGGATCCTGATCTGCACCTTTCTCCTCAGCCTTTTTCTCGCTTTCGGCAAACGCCGCCACGAGCTCATTCTTCTCGAAAGTGAGGCCTCCACCCACCGCGGCGTACTGGTTCATTACAGCCCCTACTTTCTCGACCAGATGATCTCGGTGGTCACCGCGAGCACGCTGATCTGCTATACGCTCTACACCCTGAGCGAGGATACTGTGGCGCATGTCGGGAGCCGAAACCTGCTTTTTTCCGTTCCGTTTGTCATGTATGGCATTTTTCGCTACCTTTACCTGATCCACGAGCGAAAAGGCGGAGGTGACCCGACTCATCTTTTACTCACAGACTTCTCTCTGCTCGGGGCGGTTGTGTGCTGGCTGGCAGTGGTTGGAATAGTATTATATTTATAAGAGGACAATGTTTGTGAATATTTGCTGCTGCATAATGGTTGTTTCTGCTGCCAGGGGGTTGGAGGATGGGTAAGGCAAAGGTTGCGGTTCTGAAAACGGAACCCGCGCGCATACTGGAAGACTATGGGCGGCTGGCGGAACTGGCTGGGCTTGAGCAGGTTCTGGATTCGAGCTTGCAAACGATAATCAAGGACAACCTCTCCTGGCATTTCCCTTTTCCAGGGGCGAACACCACGCCCTGGCAGCTGGAGGGAACTATTAAAGCCCTGAAAGAAAGGGGCTTCGACGATCTTGTAGCCGTGCAGAACGATACCGTGGTGACCAATGCTTTCAAGGGTGAGCGGCTGAACAAGTACGTGAATATTTTCTCGCGCTACGAAATACCGGTGCTCTATAATTTCCACAAAGAAGATATCAACTGGATTGACTACCGCCCTAAGGGCAGGATGCTGGTTCTGGACAAAATCTATCCCGAGGGGATTAGAATCCCGGAGGAATTCCAGGGTAAAAACGTGGTTCACCTCCCTACGTGCAAAACTCATATCTACACGGTAACGACCGGGGCAATGAAAAACGCTTTTGGCGGGCTGCTGAACCGTAAGCGCCATTATACTCACAGCGTGATCCACGAAACACTGGTTGACCTTTTGCGCATCCAGAAAGAAATCCACAGCGGGATTTTCGCTTTCACTGACGGCACCACATGTGGGAGCGGCCCCGGGCCGCGAACGATGATTCCCGTAGAGGCAGACCTGATCTTGGCCTCAGCCGACTGCACGGCTATCGATGCTGTGGCAAGCCGCCTGATGGGTTTCGATCCACTGAAAATCGGCTATATCCGTATCGCCCACGAACAGGGCCTGGGTGTCGGCGACCCGCGCGAGATAGAACTGGTCGGGGAGGATGTAAGTAACCTTGACCTCAACTTTACAGTTGGCCACAACATGGCGAGCCTGGTCGGAGACCTTTTCTGGTTCAGTCCACTCAAGATTTTCCAGTGGATCCTTTTCCATACACCGCTGGTCTATCCTTTTATCTTCGGTTCGGCCCTTTATCACGATTACATCTGGTACCCGACAAAAGGCAAACGCCTGGTCAACAAATGGCATGAAACGAAATGGGGCAGGCTTTTTGATAGTAATTATACATAGCGTCATAAATTATTGCGCATAACTACAATTTCGGCAAAGATGCCCTTTACCGGGTAGTTGCCGAGCCTGCCACGGTTTTGCTTTCATTCGATACCCGTCCTTATTATAATTACTTGGAAACTGCCCGGGAAATTGGCAGCGAGGATTTCGACCCTCCAATGGTTTTAGGCGCTGGAGCCGGCCGCCTGGGTTGGAGGATAATGTGCGCTCGCGGCAGGCTCACTGTCCGCAACCTTCTGGATACATCCCAGAAAGTGGAGCTTGCCGCGCGGGCAGTATCTTTCATAAAGCCGCGCAACCTGGTGATTGTGGCAGATAATGGTCTGAAAGTGCAGATACCCATTGGTACAGGGCCCCAGGATATAAGATTCAGCCCCCTTGATCTGCCGGCGAACGGCGAGATAGAGGTGATTTTCCACAGCCCGGAGGGTGTCAGCGAATTTCCCACCAACGCCGGCAAGATCAGGGCATCGATTGCCCTGGCCCGGATGGAAGTAATCAGGGTCGAATGAAAAAGTTCGTCTTGATATTCTGTTAACAGAAACCGTTTTTCCCGGAGCTTTATTCTGAGGTGAGAGATGCAGAATTCAGACCCCAGGCCCGACATTTCGGTACTCGTGCCGGCCTACAACGAGGTCGAAAATATCCCGCTCCTTGTAAGATCTCTGTGCGCCATGTTTGACAAGCACGGGTTGAGAGGTGAAATCGTGCTTGTGGATGACGGCAGCACGGATGGCACCTATGAAGTGGCACAGAATCTGGCCCGCAGCGAGAGAAGGCTAAAGCTTCTGAGGCACAGGACCAATTTCGGGAAAACCGAGGCCATGCTGACCGGAAACGCCGCTGCGAGCGCTGACGTGATGGTGCTCTACGACGCAGATATGCAGCATTCGCCCGAGGAAATACCACGATTTCTGGATAAAATCACCCGCGGCGGCTACGATATAGTCTGCGGCCGGAAAGTGGGCAAATACAGCAAGCGGTTGATTTCCTACATCTATAATCTCCTCTCCCGGATTCTGTTCAATGTCCCGGTGCGGGATCTCAACTCGATGAAAGCTTTCAAGCGCGAGATACTTCAGGAAATTCATTTGCGCCACGATTGGCACCGTTTTTTCGTGGTTCTGGCCTACAATAAAGGCTACCGGGTGGGTGAAATCAACGTGGAACTTCTGCCCAGATATCACGGGAAGTCAAAATACACCGGAGCCTGGCGGGTTATTGTCGGTCTGCTTGATCTGTTGAGTGTAAAGGTCCTGATCACTTTCGGCCGTAAGCCGATGACCCTTTTCGGCAGTTGGGGACTAGTTTTTCTGGGGCTTGGATTTATTACCGGCTGCATAGCGCTCTACTACCGCTACGTGCTCTTGCAGGGCTTCCGGCCGCTTCTCTATCTAGTCATTCTGTTCCTGGTGGTAGGAGTCCTGCTTTTTACGCTCGGTATTTTAACCGAGCTGCTGGGACAATTGATCGAGCGCCTCGAGCGTATCGAAGACAGGGTGCGGAAAAGAAACCATTGAGCGGGTTTTTACAAACCCGGTGTGCTGAATGATCGCAGAAAACTATCCCTTCCTGGGCAGATACGGATTTAACCCTTTGTTTCAAGAGCAGGTGTTTCCGGTTTTGATTTTGTCCCTTTTTGCCACAAACTTTTTCCGCCAGAATTTTGTTTTTCTTTGTTTAGGGTTCAAAATCTCCGCATATTATCTTCCCCGGCCTTCCTTGCGCTTGCTTTGTTATAATCGCCGCCCGGATAGCCAGCGTGCGAAATGTCTATGGTCACCGGGTTGGAAGATAGGCTTTCTGAATTGGTATCAGGTGGTTGCTCAACTGCGGTTGAATTATTGGTCATTTACGCTGGGGAAGGCTTAATTCTTGCTTATAAAGAATAGCTGTTTTAAACTAAAAATCCTGTATAAAGATTATAAATAAACAGGAGCAAGGACATGAAACTATCGGTTATTATGCCTGTTTATAACGAAGTCGGGACGATTGAGGAAATTATTCGCAGAGTGAAAGCTGTGGACATCGATAAAGAGATTGTGATCGTGGATGACGGCTCAACGGATGGTACTCGCGAGTATCTTCAGAAAATAAGCGATCCACTTATCGGGGTGTTTTTTCAGGAGAAAAACATGGGCAAAGGTGCCGCGGTGCGCACAGGTGTGGCCGAGGCTACGGGTGATGTGATTGTGATTCAGGATGCCGATCTGGAGTACAACCCCCAGGAGTACCATCAGTTGATCAAACCTATCCTTGATGGGCGGGCGGATGTGGTTTACGGTTCCCGTTTCCGAGGCAGCGCAATCAGAGTCCACTTGTTCTGGCATTCCCTCGGCAACAAAATCCTCACTCTTTTTTCGAACATGTTCACCAACCTGAACCTGACTGACATGGAAGTCTGCTATAAGATGTTCAGGGCCCAGGTGATCAAAAATATCCGCCTGCGTTCGAACAGGTTCGGCTTCGAGCCGGAGGTTACAGCCAAGGTGGCGCGAATGGGTTGCCGCATCTACGAAATACCCATCTCTTATGCAGGCCGGGATTACAGCGAGGGGAAAAAGATCGGCTGGAAAGATGCTCTAGTCGCTTTCTGTTGTATTTTACGCTACCGTTTTTTTGACTGAGCGATTTTCAGACAAATCTTCTTAATGATTTAATCGAAAAAAATTCCTCGAAACTTTGCTTCGGGGTAAATTGCTTGTTGGTTTTATCCTTGTTTTCATAGAGTTGCCGTGTGACACATACAACATTCATTCTCATCCTTCACAATTCGGAAAGAAGGGGATTTAAACCTGGCGATCTTATTGCAGATCGTGCTTGAGAGCCACCATTCCCCCTAACAAGGGGGTTCATTCCAATTCCCTCCTATCAAAAGGGGGTGCATTCCAATTCCCCCCTATCAAGAGGGTGCATTCCAATTCCCCCCTATTAAGGGGGAACATTCCAAATTCCCCCCTATTAAGGGGGAACATTC
>CAZJQI010000002.1:0-148051 GCA_964548275.1 uncultured Gemmatimonadales bacterium
CAGTTCCTTCTGGCAATGTACTTATTCTCTGTGCCCTCTGTCCAGATTTAGGGGTTCATTCCAATATTTAAAAAATATAGTCAATTTTTTTGTTAATAATTAAAAAGGGGAACCCTCTCATGATCGCAGCCCAGTTTTCCACCAGCTACCGGTACAGGCACCTTCTGCCCGGCCTGGACAAGGCGTTCGACTACCTGGCCAAAGTGGCGGGTGAGCCGCCTGAGGACGGCCGCTACGAAATCGACGGCTTACGCGTGTTCGCCATAGTCACCAGTTACGAGACAGCCCCGCGCGTGGAGAAAATCCTCGAGGGCCACTACAATTACCTCGATATCCAGTATATTGCGCAAGGCGGCCCTGAGGCTATATATTATATGCCTGCCGAGACCGCCCCGATCACCGAGGACTATGACCCGGCAGCCGACCTTTCAAGTACGACCCGGACTGCGCAGACTCCATGGTGGTGCTCAAAGAGGGTGATTTTGCGATTTTCCTGCCTGAGGATGCGCACATGCCCGGAGCAGCGTTCAAAGAGCCGGCAAAGGTGAAAAAGATCGTGGTCAAGGTGCAGCTCCTGCCTCAGGGAGCATGAGCGGGCCTGGAAAAATCTTCTGGTACTTTTTGGTTGCAAAAGTACGATCAGGAAAGCTAAAAAAACAAGAATGGAGAAATACTATGGAAAAAATAAAACCCGGCGCCATCGACCCGGAAAGCGAGGGCAGGGAACTCTCCTTTGTCACTGTGATGGGCCGCGACCAGAAAGGCATTGTGGCCAGGGTCAGTACTGTTCTGTACAAGCACAATATCAATATCGATGATATCACCCAGAAAGTGATGCAGGGCAATTTCGTGATGATTATGATGGTCGATTTCCAGGACAGCCCCTCGGACCTGGAGGATGTCAAGGCCGATCTGGCCAAAGTCGGCGAAGAGATGGGCCTTCAGATCCAGATCCAGCACGAAGCATTATTCAAAGCCATACACCGGATATAAAAAATGACTATAACCGTACAGGAAGTTTTCGAAACCGTGCGGATGACCCTTTACCAGAATTTCGACATCCGCACCACAACCCTGGGGATCAACCTCAAGGATTGCATACACAGCGACTTTTCGAAGTTTTGCGACCAGGTATACCAGCGCATCCGGCCGGCTGCAGAGAAGCTGGTGCGCGAGGCGGACAAGCTTGAGATTCTCTACGGTGTGCCGATAACTAATAAAAGGATCTCGGTAACCCCGGTGAGCCTGATCATGGAAACCCACGCCGAACCGGAAAAATTTCTCGATATGGCAAAGACATTGGAGCGCGCTGCCGGGGATGCCGGTATAGATTTTATCGGGGGGTTCGGCGCGCTGGTGCAGAAAGGGATGACCCGCAGCGACAGGGCGCTGATCGAATCGTTGCCTGAGGTGCTGAGCCAGACCGAGCGGGTCTGCGGGTTTCTCAACCTGGGCAGCACGGTTACAGGCTTGAACCTGGATGGGGTAATCGCCCTGGGGCCGATCCTGAAAGAGGTTGCACAGAAAAGCGGCAATGGGATCGGCTGCACCAAGTTCGGCGCTTTTGTAAACGCGCCGGAGGATAACCCGTTCATGGCAGGAGCTTTTCATGGAGTGGGAGAGCCTGATTTCTCTGTCAATATCGGGGTGAGCGGTCCCGGTGTGGTCAGGGATGTGGTGGCAGCGCACAGGGACTGCGACCTGACAGAGTTGAGCGAGATAATCAAGCGCACGGTTTTCAAGATCACCCGGGCCGGAGAGCTGATTGGCAGGGATATTGCAAGCAGGCTCGAGGTCCCGTTCGGAATCGTGGATATCTCGCTGGCCTCGACAACAGCAGCCGGCGATTCAGTGGCCGCAGTGCTCGAGGCGATGGGAATCGAGATGGTCGGGACGCACGGCTCCACCCTGGCCCTTGCTCTGATGATGGATGCGGTCAAGAAGGGCGGGGCCATGGCAAGCGCCAACGTGGGCGGCCTGAGCGGCACTTTTATTCCGGTAAGCGAGGATGACCGGATGACCGCGGCGGCCCTGGAGGGCGCCCTGAGTTTGGATAAGCTGGAGGCCCTGACCTCGGTCTGCGCTGTTGGAATGGACATGTTCGCTGTTCCGGGGGACACTTCCCCTGAAAAGGTGAGCGCGATAATCGCCGATGAACTTTCTATCGGGGTGATCAACAACAAGACCACCGCAGTGCGAATTATTATCATCCCGGGAGCGAAACCGGGCGATGTTGTGGACTACGGGGGACTTCTTGGCAAAATGCCGGTAATGGCGGTCAACAAATACTCCTCCGCGGATTTTATCAAGCGCGGCGGCCGCATGCCGAGCCCGGTGACCAGTATGCGCAATTAAGCTGTAGGGAAATCCAGCCGCAACAATGTAAAATCTCTGCACTCCGGCTGCTGGATTGCTGATTTCTCCCAGGCCTTTGAGAGTAATCCATCACGGGATAATAATTTCAGGTGTAAATCAAACCCCGACCAGAATCAGGAAAAACAATGTTGGTCCGTACGAGCATATCTGTGCTCTTTTTCTGCCTTTTGGCTGCACAGGCCCTGTTTTCGGAGCAGGAATATCCGGGTGAGCCAGAGATTTTGATAGTCCCGGATAGCCTGGAGACAGAACAGGCCCCGGTTTACAAGACCGCCTGGGCGACCAGGGTCAGCGATTCCCCACTGGTCGACGGCTATCCTGATGATTCCTGCTGGGCCCGGGCCCTGTCGATCAGTGATTTCACCCAGAGCAGGCCGAATGAAGGAGAGAGCCCGACAGAGGATACAGAGGTCCGAATCGTTTACGATGATGAGTCGATGTATTTCCTCTTCATCTGCTACGATAGAGAACCGGATAAGATCGAGGCCAGGCTCACTCCCAGGGACCTGATCTCCAGTTCGGATAACGTGAGGATCTATATTGACTCCTACTTCGACAGGCGTACGTCTTTTCAGTTCGCGGTCAATGCAGTGAATGTGCAGGAGGATGTGCTCTGGAGCGAGGATACCCGGCGCGATGAGAGCTGGAATGCAGTATGGTATTCGCAAGTGAAACAGTTGGACTACGGCTGGGTGGCCGAGATAGAAATACCTTTCTCGTGTTTGCGCTTCCGCGGAGGACTGCGATTCAGAACCTGGGGACTCAATCTCACGCGATATATCCAGCGGAGGAAGGAGTACGTGCAGTGGCGCATGATCCCGGAAAGCGAGCACGGTTTTTTCGTCTCGCGTTTCGGCATGCTCGGCGGCCTTGAGGGGATAAAAACCCCGTACCGGCTGGAGTTTCTCCCCTACAGTACGTTCCAAATGCAGGATAATGCGGTTTTGCAGAATGACTGGACCCGCAACCTCGGGCTCGATCTGAAATACGGCCCCACTCCAGGGGTGACCTTGGATCTGGCCGTTAACCCGGAATTCGGTACTGTTGAAACAGATGAGGAAAAGCTTAACCTTTCGCCCTTCCCCACTTACTATCCGGAAAAAAGGCCTTTCTTCCTCGAATTCCAGGATATTTTCAGGACTGATATCCGCTTGGTGCACACCCGCCGGATAGGCAAGCCGCTTCGCAATGTGGTTAATCCCACCACGACTATCATGACCGGAGGCAGGCTGGTCGGAAAAACCGAAACGGGGTTGCGCTACGGGTTGATCGAGGCTATCACGAAGGAGGAAAACTATTACTATCTGGATGAGGACAGCGATAGCGAGTTTGATTCCGGGGATGAGGAGCCGTTCCGCAACCGGGAGGATATCCCTATGGAGCTCAGGGACAAAGTGACAGAGAGATTTCTCGAACCGCGCACCAATTATTTTGTCGGCCGCCTGCTCAAGGAATATGAAGACGGCTCCAGCGTCGGCATGATCGGCACCGCTGTAAACAGGGATGCACGCCACCCGGATTTCGACCATAACCGCTGTGCCTACACAGGCGGCTTCGACTGGGATTTCCGGGTCAATCATACCTGGATGTTCGCCGGCCAGTTGGCCGGTTCGGCAGTTGAGGATGATGAGGGAGCTAAGCAGGAAGGTTACGGCCTGGAGATCAACCTGCGTAAGTTCACCGGCGAGCATTTCACTTACGGTATCGGCTACGACAGCTATTCGGACGACTTCAATGTCAACGACCTGGGATGGATTTACGGTAACGACTACGGCACCCACAAGCTGGACAGTTTTTTTCAGTACAGGAGCCGGCCCCTCAAGAACGGAATCCGCTCGTACAATATCAATTGGCGGCTTGAGCGCAACTGGACCGACAGCGGCCTTGATGAACTGATGGGTAAGACGTTCGGCAACCGCTACAACCTGAATTTTGGCCCGTACACCGGCGGGAAGCTGGGTTCGGCGCATGGGATGATGAGCGGCTGGCTTCAGTTCATGAACTACTGGAACGTGCATTTCGGCTTGTGGCGCAGCATTGACAACTCGCTGGATGCTCACCGGGCAGCCGAGGACTATGATTTCATTTTCAAGTATCCCAGGGGTTTCTCCTACTGGTGCGGCTTTTCCAATGATTACAGCTCGATGCTCAATGTCAGCGTCACTCAGAGTATAGGCAGTTTCCGGGACGGAGAGCGCTGGAGCGGGAGCATCCGCCTGCGCCTGCGGCCCAGCACAAATCTGGAACTTATGTTCGAGCCCAGGCTGGACAGGCACTCCAAATTCTCCGATTTCAGCGAGATTGTCGAGCTCGAGGGGGATAATGCGCCGGACAAGGTGCTCGCCATGCGCGATACCCGGTTCGAAAGCTATGTTTTCCGCACCAGCTACACCATGAGCAACAAGCTCGATTTCCGCCTTTTCGCCCAGTACACGGATTTCCATTCAGACAGCTACGAGCCGCTGATGCCCGGGCCGTGGGATATCGAGTCACCCCTGGATGCCAGGTCCACCCTGGGCCTTCACTTTGTCACCCGCTTCGAATACCGTCCGGGCAGCTATTTCTACCTGGTTTACCGCGAAAGCCGCTACGATGACGACAACGGCGGGTTCGGCAGGCCCGACCGACAGATTATCGGCAAGTTCTCCTACTGGCTGAAAAAAGGGTGAGAAAGCAAGCCTTCCCTCTTTATTGAACCATCATGAAAACTCCCCAACAAAATCATAGCCTGATCCCCGCTTTTTGCTTATCTTTAACCTCTCAAGAGCCTGGAATATCATGTTTTGTACGGGCACGGCGCGCCGTGCCCCTGCGGTTCAGATAACCTTATTTGACTCGCGTGGATTGGTTAATGCCCTGGTGCAAAATACACAGCAAGCTACGCGCCGCAGACACTGAAGAGCTCAAGACAGCGGATTTCGACTACGCGCTGCCAGCCGAGCTTATCGCCCAGTATCCGGCGGAAAAGAGAGATGCAAGCCGCCTGATAGTGCTCCACCGCGCAACCGGCTTGATCGAGCACAGACGGTTCTCCGACCTGTCGGGGTATCTTTCCCAGGGCGACATCCTGGTGCTGAACGACACCCGTGTGTTCCCGGCACGGCTTACAGGTAAGCTGTCCAGCGGGAACGATTTTGAAGTTCTTCTGCTGAGAGCTCTCGAGAACGGCCGCTGGCTTGCCCTGGTTCGTCCCGCGCGCAGGCTCAAGCCCGGCAGATCGTTAGAGGTCGGCAACGGCAATCTGAAAGTTACTGTAAAAGATTTCGGCTGGGCTCCAGGCGAGCGAATTGTAAGTCTCGAGACTCAGGATGGCGCCGAAGCAGCCGGACTTATCGAGCGCTACGGCCACGTGCCGCTTCCTCCATATATCAACAGGCCGGACACCGAATCTGACCGGGAGCGCTACCAGACAGTTTATGCCAGAGCGGTTGGTGCGGTGGCAGCGCCAACAGCCGGGCTCCATTTTACCTGTCAATTGCTGAAAGATATAAAAGAAGCCGGAACAGACCTGGCCGAAATAACCCTTCACGTGGGACCGGGCACTTTCCGCCCGGTGATGGCGGAAAAGCTCGCCGACCACAAGATGGAAGCCGAGTACTTCGAAATCGAGCACCGGGTCCTGGAGCGAATCAAAGCTGCAAGAGAGGCGGGCGGCAGGGCGATACTAGTTGGAACCACCACGGTGCGGGCACTGGAAAGTGCGGCCTCTATATCTTCCGCTGCTGAATCGGGTTCAGGGGAAAAACTCTCCGGCTGGACAGAGCTTTTTATCTGTCCTGGCTTCGAGTTCACCCTGGCAGATGCCCTGGTCACCAATTTCCACCTTCCCCGCTCAACCCTTTTAATGCTTGTCTGCGCTTTCGCCGGCAAGGAGCTTATCAAGGCGGCATACAGGGAGGCGATTGACCGGAAATACCGGTTCTACAGCTACGGGGATGCAATGCTGATTCTTTGAGATTGATCGATTAATCGAACGATGAATATTCTTTAAGGGCGAGACATGCCCCGCCTGAGGATAAGGGAATTAAGGCCTGCATTGGAAGAAAAATTAAATAAGAAAAATAATTTAAGTGAGCTAAACGAATTCGGCTTTTCGGTTGAGAAAACCGACAGCCAGGCGCGGGCAGGGTTGATCGAGACCGCCCACGGAGCGATCCGCACGCCGGTATTCATGCCTGTGGGCACCCAGGCCACAGTGAAAACCCTCTCCCCGGAAGAACTGGATCAAATCGGCGTGGAGGTTGTTCTCGCCAATACTTACCATCTGTACCTTCGTCCGGGCCACGAGCTGATCCGCCAGGCCGGGGGATTGCAGAAATTCATGGGCTGGCACAGGCCTGTGCTCACCGACAGCGGCGGCTACCAGGTGTTCAGCCTGCTGGATCTGAACCAGATCAAGGAGGAGGGGGTCACGTTCCAGAGCCACCTCGACGGCTCGTATCATCTTTTCACCCCGGAGCGGGTGATCGAGATCCAGTCAGCCCTGGGAGCGGATATAATCATGGCCTTTGACGAGTGCGTGCCCTATCCGGCTGAGGAGGACTACGTGCGCCTGGCCTGCGAGCGCACAGTGCGCTGGGCCGAAAGATGCCGCACCCGCTGGGAAAGTTTATCTCAGGATCAGGCCCCTCCCTGGCCCCAGGCCCTGTTCGGCGTTGTCCAGGGAGGCATGTACAAGCACCTGAGGCAGTGGTCTGCCAAACGCACTGTAGAGCTTGATTTTCCGGGCTACTCAATCGGGGGCTTGAGCGTGGGTGAGCCCAAGGCTCTGATGTACGAAATGCTCGATCACGCTATTGAACACCTGCCATCCGAGCGGCCGCGCTACCTGATGGGGGTCGGCCACCCGGAGGACATGGTCGAAGCCGTTCGCCGGGGGGTGGACATGTTCGACTGTGTCGTGCCCACCCGCTATGGCCGCAATGGTACTGTATTCACCTCCCGTGGCCGGCTGGTTGTGAAAAATGCGCCTTTCGCCGATGATTTTCTGCCCCTGGACCAAGAATGCGACTGCTACTCCTGCCGGAATTTTTCCCGCGCCTATATCCGCCACCTGATTCACAGTGGGGAGATTCTGGGGATCAAGCTTACAAGCTACCACAACGTTTATTTCATGGTCAGACTGGTTCAGAGCATGCGCCAGGCCATTGTTGAAGGGAAATTTGACCGGTGGGCCGATAAGTTTTATAATAGATACAACCCTGGTGGCGAGATATCGTGAAATCCTCGTTCATTCAAGACGAGCCGGGCAGACGCCAATGACTGCTACGGCAGGCTGCAGTTATGGCGGGCAACGGCCCTGAAAGATAAATAGAATTTATTTGGCTGAAATTTATCGCAACTTTTCAACAAGGAGTCTATTTCAATGGGCGTAGCGAATTTGTTTGCCGCAGGCGGCGGCCAGGGCCAGCAGGGTGGAGGTCTGGACCCGACTTTCTTTTTCATGATTATCGCCACTTTTGCTATTCTCTATTTCCTGCTTATCCGGCCCCAGCAGAAACAACAGCGCCAGACGCAGGAGATGCTGAAGCATTTGAAGAAGGGTGATGAAGTGGTCACTAGCGGTGGAATCTATGGCAAGATAATGGATATCGACGAACATGTTGTTGAGCTTAAAGTGGCTGAGGGTACCAAGCTCAAAATCGAGCGGAGCCGGATCGGCCGCGTAGTTACACACGCCAGCTGAAAAAGAGGCTTTATGGCCGTTCTGCAGATAAGACATATGGGCGATCCGGTTCTGAGGAAAAAAGCAAAGCCTGTGAACGAGCTCATCACCGGGGAAATAGACAAACTGATCGAGGATATGACCGAGACGATGTATCTCAACCAGGGACTCGGCCTGGCTGCCAATCAGGTGGGTGTATTGAAACGGGTTATTGTGTACGACAATGTTGAAGCAGGCTACGGCATGGACCCCCAGGCGCTGATAAATCCAGAAATTGTCGCTGCCGAAGGCAGCGTGAAAGACGAGGAAGGGTGCCTGTCGATCCCCGAGGTCAAGGATATTGTCGAACGCAGCGAAAAGATCACTGTGACCGGGATCGACCGCAGCGGGAGGGATGTAAGAATCGAGGCCGACGGCTTGCCGGCGAGGGCTATCCAGCACGAGATCGACCACCTGGACGGGATTCTTTTTGTTGACAGGCTCGGGGCGCTAAGAAAAAATCTCGCCCTTTCCAGGTGGAAAAAGGTGAAAAAGGAGTTGGAGGCGGAGAAATCCGCATGAGAGTTCTGTTCTGGGGAAGTCCGGAGTTTGCGGTAGCGCCCCTGGAGGCAGTTTTCAATTCAGGCCACCAGGTGGTGGGAGTGGTCTGCCAGCCGGACAGGCCCCGGGGCAGGGGCAGGAAACTCGCCTCGCCGGAAGTCAAGCGCTTTGCCGAGTCGAAAGGCCTGAAAGTCCTGCAGCCGGATGTTCCCAGGGGGGAGGAGTTCCTGTCGGCGGTAAGCTCACTCGATCCGGAAATCTCCGCAGTTGTGGCCTACGGGCATATCTTGAGACCCGAGGTGCTCGAGATTCCGCGCCTCGGGTCGATAAATTTGCATGCCTCTCTTCTGCCTGCATACCGGGGCGCAGCGCCGATCCAGCGGGCTATTGCAGCAGGCGAAACCACCACCGGCCTGACTGTTATCCAGATGGACGAGGGTATGGATACCGGTGCCATTCTCCTCAGGCGTGAGATGGAAATCACCCAGGAGGAGACCGCTGGCGAGCTTGCACGGCGCATGAGCGATCTCGGAGGACGGCTCATCGTGGAGGTCCTCGGCCGGATGGAACCAGGCGGAATAGAATCTGTGCCCCAGCCGACAGAGGGGGTAAGCTACGCTCCCAAGATCGAGCGCGAGGAGGCGCGTATCGACTGGACGCTCCCAGCATGGAAAATCTCCTGCATCATCCGGGCTTTCGACCCGGACCCTGGCGCTTTCTGCCTTCGCAGCGGTAAAGTTCTCAAGCTTTTCAGGCCCCGGCCGGGTGGGGAACAAGCAGGCGGCAGATCCGGGGAGGTGATTGGCACTGGAAAGGAGCAGATAGCGATTTGCTGCGGTGACAGGCATACACTACTGGTTGGGGAACTCCAGGCAGAGGGAAAAAGAAGGATGACCGCCGCTGAGTACCTTCGCGGCGCAACTCTCCAGCCCGGCAAAATCCTGAATTGATTGCGGAAAAACCGGCAGCAAATTAGATGATGAACAAGCATGTTGATTTGCAAAAATTTAGAATTCATGCGGTTACAGATACGGCCCTTCTCGAAAGTCCTGATTTTCTCGACAAAGCGCGGGTGCTCAGCGCAACCGGCCTGGCCGCGATAAACCTCCGGGCGCATGGCCTGGAGGGTCGGCGGGTATACGAGATTGCAAAAGCCTTGCGCGAAATTACTGCTCAAGAAGGCGTGCCTCTGGTTGTCAACGACCGGCTGGATGTGGCCCTGGCCGTGGCAGCCGACACAGTCCACCTGGGCCGCCGTTCGATTCCGCTCCAAGCGGCCGCGGCGTTTTGCCGGGCGAGAAAAATTCCTTTCGGCTATTCCTGCCACAGCCTGGAGGAGGCCAGAGAGGCGCAAAAACTGGGCGCAGCATACGGTTATCTCGGCACGATCTTTCCCACGGCGAGCAAGCCCGGGGTTGCGCCCGCAGAGCTGACATTGCTGGAACGCGTATGCCCGAAGGTTGAGCTTCCCATTTTTGCTATCGGTGGAATAAATCCCGCCAACGCCGCCGATGTCGCCAGGGCGGGAGCTTACGGAGCGGCCACGATTTCGGCTGTCTGGAACGCCAAGAATATCGGAATGGCTCTCGAGCGGATGAACGCCTGTTTCGAAACCTTCTCCTCCGGCAGCTCCCCTGGAGATTGACTCTAACTCCGGCTGAATTCGAGACTTTTGTTCTAAGGGAAGATGAATGATCGGTATTACGGTTAATGGCGAGAAAAGGCAGGTTCAAAAGGAGGCCGCGGTCTCCGATCTGCTGGCCGGACTGAGGATCGTCGCTGGCAGAAGGGTGGCGGTAGAGCGCAACCGCGAGATAGTTAAACGCGAAACCTGGGATTCCACAATAATCCATGAAAACGATGTTTTCGAGATTATCGAGTTCGTGGGCGGAGGGTGCTGAAAGTTCCTCCGCTCCTGCTTGCAAATAAGGTTGATTTTAATTATTTCAAGGGAAGAGGTTTTGCAGTTTCGCCGGAGAGGCTGCAAGCGATTAAATCGAGTTTCAATTCAGCAAGGAAAGATCTCAATGGTAAAGGATAGCAATCTAATGATTGCGGGGCGCGAATTCCGCAGCCGGCTGATGATCGGAACCGGCAAATATAAGGATAACCAGACCATGGTGGCAGCGCACGAGGCCTCAGGCGCTGAGATTGTCACCGTGGCCGTACGCAGGGTGGACCTGAGCAGGAGCACCGGGGATGCGATGCTCAATTTTATCGACCCTGAAAAATATTTCATCCTGCCCAATACCGCCGGCTGTTATACTGTGGATGATGCAGTGCGCACGGCTCGCCTGGCGCGCGAGGCCGGCTTGAGCGAGTGGATCAAGCTCGAGGTGATCGGTGATGAAAAAACCCTTCTGCCGGATACGGGTGGCCTGATCGAAGCCACTAAAATTTTGGTATCCGAGGGTTTCAAGGCTCTGCCCTATACAAACGAAGACATGGTTGTGGCGCGCAAGCTCGAAGACGCCGGTGCTGTGGCGGTGATGCCGCTGGCTTCCCCTATCGGCAGTGGAATGGGAGTTCTCAACCCGGTGAACATCCGTTTTATCAAGGAGGCGGTAAGCGTGCCGGTGATCGTGGATGCCGGGGTGGGCACTGCCTCGGATGCGGCGATAGTGATGGAACTGGGTGTAGACGGGCTGCTGATGAACACCGGAATCGCCGAGGCTGATGACTCGGTTGCCATGGCCAGGGCAATGCGCCTTGCCACCGAGGCCGGGCGGCTGGCCTACCTCGCAGGCAGGATGCCGAAAAAAGAGTACGCGCAACCCTCCAGCCCCACCACGGGCATGATCAAATAGCTCCTTTGCAAAGGCTCTATCCCAGCTAATCAAGGTGGCCGCTCGGCTATCTTTCCAGCTCGGTCACCTTGATATCAGCCCGCCGTTCCCGGGCAAAGCGGTCTCTCATGTTGCCCAGCCACTGCTCCGGAAATTTCTCGTTCAGATCGATATCCGCATAAACCAGTTGCGGCTTTTCTTTGGCCTGGACAATAATGTCACCCCAGTGTCCGTAAATCGCTGTGGGCAGGTCCGAGTAAGATGAGGTCACCAGATAAGTCTGGTTCTCTATTGCCCGGGCCTTGGCCAGGATCGGGTTGCCGCCCCAAACTGGGCAGAAAATGATCTGGGCTCCCTGCACGGCCAGTGCGCGCGCAGGGTCTATGTACTGAATGTCCCAGCAGATCATCATTCCAATCCGGCAGAAATCCGTGTCGAAAACCGGGAAAGAGTTCCCCGGTGTGCAGCCCGCCTCGACCTCCTCCCGCGGAAGGTAAACCTTGCGGTACTTGCCTGCCACCCTGCCCTCGCGGTCGATCAGCACCGCAGTGTTGTAAACCGCATGCCCCTGGCGTTCTCCAAGTGCAGCGATAATGTACATCTTGTACTTTCGTGCCAGTTCGCCGAGTTTTTCCGTGGTCGGTCCGGGTATCGGTTCGGCGACATCCGGGTAGCCGGCATTCCGCACTCCGGCCAGGTTGATCCCCTCGCCCAGGCAGACTATGTCGCAGCCTTTCTGGCCGGCCTCCTCGACCAAAGGCAGGTAAGAGGCCACGCTTTTTTCAGGGCTGTCATATTTACGGTCAGGCTTAAAATTCACTGTTGCCACCCGCACCATTCTTTTCCCCGGATCGGGCACCTCGGCCAGTCCGATCTTATCCCACCAAACCGTTCCCTGGCCGCAGTAGCTCAGGTAGAGTTCGATACACACGCTTGATGCGCCTTCCGGCGCCATGAAAACGCCCTCGTTTTTCTCCCAGCCTGCCGAACCTTGCGCTTCCGGCACGTATTCAGGCTGGTGCACACGCTTGCCCTCTGCGTCCAGCCAGTCCAGGCGCGACAGCACCTGCTGCCTCGGGTAGGGTACGCTCAGGGCCTGGTACCAGGCTTCGAACCGGTAGAAGCTGCCGGGCTTGATCCCGGAAACCACCTTGCGCCAGCAGCCATGTGCAGAGTTGTTGGAGGCACCGCTAATCCCCAGGCAGCCGGGTTTTCCCAGGTTCGGCAGCCCGGAGGTAAAAAATTGCGGCCTGGTTTCGTCCCGCTGGCTCCAAGTGGTCCAGCCTGGCACGCTTGATGGATCTTTAGTTAAAGGGAAAGATTCGGCCTGCAAAATTACTTTGCCACCCGTACCGGAGGATCCAGCCGGGCAAGGCTGCCACAGGCCCTGAAGGGAAAGAGTGAAAACGACTAGGAGAGCACTTGCAAAAAGAATCCTATAACTGGATCTGCTCCTGCGTTGACCGGCTTGCCGCATTTTTTGACTCCTGTCTTGAATTTATTTGACTGCAACGATTTGCCGGCTTAAGTATAACCGCGGCAATGGCAACGGTCAAGCTGTGGCCAACGGCAATAATTGCCTATTGATTTTTCTCAGGCTGGTAAATAAGTTCAAGAAAAACCTAGAAACTTGATATACCGGGTTGATAGTTTTTTAAAAGCCGATCATTAAAGGAGAACATTTCGCAGCGGTCGGTTTTAAAAGATAATAATTTATCTCTTTAAAGCTGGAACGAAGAGGTTTTAACAGAAATCACATCTTGAGGGAGAGCTTGATTAGGTGTATCTCTCCGGTCGCAATTTCAAACGACCACTGGTTCGTTTAAAGCCTTGCTATCAGGCTACCTTACAGGAAATGAGGCGATGACACAAGAAGGAAAACAGGTGGTCAGGAAACTAGTGGAAGGGCAGTTGGAATGTTTGCGGGAGGAATTCCGCAAGGTCCCTGAAGAGGAACTTTTCAGGATGTACCTCCATTACATGGTGGAAAACCGGCCGGAGATTTTCAGCCGGATTGTGGAAACAGCGATTGCCAGATGCCGCAGAGCTCAATAATTCAATCGTGATCGAGCACTGAAGCAACTTTCTGATTTCCTTTGCCGCTTGATAAATTCAGGACCAGCAATGTCGATGGAAGATAAATTTCCCCTAGGAGATGGATAAACTTTTCGTAGTGCAATTTAATATCAGAGCATAAGACTCCAGATGATATTGAGTCAAATCTAGACCTCATGAGATTGGTGTAATCGATTTTTCAGTTACTTTCGGCTGCTGTTAAATAAGCAGTGAACAGGTTCTGAACAATGGCTGAACAGTATTTCCCTGTACTGCTTAAAAGGATAGTGATCGATACGGTACCGAATTTCGACCTCTTTCTCAAACAGAAAGACCGGTACGTCCTATATCGCAAAGCCAATATCAAGTTTGAAAAAACCGTTCTCAACAATTTGATAGAAAACCGGATCGAGTCCCTGTTCGTTTCGAAACGGGATCTCAAGCTATACGAGGAATACCGGCGGCAGATAGTAGGAGAGCATGAAAAGGTTGCCAAGGAAAAAGGGTTCGCCGGGATTTTTGTCGACCCGGAAGAGGTTGAGCGCTACCATGAGATTCTGGACAATTTTCACGTTATAGACCGTTCCCTTTTCGAGCCAGAGATGGAGTTATCCTTTGCGGTATATTACCATGAGAAAAATGATATTCAACTCGCAGAGGATTTCGAGGAAAACCCTGAAGGGCCGTGGCAACTAACGCTGAAGTCTTTCGCCATAGACAAGGAACTGATGATCAAAAACGAGGATCTCCCGGCCTACCGCTCTTTTGTCCAGGAACTGTTGACTGCAGCCGGGGCTGGGCCTGTCGAGCGGCAGGCGCGCGCCCTGCGTGAAATGAGCAAGATAGTGGTGAAAGACGTACTTAACGATCCGCGCAGCGGGGAGAATATCAACCGGGCAAACCAGACAGTGGATTCCATGGTCGAATTTATCCTCGATAACGAGACCTCGTTCTATTCCCTGATGAAAATAACAGGCCACGACTATTACACCTACGTGCATTCGATGAACGTTTGCACTTTTTGCGTGGCCCTGGGCCAGAAAATCGGCTTGAGGAAGAGCCCGGATCTTGAAATGCTCGGCCTGGGCGCGATGCTTCATGATGTCGGCAAGAGCCTGGTCGACCCGAGACTGATTAACAAACCCGGCAGGCTCACCAGGGAAGAGTTCGCCAAGATAAAAGACCACGTGCTGCTCGGCGTAAATATCCTCAAAGAGAACCACGACCTTCCGGATAAGACTCTTGAACTCGTGGCCCAGCACCATGAAAAAATGACCGGTATCGGCTACCCTTATGGCCTCAAGAGCGGCCAGATCGATCTGTTCGGCCGTATCTCCTCGATAGTGGATATTTACGATGCACTCACCACCGAACGTTCATACAAAAAGGCTTTGACTCCTTTTGAAGCCTTGAGTTTTCTCTCCAAGACCCAGAAAGATTACGACCAGAATCTTTTGACGCAATTTATTCTGATGCTCGGCAAGCAGATCGAGAGAGGGGCTTCAAGTGCGTGAGGTCGAATTCGGGTATGGCCGTTACGGAAATTGAAGCTGATTAACCGGGTGTATTAACTTTACTCCCGGTTTTTTGTTCCCACTTGTTACAGCAAATACCATTTTTACCGGACACTATTGATATTTCATATAGAGTTGTAACTCTCTCTGCATGCAAACGTAAAAGGGATGGCTGCCGCTTCCTGCGGCACCCATCCCTTTTTTGTTTATACTCCTGGAATGCAGAAAACTCTACTGGGCGAGTTGCTTGAGCAGCTCCAGCAGGTCGAAAATATCCACCTTGCCGTCCTGGTTCGTATCCGCGCCGCCTGTTGCCTGCTGTGTTCCTCCCAGGACCTTGAGCAGGCCGAGCAGGTCGAAAATATTCACCTGGCCGTCATTGTCCACATCACCCGGCATCAGCGACTCAACGCCGTCAAGCAGAATGGAGAAACGGTAGGCGCTTTGCGGCGCTCCCGCAGGGTCGGTAACCGTGTGAAGCGAATCTCCGGCCTCGATGTAGTAAAAGATGGTGTTTCCTTCCCTCTGGCCGGGAATCGATCCATTGAAACAGTTGATCATCACCGTGTCCGGTGTCATCGCAACAGACTGGAAGCTCTGGCCTTCAATCGCGTAGTAGAGTTTCGCCGAGCGAACGAGCACGTTATCCACGATGGTTGTGGAAATAATGTAGGGCCCGATCTCATCGGTCGTGTTGACAAGCTGCGAGGTGCCTGCAATTATCGGCTCGGCTAGATCGAGGATCACGCCGAGGGTGAAATCGGTGTAGAGGGCGAGATCGACTTCGGCTGTGGCTGTGTTTTCCATGGTGTCGAGTTGCGTGGCCAGTTGGATGAATTCGCCCTGCAGGCTGAATCCGAAAACCGAGATAGCCGCTTCGGTAAACTCGGGTATATCCCTGGCCGGGATGTCTCTATCTTCGTATTTGAAGGTAAGGTCGAATTTCAGTCCATCCAGGTTATTTATCAGGCTGCTGGAAAGATCGACCCCCCAGCCGCGGCGAATACTGTAGAAATCCCCAAGGTTTCCATCGTCGCCTGCAAGAAACGGCAGCACGACAACCTTGTCTTTCGACTTGGCCAGGTAGCTGTATTTGGCGGCAAGCTGCGGCCCGCTCTGCTGTGTGGTGTCCAATGTGCCGGAGATTTCGCTTCCGGTCACATCGCCGCTCACCGGGTCGCTGCCCTGGTTCGTCATGTTTACCGTAAGCCCGGTGCCGGGGAAGTTGTGGTTGAAAGGATAGTCTCCCTGGCTAATCAGCGGCACATTGACCTCGCTTGAGCGCAGGATCTTGAACGCAATAGCTCTCCTGTCTGTGCCTCCCCTGCCGTCGTCGGCTGTAATGATAAATACGGCCGAGGGGATCTGAAGAGTAGAGTCCAGAAGGTTGGTATTGAACACGAACACGCTGTTGTTGCGGATATCCGCTGACTCGATGTACGGGGTTTCAGTCGAGTCGATAGCAATTGTCACCTGGTCGCCGTCCGGGTCCGTGGTGGTGATCTCGAAGCTGATAATCTCGCCTTCGACCACCTCCTGGTCCGCGATCTCGAAAATCAACGGCGGCCTGTTCTTGTCGAATATCACGATAACAATGTCCTGCTGCGCTGTTTGAGTGCCGTCACTGGCAATAAAGGTAATCGAGTAAGTGCCGGCCTGATCGAAGTCGGGTGCCCAGAAGAACTTTCCGCTTGCAGGCTCAAGACTCGCACCATCGGGCAGGGTGCTTGAGATAACCTCCATTTTCTCGCCGGCTGCGTCGCGGACATCCACAGTAAACTCCAGCGTATCTCCCTCCTGGACAGACCAGGCTTTCGACACGGAGATAACAGGCGGCAGAGGGACATCGAGTACCTGGATCGTCACCGGCTTTTCATCCGTGAGTTCACCGTCACTGGCAACGAATTTCAGGTAATACATGCCTGCCTGGGCGTATGACGGCTGAAAGGAAAAGGTATTGTTGTCGTTGTCGAATGTGGCGTTTGCCGGAACGGGATTGACAAACATGGTTACGGGATCGTTTTCCGGATCAGAGACCGAAATCGAGAGGCTTAACGTGTCGCCCTCGCTGATAGTCAGGTCTCCAATCTCACCCAGCACAGGAGGCAGGTTCTGCGTGCCTACCGTGATATACACGGTCCTGCGGTCGCTTGCCCCGGAGGCGTCGGTAACAGCAAAAGTCGCCTCGTAGGATCCCTCGATTGACGGGGTCCAACTGAATGCGGGCGGCTCAGAGGTGGCGTTGAATGTAGCGCCCTGAGGTATTTCAATCGCCTCGAGCGTAAGCACGTCCCCGGGATCCGGGTCCAGGGCCTGGACATTGAAAGTGACACTCTGGCCCACGTTAACGCTCACGTTTTTCAGGTCTACCAGCTTGGGCGGACGGTTATTATCAGTTACAGTAACCGTGGTGGACACGCTGTAAGTGTTTCCATCATCCTCGGTAACACTGAAAGTCAGATTATAAGTACCTGCCTGGTCGTAATCCGGCAGAAAGCGGAAATTGCCGGTTACCACATCGAACAGGGAATTGTCCGGCAGGGCCGAGGGTTGATCGAATACCACCTGCCTGCCGTCCGGGTAACTGCCTAAAACCCGGAAGCGCAGAAGTTTGCCTTCGGTTACGGTCTGGTTCTCGAGAGGATCGAGAGTGGGTATCTGGGGTACCTTGTTTACCGTGATTACTACATCCTGTTCAGTGCGGAAGCTGCCGTCACCCACTCCGACAATCAGCCGGTAATTGCCCTCCTGCTTGAAATCGGGTGTCCAGTTGAAAGTCAGGGTTTCACTGTCAAATTTGGCCCCGCGCGGCAGGTGCCTGGCATAAAATTTCAACGGGCTGTCAGTTGTTGTCTCGCCGGTGACTGTAAACTCTACCGGTTCGCCCTGGTTGACACCCAGCGAGTCCTCCGGGGCAACAACCAGACTCGGCGGGAGGGCCCCGGGACCGACAACGATATTAACCGCTATGTGGTCTCTGGCTCCCTTGCTGTCAGTTACCACGAAAGCGGCTTTGAACGGCCCGACCTGCTCTGTAGCCGGAGTCCAGTTGAACTGCCCGGTGGCGGCGTCGAAAGAGGCGCCCTGGGGAATGACTTGCACACCGGAGACTTCCAGCACACTGAATGTGAGCACATCGCCCGGGTCAGGATCGACCGCTTCCACGGTGAAACTGATCGGGGTGCCGGTTTCACTCTCGATAGGCTCGATCTGTACGAAACGTGGCGGCCTGTTGACGCTCACCACGCGGAAATTGTATGTTTGGCTTGCTTCACCGCCCTTGCCGTCCCTGACAGTCAAAGTGAAAGAATAGTTTCCGGCCGATCCGAACGGGGGATCGAAATTGATCTGGTTATTATCCGTGGCAACCCATTCCGGAAACCCGGCAAATTCGAAACTCAGTTGATCGTTGTCAGCATCCCTGACCGGGATGACTACCGAAAAGGCACTGCCTTCCAGCAGGAGAAGGGTATCCGTGACTTCCTTCAGCTCTGGCGCGCGGTTAAGCCTGGTGACCTTGATCACCAGCACACGCGAGGTTGATGCACCCTTGGAATCCGTGGCAACAAAGTTGACAATCAGCTCGGTTTTGCCCTCAGGCAGACTGGGGATGGTCAGCGTATAAGTGCCGGTTCCGTCACCATTATCAGTAAAACTGGAGCCGGGAATCTGAACGCCTGGAACTGTAAGGGTAATCGGATCGTTTTCAGGATCAGTGGCGGTTACAGTTACGCTGATCTGTTGCTCCTCGGTTGCCGTGGTTTCCTCGAATGGGCTGATCACCGGGGGAAGGTTCTGGGTCACGATCTCGGTCTTGATCCTGCTTTCACCGACACTGTAGTTGCCGGAGAGAGTTCCATCCTTGACCAGCAGGCTGAGGAATACGGGCCAGATTTTCAGCTGGCCGCTGACCGGGGTTGCAGCAGTTCCAGCCCAGGTTCCGGATGGGTCGGCCGGATCGCCGCTCTGCCGCCTCAGTCCGATATTGAGCGAATCGGTAGCTGTGAGCATGCCGGCGGCGTACAGATTGTTGCCGTCCCCGCCTAGCAGGCCACTCAGGTTCACCAGCCCGTCGAGTTCTTCATCGAATGACTTGGCCTCGAGATCGAAAGACAGAGTGCCGTCCGCCGGGTTCCAGGCTCCTTTGGCAATCAGCGGCAGTTCGGCCGAAGGTTCCTGCTCGGTGTCCAGGGGCAGAACGACAATGAGATTGGCGACCAGGCTGTAGTCCGACTGAATGATACCGGTAATTTCCACCTTACGCTTGAGCAGCGAATCCAACGGGATTTCCAGCTTGTTGCCCTCGATATCCACCAGCTCGGTGCTCTTGAAAAACAGAACCGGGAGCTGGAGCTCCTGGTTCAGCCTGTCGTGGAAAGTGAGAATAAATGAATTCTCGCCCAACTCGGTCACCAGTCCGCGTACAGTGAATTGATCCCCTGCCTGAGGCCCTTCACCGGTGTCTGGCTCGATAGTTCCCCCATAGGTGATCGTGCCGGTCACTGAGGAGCCGGACTGGACAAGATCGGCGGAAACCGGCACTCCGCCGTTTTCATCTACCACTCCTGACCAGCGGCCGGTTAACTTTCCGGGCTCGCCGATAATCTTGTTCAGGCTGATGTCGTCCGATTCCGGGTCATCAGGGAATACAATCTGTCCTTTGAGGACCTTGAAATCAGGCGAGATATTGAACGCGAGCTCTGCCATACTGGGAGGCTGGCCAGGATCGTGCTCAAAAATGTTGACTTTAAAGACGAAAACCGACCCTTCCACCTTACCTTCCAGAACGGTGAAAGTCATGACTTCAAAATCTTCAACCGACTCAATCCACACCGTATCCGCAGCCAGGGTCAACGGGCCGGTGAGCACGCCGAAAGCACTGACAAAATCGTCCAAAGCCAGGTCTTCGGCGGTTGCCGGCTGGATAACATCCTCCTCCTCGGCGAACCAGCTTGTCGCCTCGGTCGTGGTTACAATGACCTTAAAGGTTAAATCCTGTTCGGGATGTTTCGCTTCGATAACGAATTCGCTTTCCTCAATAGAAACCACCCGGCCGCCGAATGATTCCCTTCTCGGCTGCGGCACAACTACCAGAATAGCCTGCACCTGGCTTTCCGCGCTTAGAGTGCCCAGAACCATGACACCCATGCCTCTCAGGATCTGGTCTCTGGTCAGAGTTTCTTGGGTGCCCTCGCGCACTATAGAGGTGGTGTCACTCAGGATAATTCTGATGAGAATTGGCCGGTTTTGCGGATCTCTGGTTTCCAGGTCGAACCCTTCATTGGTCAAGGTAACCACTTTGCCGAAAAATTGGACCGGTTCCTCTACCGGCCCTGGCCCGGTTTCTTTTGACACGAGAAGGGCGATGATCACTCCGCAGGGCTGAAGCATGCCCTCACCGCTGACAAAATCTCCCGCCGTGAAAGACTTGGGCGAAACGGGATTGCCCTCAGAATCAGTGACATTGTAATTCGGCACCACGAAAACCTTGACTTTAAAGGTAAGTCCATCAGGTATTTGACTCTGAATGATAATGAAGTCGCTTCCAGTCTCGACCACACTTCCACCAATGGAGACCTTTTCGCCCGGGAGTCTGTCTGTAGTGAAATGGATCTCGATCGAATCGGCTTTGACCGTGCCCTCGGTCTGAATCTCGCCCTGGCCCTTGATAAGATAGCCTGTCTCCAGGGTGGTGGAATTTCCGTTTTCATCCGTGATAGAGGTATTTACATCAATGGAGAACCTTACTGTATCGGTTTTTCCGTTTTCCTGGTCGTAACCGTATTCGAACTGGATGAAATCGCTCCCGAATTCGAGCAGCTTGCCTGAGAAAGGTATCGTCTCTCCGGGCATCGGCCCCGGTGTTCCTTTCTGTATCAAAAGAGCTGTTAGTTCATATTCATTGCCTGTGGGTATGCCTTCGCCGAAAATCTCCTCTCCGGCAGTGAAGTCGGCCAGAGCCAGCACGGTTGTCCCGTCTTCATCCAGGAGCCGGGTCTCGGCATCCACAATCGCCCGTCCGGTCACAGTGCTGCCGTCCGATTCACTTACCTCGACTTCAATATAGTCTGTTCCGACATTGACAATCGTGCCGGCAAAGTGGACCGGTTCAGGGCCGGTTCCTTTCTGGATAAAAGTGGCTGACACTTCCCATTCATTGCCTGTGGGTATACCTTCCCCGATAATGTACTCGCCGGCAGTGAAGTCAGCCAGGGTCAGTGCAGTTGTTCCGTCCAAGTCCAGGAACTGGGTCTGGGCATCCACAATCGCCCGTCCGGTCACAGTAATGCCGCCCGGGCCGGGAAACTCGACTTCAATATAGTCTGTTCCGACATTGACAATCGTGCCGGAGAACTGGACCGGCTCCTCTACCGGCCCTGGTCCGGGGTTTTTCTGGATTCTGTTGGCGAATATCTTTTCATTCTCCGGAATAGGATCTAATTTCCCGTAAACTTCCCCGCCGACAACGTAATCAGAAAGCTTGATAATTGAGCCGTTTTCGTCCTCAAGTACCGTTTCAGCGTCCACGCTCAGGCGTAAAGTATCGGAACTGCCGCCCGGGCCGGTAACCTCGATCTCGATATAGTCGCTACCCACTGAGATCACTGTACCCGCAAAAGGCACTTCTTCTTCGCCCGGCAGCGGGGGTTTTTCGCTGAGAACCCTGATCCAGAGGACTTTGACATCGCCTCCTTCGAGAATCTCGACTTCACCCTCGATATAATCCCCGGCAACCAGGACGTCTAAAGTGGCCGGGTTGCCGCTTTTATCCGTGACAGGTACGCTCGGGTCCCGCTGGACTTTTTCAACCTGAACTTTCCCGTCGCCTTCGTATACTTCCACTTCAAGGCTGTCAGAGTTGATGCTCAGGACCTTGGCGTAAAATCTAATCGTATCTCCAGGCTCCGGGCCGGGTGGAAATAATTGGATGGAGATTGCTTTGAAGCTACCGTCCGCCTGCACTTCAGCGGTCCCGTTTGCGGAATAGCCGACAACAGGCTTTGCGGGCTGGTTGTTATAATCCACGAATTCCGTATCGGTGTCGAAAGCAACTTTTTCGGAGCCTGATTCTCCTGTCTGCTCGTCATGCCAGCTTAACACCAGGTAATTAGAGCCAATTTCGGTGATTTCTCCGCCTATCTTAACTTGCTCGCCCGGCTGGGGGCCGGGGGGAGGGGGGGGAAGGTTTGTACCCGTATAAAAGATTTTTTTAGCAACCAGCATGTTGACAGCAGGATCGTGCTGCGCCTCGCCGTACACATAATGCCCTACCGGAATATCAGACAGGGACATAGTGGTGACACCATCCTCGCCGAATACCTCGGTAGTGGCGTCTGTCTTCATTATGATCGAGCCAGGCGGATTGGTTGCCGGATCAATGAATTCAACCTCAAAATTGCCGTCCGAGTTGACTTTAACCTTGCCGCTGAATTTAACTATATCCTGTCCCAGCAAAACGGAAGCATTCACAGCCAGAGATAACACCAGAAAAGTGGTCGATAAGCTCAAAAGTCTTTTGAATTTCATTTCCGCTTCTCCTGGATAATTGATTCCTGTACAGGATTGATTGTTTCCGTCAAAAATTTTTAATCATGATCGGAGATGAGGCTATGGCAAATCATCCGTTCATCGAGGTTAATAATTAATTGAACAGTATAAAGGGCCTGGCTGTCAAGAGAAATTCAAAAATATCCTAATTTTTTGGTATTATATTAAAAAAATTGAGAATCGGCGAAAACTGGCAATGGCATTAATTGTTAATTCTATAATATATAAAGTCTTACGAGGTAAACGACCAATTGATGACGATATATTGAAGTTGGAATTTTGCAATACCGGCTCCTTGGTCAGGACGCCTGTAACCTTTCAGGCGCACCCGGAAAGTACCGGCAAACTAGCGGGGAAGTAAAGAAAACTGCCGGGAAAGATAGGATCAGGAACGATTTGGTTGTATTAATAATATAACTTCAGTTTCTTTTTTTTGCAAGTGCAAACTGGATCGGATAGTTAATCCACATAGCCACCCGCTGGCCGTCTTTAATCGCCGGGCGGAAGCGGGTTCTTTTCGCGGCCCTGACCGCAGCGTCGTCCATGGAGGAATTTCCGCTGCTCTGGGCGATTTCCACTTCATCCACCGTTCCTCTCTCAGTGACCAGGATTCGCAGGTTCACAGTACCCTCGATTCCCTTTTTCTCGGCATCCTTTGGATAAACCGGTGGTACGAGCATCACCAGTTCGGGTCGGCGGTAAGGCGGCCCGCCTCTACCCCCGGTTCCACCGTCAGGGGTCGCCCGGTCAGGACCGATGTCGACAGCGCCGAACTCGGGCTCCGGGATGTCTATTTCCTCAATGGCGAAGCTTACTTCCTTGATTATCGGCACCTTGACCCTTTTTTGCGCCAGGCTTGTCCTGGGGACTGCATTGAGTACAACCAGGGTATGAGGAGAGATATTGAGAAGTTTGTTCTCCGACGGTGGAAAATTATCTTCCAGAGCCTGTTTTTTCAGAAGGATGTCCAGGATCAGATTGAAAGAAATGATAAGCACGATTGCGGTGAAAACAGACCGGCGGAAAAAGAAATCGTACTTCGTGCGGTCTGCAGCCTGGGCCAGGAAGTCCTCGATGCGGTCGAGAACGAGCATAACAGGTTCGATTCGCGCGGCGAGGGACCGAGGTACAGTTATACCCATGGCACGCCGCAAAATAGATTCGTGATTACCCTTGTTGGAAAAAGCCATTACCGCGGACTCCTCGATACTTTCCACTTATTTCGACAGCTTACCATTAAAAGGCAACACAGCATACTTGCAAGATCTTAGCTGCTTCACTCTCTCTTACACTGATATTACCGGTGATGTTCCAGCCTGGCTAAGCAGATTTTTCGCCTTTGAATAAGAATGGAAAACTGGTGTATCAAGCAATGGCTAACGCGCTCGCCTCCAGCTAATCGGAGCGCATCAGTGATTCGATCTCTTCAACTGATTTCGGGAGCGAGGCGCTTAGCACTCTGCAGCCACCCCGGGTTACCAGCACATCATCCTCGATCCGCACTCCGAGTGATTCTTTCGCAATATAAATTCCCGGCTCAACCGTGATAACCATCCCGGGCTCCAGGGCCTTGGGGCTGCCCACATCGTGCACGTCCATCCCCAGGTAATGGCTGGTGGAGTGGATGAAATAATCGCCGTAGCCCGCCTCTTCGACGACTTTTCTGGCGGCCTGGTGGATTTCTTTCAGAGTAACTCCCGGCCTCACGGCCTCGATTGCCGTAGCCTGGGCCTTGAGCACCAGCTCATAAATCTCACGCTGGCGCACGCTGAACTTACCGTTTGCAGGCACGGTTCGGGTGATGTCTGCGGTATAATAGTCGAATTCTGCGCCTACATCCATCAGTACCAGTTCGCCCGGTTCTATCTTGCGCCGGTTCGAATTGTAGTGCAGGGTCACTGAATTCGGCCCGCTGCCCACGATCGAGGGAAAGCCCAGCCTCTGGCTTCCCCTCCTGTGGAAACCGTATTCGATCAGGGCTTCCACCTCGTACTCGTACATTCCCGGCCTGATTGCCTGGATCGCCTCCTCCAGCGACCTGCAGGTAATATCGACCGCTTTCTGCAAGGTTGCGATTTCAGCCGAATCCTTGATTATTCGCAGGCTGTCGGTGAGCCGGGAAAGCGGAAGAATTTCCAGGTGCGGGTAGCGTTCGCGCAACCTTTTCAGCATCACCTCGCTGGCAGTTACAGGACCCTCCAGAGGCGATGGGTCATAATCAAAATACAGCAAGTCGATCTTTCCGGCCAAGTTGGCGAAGGTGGCTTCGAAAGTGTTCCGGTCGACAGCCTTTGCCACGCCCGTTTTTTTCTTCGTTTCCGCTCCGGGCCCGAGCTTTGCACCGGTCCAGGCTTCGGAATGGCTTCCCTCTGCAAGGTTTCTGGCAGGCAGAAAAAGGGTTTCCGGACTTCTGGCTAAAGGAGAGAGCAGGAGAAGCAGGCTGGGCTGCTCGACTCCCGTGAGATAGTAGAAATTATTGCTCTGTCGAAAAGTTTCAAGATTCTTTTCCCAGGCTGCCGGAACAAGGGCGGCGGCGTTTTCGAGCCTTGCCAGAAGGGCGTCCCGGCGTTTTTTGTAATATTCCGGGCCCTGAGCAAAAACAACCGAACAGATAAAAAACAAAAGGAAGAACGCCCCCAATATTTTCCTTCTGATAATCATATTTTGCCCCCTCAAGGATCTGTCTCTGGATACCGCTCTCTGGAAGTATTAATCTATAAATTTGAAAGAAATTCTGTACAATATGAATAAGAACCGGATTTTCTCGAAGGTTGAATATAGCCAAGCCCCTCTGTAAAAGCAAGATAACGCATCTGCGAAGGGATTTCCCGTAACAGGGCCAATAAGTGTTTAAAACAGAGGAAATATCTATCATAGAATTGCTTTTTCTCTCTCCCTCGGGTAATATAGAAAAGAATGAAAATCCCGGTTTAAGATTCCGATCAAGCGATATACCACCAAACAAATAGACATAAAAAATAATGCCCTTGGAAGACATTAAAGAAAAATTCGCCGAACTAACCCGCTCACTTAAGAGAATAAAAAGCGTATACCTGCTTTGCCACGACAATCCAGATCCGGATTCTCTGGCGAGTATGATGGCTCTGCGGTATTTACTCTCCCGGCATTTTAAGATACGTTCGAAGCTTCTTTACGGAGGCGAGATCGGCAGAGCGGAGAACCGGGCAATGGTGCGGCTGCTGAAAATACCAGTAAGTAGCCTGGAAAGCGTGCGCTTGCGGAAGAATGCGAAGTTCGCGCTGGTCGATACCCAGCCTGAGGCCAGAAACCACTCGCTGCCCGAGGGTGCGGAGGTTGTGATGGTATTCGACCATCACCCGCCCAAAAAACCAATGAGGAGCAGTTTCCACCACGTTTGTGAGGATCTGGGTGCCACAAGCACGCTGATGTTCGATTACCTCCAGGAGGCGGGGATTGAAATAAACTGGCGCCTGGCCACGGCACTCGCCTACGCCCTGATCACCGAAACCCAGGATCTGGGCCGCGAGACCCGCCGGGACGATATCCGGGTCTACCAGAAGTTGATTCCAAAGGTGAGGTTGCGCCTATTGTCCAATATTAAATACCCGGTCCTGCCTCACGATTATTTCCAGACTCTGGGCAAGGCGCTGAACAACACCTACTACTATAAAAACATTGTCGTTACTCGTCTCGGGCCGGTCAACTCAACGGATATGATACACCAGATGGCGGACCTTTTTCTGCGTTTCGAGCGGCGAAGCTGGTCGCTGTGCATCGGCTGGAACAGTGATTACATCAATCTCAGCCTGCGAAGCAATAATATGCGGGCCCGCTGCGGGAAAATGATTGCAAAACTCGTCAAAGGCAAGGGTGCAGCAGGAGGACACGATATGGTAGCCGGGGGAAAGATAAATTGCAATGGAATGCCGGAAAAGGAAAAGATAAAAACTGAGGAACTGGTGATCAGCCGTTTTCTGCGGGCATTGGGACACGGCAGCAGCCTGGAGATTTTATCACAGATTATTGATCACAACCAAAACCGGCCCGACAGCCTGGAAGATTAACCCTAAAAAAGGCGGGGTGCTGCCATGGATGAAAGTTTCAGAGAAATTCTCCAGCACTTTATTCTCCCACGTCCAGGGCTTGAAGATATTATACAGATCCTGATCTTTTTCCTGGTTTTCGCCGCTCTGATTTTTGTTACCGTTTCCGTGTATTCCCACCTTCAGAATCGCGGAGAGCGCGCCCGCCTTCTCAGGGCAGCAAAAAAGCATAACCTGTCCAATGAAGAAAACGCCCTGATCAATTCTCTTGTAAAGTCCAATAAAAAAGCCGATCCGGGGCTGGCTTTCGGTTCGATCAGAGAATTTCACCGTCTGTTCGGCCCCATGATGCACGATCTCGCTGGCAGGGCGGAGGCGGATCAAAAGGCGCGCAAGAAACTGGAAGGTATCTTTGCGCTGCGAAAAAAGCTTTTCGGCGAAGTCTCCTACCATTTCGGCGTTATTACCAGCACCATTCAGCTTAAGATCGGCCAGAAAATTACCCTGGAATTTACCAGCAACGGGCAAAAACACGATGCCGCCTCCGTGATCCTGGATGTCGATGCGTCGGCCATTACAGTGGCGAACCCGATGATAGAGGGAAAATTTATCCACTTTGCCAAAGGGGACCCGTTCAAGGTCGCCTTTTACCGTGACAATGACGGTTACTATGAGTTCCAGACCAATGTCTTAAAGGACGTAGAGCAAAACAGCCACCAGTTTCTTTTCCTGGCCCATGCGCACGAGTTAAAACGGATGCAATCGAGAATGTTTTTCCGGATGCCGACCAGGATACCGCTGAAATTTAGATGTTTTGCCTGGGACGAAAACCTGAAAAGCCGCTACCACCTTGAAAAAGAGGCGCCCGAAGAGCAGAAGGAGGGATATATCCTCGATCTCGGCGGGGGTGGAATGATGTTTATCACTGAGGAAAAGCTGGCCAAAAATGATATGCTGATCTTCAACCTACAACTCAATCCAGAAAATATTATCAGAGATTTATTGGGCAAGGTGGTAGGAGTGGAGAAACAACTGGCCGGGGATCAGAAAAACATACACATTCAATTTTTGAATATCAAGCCGTCAGAGCAGGATCTGATCGTGCATCTGATCCAGCAGCACCAAGTCAAGTCAGAAAATGAGATTTAATATTCAGCAAATTGAATTCGAACCGGATCACCTTTAAACGCCTGGCCAGGAGGCGAACCTATGAGCAAGACAGCGAAACGGGCGGTTGTGCTTATTGACGGAGTTCACAAGGCGGACAACTCCATTAATGGTATCAGGGAGTTGGCCGCCAGGCATGGTTTTACTCCGGTCAGGCTGGTCTGGATCGGAGGCACCGAAAAGATGAAAGACCCGGAATCTTTCAGCCGGGATTTTCAGGAGGCTTTCGGTTCGCCGGTTATTTTCGAGGGCAATGTGGACTCAGGCCAGGCCGAGCCTGTGGAGGGCCTTCACCGCGCGCTCGAACCCCGGGACATTGACCTGGTGGTCCAGCTCAGCGGTTCGCCCCAGGTCAACCGTCGGCTGATGAACCGTTTCGCCTCTGTAGCGATCGGTTACGGTACCTCCTATATCGCAGGCGGCACTGTGTTCGCCGAGGGCAGCAGCGATATCGTGGTGGAAAAACCCAGTGAGGGGCTTTACGCCACGGACAAACGGGTCGGAAAAACAGCGTTCGGGGTGTACGTGGCCGCTTTGATGAGCGGCCTGCGGGTGATCGATACCCCCTGGAGCTCGATCACCCTCACCCACTCCCGCGGCGGGCCGCCCCAACCGCCGGTTCTGGCGATCTACGACGAGCCCGGCGACAGTAAAAGCGCGGAGTCTATGAGCCTGGAAGAACTTTACGGAAGAAGGTTCAGGCCGGATTTTCTCGAAAAGCTGCTCAGTTTCGGCCTTCACGGGGCAAGCGATGTTTACGAGGACGCCCTTATCCTGAGCGAATATCTAACAGCCTACGAGGCCGCGCACCACCAGAGCGAGACTCCCAAAATGCATATTGTCGGCTGCCGGAGAGCAGGGGCTGGATACTTTCACGAGTTCGCCGTGTCGAATGTTGAACTGGGAATCCAGGCTGCCAACCGCTCCAGCGGCAATTTCATCCTTCACGAGGGCTCAGGCGGCGAGCACCCACCGGTCAAGGTGGACGGCACGATCACTCTCGTGCCTGCGGATACTGACGAGGAACTCCTGGCCGATTTCCCGGGGCTTGACACCACGGACCTGATAATTTTCGCCCACTGCCAGCCCGAGACTGCAAGCCGGGAGAAAATGGACTCAGTGGAATCCACTTTGCGCAAGCGCCTGCGGGATGCCCCGATTCTGC
Organism: uncultured Gemmatimonadales bacterium; assembly: GCA_964548275.1. Classification (GTDB taxonomy): domain Bacteria; phylum Gemmatimonadota; class Glassbacteria; order GWA2-58-10; family GWA2-58-10; genus JAUVUV01. The sequence continues at coordinate 28,842 of CAZJQI010000002.1, forward strand.
GCACCTTTTTCGAACCGGAGGTAATCGGGGATCCAGCCAAAATAAATCCCACGCTGAAAGGAAAACGTTCAGCCTATTTTACCACCGCGCCACAGATAGTGGAAAAAAGGCTTGCCACAGCCCTGGAGCGCGACTACGGCGTGAGGATCGAAAAAGTGAGTTTCACCCTGGCCCACCACCAGGCCATGCAGAACGAGATCGATGAATTAATGCAGGGCGCCTCTCCCCCGGAGGTTTTCCTGATGGAGATCAAGGCCAGGGGTGTTGAGGGAGCCAAATATATCCGGGAAAAATACGGCATGCCGGTATTTTACGTGAACAATATCCCCTGCCAGGTTGATTCCGAAGGGAACCGGATGCCTGATAACTCCGGTCTCGACCGCGAGATAGTAAAAGCTCTGAACAAGGCTGTCGAGCGGTTCAACACCAGGATGAAAGCGGAGTTTCCGGTCTGCAGGCTATAGTTGATTACCAGGCGGAGCTTTCAATAAAAAGGGGCGATTTATGAAACCGCCCCTTTTTTATCTGATTCCCGATTACCGCTTACAGCCCCGCCTCAAGCTCCTGCTCGATGCGGCTGATCGTACCCTTGAGATTGAACTTCTCGAAATACTTGTCCATCACCTGGATGATATCCTCGATCACCCCGTTCTCTGCATCTACGCCCTGTGAGGAGAGATTAGCGTAGAGCCTGCCCCTGGCAGCCAGCACCTCCGGCTCGGTCCAGATATAGCGGCAGCCGGTGCGCACCAGCCATTCTTTTCGATCATGATTTAGCTCGCTGAAAGGCTTGCCCAGTTCATCCTCCAGGCGCCATTTCTCCCAGCGGCCGCTGCGCACTACCGCATCCTCGAGCGCTTGCATCAGGCCGGAAGCCGCTTTAAGCCTGCCCTGGGCGACAAGCTCTTCTTCTTGTCGGCAGAATTTTTTAAGCGAATTGTATTCGGCCTCGGTGAATTCAGGACCCACGTTGGCTCCTCCCATGCCGCTTTTTGGATAATCCTCCGGGTTCTCTACACTATCCGTATAATGCCCCTTGATAAAAGAACCCCATTCCCCGGCGATTTGCACCAGTTTTTTGGCTACCTCCGGGTCGAACAGGGTGGTGTGAAGGTCGGTGCCGACTTTGCCGACCACGAAACACGGCCAGACATCCGGAAGATTATGTTTGACCAGGCCGTCTTTAAGCCCGGTAAGGAACTTCCTGAACACGCTCAGGTCCGCCAATCCCCCGTGCACTTCCTCGGTTCCCACTTCGTAGCTGATCCGCGGCAGGCTGTTGAATCTGCGGTGTTCCTCGGCGTGGACGATCATTTCCACCGTGCGCTCCACAACCGTTTCGATTGAGATTGCCTCGCCAGGCGACAGGGTTTTGTCCACAGTGGGGTCGATATGCAGAAGGTCGTAGCCGGCGTCGATACACGCCCACAGTGAATCTTTCACGCCCTGCATCGCCCGCTCCAGCGGCCATTTTTCGATTGACTGCTTGTCTTTCAGCCACGGGCCGCCGTGGTCCAGGGCCACGATCACCGGCCCGGCGAATCTCGAGCTGTCCACCTCGTTTCTGACCAATTCCATGAAATCGTCCTGGGTCCAGCCCGTGTAGCCGCCGTCCAGGTCCACCTGGTTCAACGTGGCGGCGAACTTGATCGGTGCACCGGCCCGCCTGGCGGCGCGGATCGAGGCCCGGGTCACTGCTTCACTGTTCGGGCAGGCAGCAAAAAGGGCCACAGGCCGCTCCCCGCGCTCGGCGCCTTTTTTTAAAGCTTTCAACACCGCATCGGTCAACGGAACACCGGCCTTTTCGGCCAGTACGCGGATGTGGCTGCAGTCGGCAGTTTTCCTGCTCATTTTATCTCCTCAAACTACAATTTGGGAGTTTTATCAATAGAAATTTCACTCTGCTGATCCGGCACCTCAGGCTGTCTTTTGCACCTTGATAATAAAACAGGTGGAAATCCGCCTGATAGGTGGTAAAAGTCTGGCCAGAAAGTTCACCCACTTGAAATTGTCGATAAACTTGTGATCTACATACTTGAACCCCTGCTTGTTGAGCAGTCTGTAGATGGTGAATGGGTCCCAGTAAAAATAATGGTCTCGCTGATCGGTTGCAAACTCAGGCCAGGATTCCATTTTCCGGAAATAGGATTTGATATCAAGCAGCAGCGTGCGCCCGATTGTGTGATAGGAAGCTGCGTTTGGCACCGAAAGGATCAGGAACCCGCCGGGTTTGATCACACGATAAATTTCCCGCACCAGACCGCGGGGGTCCTGGGAGTGCTCGAGAACTTCGAGCAGAAGGACTGAATCGAAAAAATTATCCTCGAAATCGAGCTTATCACCGTCTGTCCTGACAAACTGAAGGTCAGGGTGGGAATATTTTCTTCGAGCGATCCTCAGAACATCCTCATCCACATCGGCGGCAACCACTTTGTGCCCCTTTTGCGCGAGATAATGCGAGTATGCCCCCACATGGCAGCCGAGATCGAGAATGTTTTCCCCCTCCACCATAGCCAGGGCGAGGGTGATTCTGGTTGGCCTGGAGAATTTTTTCTTGCTGTAAGCCTGGTCCAGGTATTTATCGAGTTCTTCCCAGCTCCACAGCCTGTTCCGATAGCGATATTTTGTTTCCGCTTCTTTCATTGTCTCTGAAAGTAAAGGTAATATTGGCTGTAAGATAGATTAATGTGTACTCGAAGTCAAATCCAGGCGATCAGTGGATCAGTTATGCCGGTTTATGAAAGTATAAAAATTTTTATAAAATTTAACTAGTGCGAAAGGTTACGCTCAATGAGCTGATCCAGGGCTCGATCCATCTTTTTCTTCACCTGTGCGGTCAGCATCTTTTCCGTGTATAATCTGCCTTCTTCAGGCTTTTGGGGAATAGATTTAAGTGAACCATCCCTGAGACCGATAACAGTGCGTGTTACAAGCTCAATACGCAATCCGAGCAAACTTTCAGCCAGGTTTTCTCTGCTGGTAATCTTCCCTTTGTCCAGTTTTTCCCTTAAAAGTACCGGGCCTGTATCTATGCCCTCATCGATCAGAAACGTGGTAACTCCGATATCATCGCCGTTGAGTATAGCCCAGCCCGCACCGTTTAAGCTCTCTACCAGATAGTGCCGGAGGTTATCAGTTTCTGTCAGGCTCTTAAGAGCCTCGCCTCTCTTTTTTTCAGAAACCTCCAGAGCGCCTGCACGCCATAAGAACGAATATAATACAAGCCTTTGCGAATAAGTCTTTTCCGCTGTTTTTGAGCGATGACAACGATATTTTTTATGCCATGAGCCATCAGGTCTTCTGCTAAAAGGCCTGCCAGAGTTTCCCCTTGCCTGGTGAATATGGCCACCGTTATTTCGCGCCCTTTTTCTGTCATATTCTAACCGGCTGGATAAGACTATTGTGTAAAGGTATGGCATTAAAATAAGGCTTGAGGGGATATATATCAATCCAAAGCGAGTGCTGAGCATTGCATTTTTAAGCATAATGGATATTTTTCAATAGTAAACCTGAAATAACTGCCAGAATTAATCAGAGGGAATAGTGAGAAACCATTTACAGGAGCTTGTGGCAAATTACCCCGAGCTTGAAAGATGCCAGACCGATATCGAGCGCGCTTTCCAGGCCATGGCAGCCTGTTTCCGCGCCGGGGGCAAAATGCTGCTCTGCGGCAACGGCGGCAGCGCGGCAGACTGCGAGCATTGGAGCGCAGAGCTGATGAAAGGCTTTCTCAGCAAGCGCCCCCTTGCAGAGGAGTGGAAAAAAAAGCTCGGAGCCGATCTGGGGAAAAAACTCCAGGGTGCGCTCCCGGCGATTCCACTGCCGGCTTTCAGTTCGCTTTCCTCGGCTTTCGCCAATGACGTGGACCCTGAGTTGGTATTCGCTCAAGGGGTTTGGGCGCTAGGTGCCGAGGGTGATGTGCTCACATGTATCAGCACCTCGGGCAATGCGAGAAACGTGCTGCGCGCAGCCGAGGTTGCCCGCGCCAAGGGCCTGGTTACAGTCGGGTTGACAGGCGAGCACGGCGGCAAACTGCGCCGGCTGGCCGAAATCTGTATCCGCGCTCCAGGCAGGGATGTCCACCGCATCCAGCAATACCACATGCCGGTCTATCACTGCCTGTGCCTGATGCTTGAAGACGAATTTTTCGCTTAGCTTGCCTGATAAGGTTATAAATATCGGATACAAGGTCAGGAGGACCGGTCATGGAAAAAATCCGCGTGGCAGCAGTGCAAGTCGAACACAAGCCCGGGGATAAGCAATACAACCTTGGCAGGATAGAACATTTCACTGCAAAAGCCGCCCGGGCAGGCGCCAGAGCCGTGGCGTTTCCCGAATGCTGTATCTCGAGCTACATGTACCTGGAAAGCCTCGACTACGATCAGCTCTGCGCCCTTGCCGATGAAGTGCCACAAAGCGACACTGTCAGCCGGCTAACAGAACTTGCCCGCGCGAAAAATATCCACGTGCTGGCCGGCCTGCTTGAAATCGACAGGAGCGAGGGCGGCAGCCTTTACAACACCTATGTTGCGGTCAGCCCGCAAGGAGAGGTTGTCAAATACCGCAAGCTGCACCCTTTTGTCAATGCCAATTTCAAGGCGGGCAGCGAGTACAAGCTATGGGAGATGGACGGCTGGAAAGTGGCCTGCCTGATCTGCTACGACTGCAACCTGTGGGAGAACTGGCGGATAGTGGAGCTTCGCGGGGCGCAGATCGTTTTCTGCCCGCACCAGACCGGTGGATTCGACATTCCCTGCGCTGGCATGGGCAAAATCTCTCCCGATCTCTGGCTCAACCGGGAGAAAGACCCGGAGCCGATCCGCAGGGAGATCACCGGGCCAAAGGGCCTGGAATGGGTCAAGAAATGGCTGCCCAGCCGGGCTTACGATACCGGGACTTACGTAGTTTTCGCCAATGGAATCGGGATCGACGGGGAGGACGAGGTACGCACCGGCGGCAGCATGATTATCAATCCCCACGGGATAGTGCTGGCTGAGACCAGCGCGCCGGGGGATGACATGGTAGTGGCTGAGCTGGACCCGAAAGAGCTGGAACTTAATCTCGGGAAATCCCATACCAGCGCCCGCAGGCCGGAGCTTTACAGCGAGCTGGTCAAAGGTGCGGGTGCAGCTACAAAAGAAAAGCGCGACACAATCCGCAGGAAGCTGGGTGTTGATCTGCAATAGACTGTGGTTTCCAGCTCGTTCAATCAAAATCAGCCTGTAAAAACCTCGTAATTGCCGTCAGGTATTGACCTGACCCAGATAACCCTGCCTTTAACAACACCCAATGGTCGCATAGCACCCTCAGGTTTAGTGACCGGGCTCAGGGAGCCGGTTTCACAATCAAGCTTCCAGAGCCAGAGGCCCGGTCCCGCAACATTGTACACGTAGGCGTACGTTTTCTCGCCCGGGCTTTCCCAGGCCAGGAAATAGAGGTTTTGAAAATCTGCGTTTTCCGGAAACTTTATCTCGATTATCTGCCAGTTCTCCCTCAGGCCCTGTCTTGCTCCGGTGCCATAAGGAGCTTCCTGGAAAAAGTACCTGCCGTCAGGGGAGAAATTTAAAGCCCTTTGAACTATAATTTTATCGCGAAAGGGAAGACCCTCCGGCTCGACTAAACGTGTCATTTCACCGCTTTCCGGATCGTATTTGATCTTTAAGTGCTCCCGGCGGTGTTTATCTCCTTTCTTGGTGGCGCAATAGTAAATGTGCCCATCGAATGCAGCCCAGTTGACATTGGTATAGTTTATTGCAGAATCAGGCGGTGCTATCGTTTTTTGAGCGCCAGTCGCCGGGTCGAGAACATGAATTGATTCCCCGTTAATGAAGCCTCGAGTTTTCTGAACTTCCTCGATATAGGCCAGCCGGTCTCCCTGCGGGCTCCAGGCAAACGACCTGACTCCCTCGATTCTCTTTAGCACTTCTCCGCTTGAATCGAGCAGAATCATGGTTTTAGGGTAAAACATATGTGTGTATTCGTCGGCTGGAACAAGTTCGAGATTTTTGCATTGAATCGCGATAAACTCGCCTTTGGGCGAAATCTTGACCGAGAGGATAAAGATCGTCTCATCAGAGAAGATCTTTTCCAGCTTTCCCTCACCTTGACCTGAGAAAAACAGGCTATGGGATTCGCAATAGGCGACAGAGCAACTGTCTGGCGAGTCGATTTTCTGTACTGCTGCAGCAGGTGCGGGCAGCAGGCCCAGCTTTCCTGTCTCGCAGTCCAGGCTCCAGCGCCGGATATAGCCGTCCAGGAGATAAGCGAAAGTTTTCCCGTCAGAGATCAGCCATTCCTGAAGGTAGAAGCACGGGTCATTGCCGGTAGGCTCGATCTCTATTTTTTCATTGGTCTCGCGGTGATACAGGTGTGCCGGCTCTCCCTCCTGCGAGCTGTCGAAATAGTACCTGCCGTCAGGGGAGAAATCCAGTGCGTGATAGGGAGTACGGTTTACCACTCCAGTGGCAGGATCGTACTTGAAAATACCGCTCCCCCAGTTATTCTCAAGTTCGGCACCAAACCATGCATATATACTGGCGTCGAAATCAGCCCAGGCCACATCGTAAAAAGCAATATTACCCTTTATACCTGTCCATGTTACATCTTCATGTATTTTTTTCAGAAAAGCATTACTGATTTCCTCTTTTTTGCCGCTCAGTGGATCCAGAATCCATAATGTTGGGCCACGGTTACTATCATAGAGTCCTTCAATATAGCAGATAACGTCTTCCCGCGGGTTCCAGTCAAATTTGAAAACATTTTCAATCTTATTCTGAATCTTTCCTTTAGTGTCCAAGATAAACATGGCATAGGTGTTGTATTCGTCCTGGCGATAGACAGCGATGGTCGTGTCCCGGTATCCCCCCCTGGCCGCAATCAGTTTCCCGGAAGGGGACAATTCCAACTGGCGGGCATAAAAGTTTACATCCGTAAAGATTCTCCTGGCAGGCGCCTCAGCAATTTCGGCGTAATAGATAGAGGGGGGTTTATGGAACACCCGGCCTTCAGGCGGTCGAACGGGTTCAACAGGTTCAACGGGAGCGATTTCTTTCGCAGTGGACTGACTAATATATTGCCGCCACTGTAAATCGTCTTTGAAGCGCCGGGCCACTTTGATTTCCCTATCATCTAGTCCCTCCGGCCTGGCCAGTATTTCGTTGTAAAGGCCGATTGCTTTATCTATCTCTTTTGTTCTGCGGTAGAGCCGGGCCAGCCTGATTGAAATCCCGGCGTAAGCTTTCCAGGCCACTAACCTGTGGTTGTATTTCTTTTTTCTGTCCAGCAATACCTGAAACATATCAGCTTCCGATTTATAATCCCTTTTGTTTTCATAATATTCAATCAGCCTATTGGCCGCCCACATGGCGATCCAGTCATCGGTGCTTTCCCGTGCCAGGCGGGACAGGATCCGGATGCCCTCATCTTCCTTTCCTGCCATTAGCCTGACTCCGCCGAGCAGGGGTTCAAGTCCCGGATCATCTCCCAGGGCAGCCAGAGCTGCTTCCGCTTCAGTCCAGTTTTCGTTTGCAATGCACTCGATCAACACGTAGTTCTTCTCCCATCTCCCCCGCTTTTGCTCAGGGAAGTCTATCTTAAGATCATGCGTCAGGCTAAAAACTACAGCAGCGTAATCCTGGGGATAATCGACCCAAGATATGTAGCTTTCGAAATGCCCCCCGTCGTCGTCATCGTACACATTGACAGCCATCAGCAGGCTGTCGCCGGATTCCCAGTTTCCAACCCGGCTTAAAAGAACCAGGGGAACGGCGATCTCGGCTGTATAGCCGCCAGGGCTAGGTCTCAGTTCGGCCCGTACACCGGCCAGTTCCAGCAAGTATGGATAGCGTTTTTCGCGAGCGTAATCCAATCCTTCCCCACGAGTCTGGCCGCTTTCATCTGCTGAGAAAAACATTTTAACCGGCCTGGGAGAATTGAAAATAATCTCAACTGCGTCGTCACCGTAAGTCAAACCGTACTGGCTTTCGCCGAAAATCAATTGCTCATCTTTTACCTCTACCGCGAAGTAAAGGAAATGTCTATCCGCCAGGCAGCGGAAATGAGCGTAAAGGTCGTCTTTTCCCTCCAAAGGCCTTGTGAAGGGAATTTTTACGCTATCAGTATTGATATATCTGATCGGCTGTGGGGGAGCTGCATCTTCACCCAAATCATCCCAATCAGCAAGTAAACCGTCAATCTGTATCAGGGCTGTGCCTTCAACCCTTTCAATCTCGTACGGATTACTTGCCATTCCAGGTGCGGAGAGTCTGATCAAGATAAGAATCGAGAGCATGCATAAGTTTCTCGTTCTCATAATAATCCGCCTTAGGGTTAATTAGTAAAATGCAAGATGTTTTATTGTATTGGAGTATCTTCTTATTCAGGCCACCTCCCCCAGCGCTTGAAACAGGTGTACTCTTGTCCGCCGCCAGCCAGGATGGTGTGGTACTTGCTGTCATAGTATAGAGGCTGGCTGCCTGGATATTGCCTGCGCATGAAGGCGAATGCGTCTGAGGAGTGCCAGGCTTTCCGCCGATATTTCGATCACTCAGAGTATAGATAGCTTTATCCTTAGCCGGACGGTTGGCAAAAAATATGTCAGAATCGCTGTAAGCCTGAGAGCAAAAGGGTTCAAGGCTATCTCCTTTCTGCCAAAAAGTGGAAAATGGAATGTCAGACTGAAAGATTATCCGAATAAGATAATTTAACAGGATACGGAAACAAAAAAAATACCCTAAACTGAAAGGTTCAGAGTATTTCGCTTATCAATTAAAATATTTCAACAATTCTTTCATATTAGTATAATATTGATAGTTGAGTTCCAATTTTATATTCCATAACTCTATTTTGATTCCAATAAATCTTGATCCGCAGGCTTCGGGAAGAGATCGTTGGTGGGGAGAAATGAAAGCAAATTCCAGCTAATCGTCAGATTGATGAAAGGAATATATTTATCTTCTTTAAGGTGCTTGGTTTCTCTGTTGCGGCCGCAGGCCGCCTGATCAGGGAGTGTATGTTCGAGAAACTCCACTCCGAGCGAGTGTCATCCATGTGTCTTTACAAAACAGCGCGCCGCGACCCTACGCTTAGTGAAGTCTCGTGGTTACGAGGACATAAAATGGGTAGCGTGAAGATGATAAATAATTTCCATCAATTCCCTGATATATGTTCCAACATCCGGCATGCCTTTCGTGCTCAGGGCACACCCTGAGCACGAGGCGACCTCCAACCGAGCGAAGTAATAGAGACAGATTCAGAATTAACTTTTGTTTCTTTTAGTTTTAAAAGAAATGGTTTTGCTTCTTTTGCCACCAAAAGAAGAAAAATGACTTATTTAAATCGATTTATTCTGTTTTCATTAGGAAACAAAAACTTAATAAAATCTTTTGTTCAGGAGGAATCATGAAACGCAGGAAATTTATGGGTGATGCTTTTAAGGCCGGCGCGGGAGTAATGGTTGCAGGATCACTGGGCAGAAAAAGCTTTGCAAAAAACGACGAGATTACAATGGCTGTGGTGGGAATACACGGCCAGGGTAAAAGCCACCTCAGATGTTTCAATGCTATTGGCGGAGTAAGAATTAAAACTATCTGCGAGGTTGACGAACGTCTGTATCCCGAGGCGGCCGCGTTTGCAAAAAGTTTAGGTGTGGAAAAGGTTCATTTCGAGCACGACATTCGCCGGCTCCTTGAAGACAGGGATATCGACGCCATCTCCATAGCCACGCCGGAGCAATGGCACTCGCTGATGACTATCTGGGCCTGCCAGGCAGGCAAAGACGTGTACGTTGAAAAACCTGTATCCCACAATATCTGGGAGGGCCGCAAGTCGGTCGAGGCTGCACGGAAATACAACCGCATCGTGGCCACAGGCACGCAGCAGCGCAGCTTCCCGCACATTCAGGAAGCCATGAGATTACTGCATTCCGGAGCTATCGGCGATGTGTTTATGGCAAGGGGATTATGTTTCAAACCCAGAGAAAGTATCGGCCGCAAACAGGACAGCCCGGTGCCGGAGAGCGTGCATTACGATTTGTGGCTGGGTCCTGCGCCTTTGCGCCCGTTCAACGAAAACCGCTTTCACTATAACTGGCACTGGTTCTGGGATTACGGCTGCGGCGATATCGGCAACCAGGGAGTTCATGAAATGGATACTGCCAGATGGGGTTTAAACAAAAACACCCTGCCGGTAAGCGTTCACAGCGCAGGCGGTTATTATGCTTTCGATTCGGATCAGGAGACGCCCAACACGCAGACAGCCACTTTTGAATGGGAGGACGGCAAAATATTGCAATTCGAGGTGCGGGGGCTTTATACCAATAATGAGTATGGGATAAAAATCGGAAATCTGTACTATGGCACCGAGGGCTGGATGCACGTTGACATAAACGGGTTTAGCACCTATCTGGGCCGGGAAAACGAGCCCGGCCCCAGCATGGAGGCCGTGCTCGTGTCAAGCGAGGCAGGTGTGGGCGGGCCCAAAGGCTTTGTCGAGACAGGCGCGCACACCTCCAGCAGAATCATGCACCGGGAAAATTTCATCAAGGCGGTGCGCTCCAGGAACGCTCTGGATTCAGGCGCGGACATTCTGGAGGGCCACCTTTCCTCGGCGTTGTGCCACCTGGCAAACGTTTCGTACCGTCTGGGCAGGGAGCTCCGGCTCGATCCTCACAGCGAGCGGTTTGTCGCCGACGAGCAGGCAAACAGCTACCTGAAAAGAGATTATCGTTATCCGTATGTGGTGCCGGAGAATATTTGAGGCTCGTTGTTCTGATTAAGATAACTGGGGAATTGGGGCTGGCGGCTGCTTTTAAGCAGAGTCTCGCAGGTTCTATCCCTGCGCGGCTTACAATTTTATTTTGCTAAAAGTCCCAATCCACCTCCGGGTGTATCACGCGTGCCATGTCCTCCAGCAGCAGAATAATCCGCGGCCCAGGGATGGCTACATAGTCTACTGAGAGCACGTATACCCGCTTGTTCCTGACTGCATCGATTTGTGGAACACTCTCCCAGTCCCTGAGTACCATTTCTTCTGTGAGCTCTCTACTGTCGAGGTCGGGAACCAGCTCGAGAATTATCTCCGGGTTGAGGTGAAGGAGTCCCTCGGCTGAAACGTGTGGATAGCTAACTTTTTTGCCTTCGTATACGTTCCTTCCCCCGGCCAGGGTTATCAGCTCATCGTAAAAGGTATCTTTCCCGGCGAGGTAAACCTCCCTTATCGTGCCGGAGCCCAGCGTGCGGCCTATGGAGACAAGAACGCCCGGCCTGGCAAGGTGTCTGGCAGCTTGAGCGATTTCATTCTTACGCGCCTGGATCTGTGCTACCAATTCACTAGCCTTTTTTTCAGCCCCGCACGTTGCGCCGATAACATTGATCGTGCCGATTATCTCCGAAACCGTCCTGTTATGGACAATCAGGTATTTCAGGCCCAATTCACTAAGATAGCTGATAACCTTTTCGTATTCCGGCAGAACAATTACCAGGTCCGGCTCCAGGGCGGCGACAGCTTCATAGTTCGGGTCGAGGTAACCTCCCACCTTGGTTTTTCCCTGTGCCTCGGGCGTATAGTAATCACAGAAACGTGTCACTCCAACCACCCTGTCACCCAGATCAAGGGCGAAAAGGGTTTCCGTGGTGCTCGGCGAAAGTGATACAATCCGGCTGTAGCCTGCTCTTTCCGGCTCGCCGTGCCGGGGTGTAGAACCGGTTTCAAGGTTTTTGAAAAAAATGCCGCCTGCAATCACTACAACGAGCAGGAATAGTAAGATCAGATAGTTTCTTTTCATAATCTTCTAAAACTTTCAGCTCCCGATACGATAATATAAAGACCATAAAAAGTGAAAAGCCACAGAGTTAAGCATATCCGGGGCTTTTCGATCTCACACTGGATTGGGCCACCAAATATGGCCGGTAAAGCGCGGTCAGCAGAATTTTCCGTCTGTTTCTATCCTTTTTGCTGAGCTTTCAAAATTTTGGCCCATGTATCACGCAGTGTAACAGTCCTGTTGAAAACCAGCATGTTTTCTGAAGAGTCAGGATCCACGCAGAAATAGCCTTTCCTCTCGAACTGGAACCGGCTTCCCGGCCCGGCTTCAGCCAGACTCGGTTCTAAACGGCAGGAGGTCAAAATCTTCAAGGAATCAGGGTTTAAATAATTTTCCCAGTCAGCGCCCTCTTCGATCTCGTTCGGGTTCTCTTTTGCGAAAAGATGGCCATACAGCCTCACTTCGGCCCCCAGTGCGTGGGCGGCTGAAACCCAGTGCAGCGTTCCCTTGACCTTGCGTCCGTCCGGGGAACCGCCGCCTCGAGTCTCAGGGTCGTAGGTGCAGCGCAGTTCGACCACCTCCCCGGTTTCCCTGTCTTTCACCACATCCGTGCAGGTGATATAATATGCATATCTCAGCCGTACCTCGCGCCCCGGGCTCAAGCGAAAGAATTTTTTGGGTGGTTCCTCCATGAAATCCTCTTTTTCGATATACAGCACCCGGGAAAAAGGAACTTTTCGTGTTCCCATCCCGGAGTCCTCTGGATTATTAATCGCATCCAGTTCTTCCACCTTGCCTTCAGGATAGTTTTCGATCACCACCCGGAGCGGATTCAACACAGCCATCACGCGCGGGACCCGCTTGTTCAGGTACTCCCGGACATGGTGCTCGAGTAATGCAATATCGACCATACTGTCGCTCTTGGACACACCGATACGGTCGCAGAAATTCCGGATCGCTTCCGGCGTAAAGCCGCGTCTTCTCAAACCCGAGACAGTAGGCATACGGGGATCGTCCCAACCTCCGACATGGCCGGCTTCCACCAGCTCGATAAGCTTTCGCTTGCTCAGAACAGTGTAAGTGAGGTTGAGTCTGGCGAACTCGATCTGTTGCGGATGATGGACTCCCAATTGATCCAGGTACCAGTCGTATAATGGACGATGGGCCTCGAACTCGATGGTGCAGATCGAGTGGGTGATTTTTTCAATGGAGTCGGACTGGCCGTGGGTGAAGTCGTAGGTCGGATAGATACACCACTTGTTTCCCGTACGGTGGTGCGGCACTTTCAGAATACGGTACATCACAGGATCGCGCAGGTTAAGATTGCCTGATGACATGTCGATCTTAGCGCGAAGCACACGGGAACCCTCCTCGAATTCCCCAGCGCGCATGCGTTCGAACAAATCCAGGTTCTCCTCCACCGAACGGTTCCGATAGGGGCTTTCCTTTCCCGGTTCTGTCAGGGTTCCGCGGTATTCTCTGATCTGTTCAGCACTCAGGTCGCAGACATAAGCTTTGCCTTTTTTGATTAATTCCACTGCCCACTCGTACAACTGGCCGAAGTAATCTGATGCATAGTACTCATGCTCGCCCCAATCAAACCCGAGCCAGCGGACATCCTCCTTGATCGACTCAACGTACTCTTCTTCCTCTTTGCATGGATTCGTATCATCGAACCGAAGGTGACAAACGCCGCCCTCATTCTCCTGGGCGACACCGAAATTGAGGCAAATGCTCTTGGCGTGCCCGATATGCAAATAGCCGTTCGGCTCAGGAGGAAACCGGCTTACCACCTTTGCTCCCCATTTGTTTGTTTTCAGGTCCTCGGCAACAATCGCGCGGACGAAATCCGGTCCGGGACCGGAGCGGGCCTTTTCCATATTCGTGTTTCCTTGCGCTTTTTCCTTTTTCGGCTCGTGTGAATTCATTTGCAGTATCAGGTTATATTCTTGATATTGGGCCCGGCTTCAATCATCCCGGTTCAGCTTTTTCGATTTCCTACACGACGAAATCGAGCTTTAAACGGCTCTCAGCGCATCTATCGGTTCGAGTTCGGCTGCGCGAATTGCCGGATAGATACCGAAGACGATTCCCACGGAAACGGAAAAGACAAAGCCCAGAGCGGCGGCAGGCCAGGAAACTACCGCATCCCAGTAGCCCAGCAGGGAAAGCCCCAGTGCGGCAACAATACCTCCGATCACTCCCAGCAGGCCTCCGGCCAGGGAGAGTATCATGGATTCAGTGAGAAACTGGGTGCGAATGTCTCGCCTGCCGGCACCAAGCGCTCTTCTCAGCCCGATTTCCATGGTTCTTTCCCGGACCGAAATCAACATCACAGCCAGGATACCCACCCCACCGACAAGCAGCGAGATGCCCGCCACACTGCCGGTGAGCAAAGTCATGGAGTGGGCTGTCTCCCACTCGGCCGCAAGCAGTGTTGCCTGGTTCTGGATGGTGAAATCATCAAGCTCATCCCGCAGCCGGTGCCGCTGGCGTAGAAGTTGGGTGATTTCGGACTCAGCACTGTGAAGAACCTGAGCATTTTTCGCCTGCACGTATACCGCCTGCACGTACGGCACATTCAGCAGGCGTCGCATAGCAGTACCCAGCGGTACGAAAATAACATCATCCAGGTCGAGGCCGTTGAAATCGACGCCTTTTGGCTCTGTCACTCCGATCACCTCGAAAGGCACGCGGCCGATCCGGAATTGCAGTCCAATGGGGTCAATGCCGGGGAACAGGTTTTCGGCCACAGTAGGCCCGATAACTGCAAGCCTTCTCCGTGCCCGGTCTTCCTCAGGCACGAAGAATCGTCCCGAGGCCAGCCTGATGTTCCGGATTGCAAAGCCTTCCCGGGCCATTCCCAGCATGGTGGTATTCGTGTTCTCCGCCTCCCAGACAGCCGAGACCCGATCACTGACCACGGGAGCAACTGAGCTTACAGAAGGGCAGCTTTGCTCGATAGTCATTACATCAGCGGGGGTGAGAGTGGTTACAGTTTCGATCTGACGCTGCCTGCCGGCGACGATGCGGGTCTGACCTGCGTTTACAACAATCAGGTTGGTGCCCATGTTACGAATCATGCCGAGGATTCGTTTCTCAGCGCCACGCCCCACTGACACCATCATCACTACCGCCCCGACCCCGACCACTATACCGGTCACGCTTAGCAGAGTGCGCAGTTTGTGGGCTGCAAGTATTTCGCAGGAGAGGAGGAGATTTGTCGAAAACTTCATCTAAGCGCTTCCACCGGGTGAAGTCTGGCTGCCTTTCTGGCCGGTTGCACCCCGAAAAACGTGCCGATCAACAAGGCGAACACCACTGCCACAGCGAACTGTTGCCAGGAAAGGATCAGGGCAATTTCAGTGGTACGCAGAAGAAGCTGGCAGACAGCCCATCCGAGCATGCCGCCCAGGAGCATACCCAGCAGGGTCACCGAAAGCGACTCTGTGAGAAACTGTCTGAAAATATCCCCTCGGGTCGCTCCAAGGGCCCGTCTCAGGCCGATTTCTGCGACCCGCGCATTCACTGAGATCAACAGGAGGTTCATCATCACGACCCCGCCGATAAACAGGCTGAGTCCTGCCAGGGCAAGCAGCAGGTAATAAAACGTACGCGAGATTCCCCGGGCAACCTCTGCAATGACAAGTGCTGTGACAATCCGGAAGTCATCCTCCTCGGGAGGGGTGATATGGTGGAGCCTCTTCATCAGTACCTGGATTTCCTCGGCCTGTTCAGCCATAGCAGAGGGGTTTTTCGTGATGATCCGAATCGCGCCGAGATAATCGACATTGAGCACTCGCCGCATGGCTGTGGTTATCGGGAGGATGATTTTGTTGTCGAAATCTCCCCCGCCTGGGCTGGTGCCTGCCTCGGTGAGAACGCCCTTGACTGTCAGTGCGACCTTGTTCAGATATATTCGGCCACCGATAGGGTTTTCCTCACCGAAAAATTCCTCCCTGACAGTTTTGCCAATCACGCAGACCCGGGCCAAAGAGGCCACGTCCTCGGCGGAAATTCCCTCCCCGATTGCGGTGTACCAGTTATACGCCTGGTGCCACTCCGGCTTCACTCCCCAGATCACCGACCGAATCTGGTTAACCTCGCGTTTCACAGGCGTGTACATTTTCCAGGCCATCGGAGTGACAATCTCAAGGCCTTCGATTTCGGCTCTGACTGCCTCGACATCTTCCAGGGTCAAAGTCGTCACTGTCATGTCCGGCGGCGGCAGGTCCTTGCCCCCGCCTGCAATCAGCATCATCGCCCTGGGTCCGAAATTATTGACCCGCTTCATCACTTTGCTTTCCGTACCCCTGCCGATCGCCATAATTACAATCAAGGCGGCGATCCCCACAACGGTTCCGGCCATCATGAAAAAAGTGTGAAGCTTGTGGTCAAGAAGCGCGCGCAGGCCCTCGAGGCTGATGCCCAGGCTTCGCATCAACTGCTATCCTCCCCGCTGATCACACCGTCTTTCAGCAGTAAAATCCGCTCTGCCCGCTCTGCCACGGTTCTGTTATGTGTAACAACCACGATCGTACGTCCCTGTTCGTGCAGTCGTTGGAAAATGTCCAGAAGCTCGGCTCCGCTCTGGCTGTCGAGATTGCCCGTTGGTTCATCGGCGAGGAGAATTGAGGGGTCGGTGATCAGTGCCCTGGCGATAGCCACCCGCTGCTGTTCACCGCCGGAGAGGGTGTTCGGCCTGAAGTGCATCCTGTCGGCAAGACCGACAGCAGAGAGAGCCTTTTCGGCCCGTTTTGCAGCCTCTGGGGGAAAATGTTCGGTGTAGATGAGCGGCAGCAGGACGTTTTTGAATGCGGTTATGCGCTGAAGCAGATGGAAAAGCTGAAAAATGAAACCGATTTTACGATTTCGCACTTTAGCCAGTTTCTCGTCATCAAGTTCGATCGTGTCGATACCGTCCAGCCGATAACTTCCTCCTGTGGGCTTGTCCAGGCAGCCCATGATATTCATCAGAGTGGTTTTCCCGCTGCCCGAGGGCCCCATGATCGCCACGTATTCGCCCGGCGCGACATGGAAAGAAATCCCCTTGAGCACCGGTGTTGGTATGCCGCCTGTGAAATAGGTTTTCTCGATATTCTCCAGTTCGATCATCGGCAATCCTCAAGGCACGTTCTTCATTTCTTCCGGAACTTCCAGCAACACTGCCTGGCCCTCTTCCAGCCCGTCCAGGACCTCGATCCACTGGCCATCCTGCCTGCCCACCTTTATCTCGCGCATCTCCGGTTTGCCGTTTTTCCAAACGTAAACTACGTTCCGACCACCTTCCCTTTTGAGCGCTTTCACAGGCACACCAAGCATGTCCATTCGTTTTTCGAAAAAAATAGTGACACTGGCGGTCATCTCAGGGCGAAGCACACCCTCATAGGGTTTGTCGATCTCGGCAACGACCACATAATTGACCACATTTTCCTGGATCACGGCTTTCGGGTAGATCGTACTTACCCGTCCGAAGAACTCGCGCGCCGGGAAAGCATCCACTGTGAAAACCGCCCGCTGGCCGATCTCAACTTTACCGATATCGACCTCATCCACGTAAGCGTCAACCTGGAGGCGGCCGAGATCGATGATGATAACGAATGTCGGGGCGTTAAAACCGGCGGCCACAGTCTCGCCCTCCTGAGTCGAAATGGAACCGATAACGCCTGAGATTGGTGCGGTGAGGGTGGTAAAAGAAAGCTGCGCCTTTGCGATATCCAGTGCGGCCCGTGCGCTCTGGACTTCGATCCGGGCCAGGTTGATATCTTCCTCATACTGAATTATTATCAGGTCGAGCGCTTTTTCAGAGGCTTCAAGTTCGGCCTCTGCCACAGACAATGTCTCCTGGGCTATGTCCTGTTCCTCTTCTGAGGCAAGATCCTCCTTCACCAGGTCTTTTGTCCTGACCAGCTCTTTTTGGGCCAGTTTGACAGTAGCCTGCCACTTGGCCACGTCCACCTCAGCCTTCTTTACCTCTATCGGAAACAATCTTTCTGTGGCCGAGAGCCTGGCATGGGCCATTTCCAGTTCGGCCTTGCGCTGGGCCACAGTAGCCTCGATATCGGCCTTTTCCAACTGGGCGATAATATCTCCTTTTTTCACCATATCACCGATATTGGTGAAAAGGCGCTCGACTTTACCGGAGACCCTGGCACCGACTTCCACCTCGGCCCCCATCTGCGGCATGACAACACCCGTAGCAAGTACAGGGGGCGTGAAATCCCGCCGTGTTACCCTGGCAATTGACATGCTCGAGAGCCGATCCCGGCTCTGGCATGATCCCCAAATACACGTAAGGATACCAAGTGCCACAATCAGTAAAAAAACAGGCGTCTTTGCGCTAATCGAATTCAATCTCTAATCCTTCTGCTTAAAATTAACTTAACAAACATATTACCGCATCGACCATGGACAATCATTGCGGTGAGAATATTTATTGGGGGGTCGACGATGAGCAGAGTTCGTTTCCGGCTGAATAAATTCCTGTTCGATTCCTCCAATTATCTTCCTTTAGACTATAATTCCTTTCATTACGTAGCGCAAGCCGGCGAGAACCAGCAGGACACAGCTTACAGCGAAAAGCCACCTCTTATACCTGACAAGTTTCAGGGCGAATGCACCGAAAACGAAACCAAGAATTGGATATATCGTGGATGAAAGGCTGAACGAGAGGCCTAAACCCAAAGCCTTAAACGCTGAAACACCGAGCAATATCGGAATCAGCACTACCAGCTTGTGGCACATGGTTACCCCCCTGAGGGCGCCAAGGGTCATTCCGACTGTTAATCCAGATACTTTCTCCTGGTCAACTTCTCGATTCCATACAACCCGGGCCTCTCTGGTCAGCGGTTCGACTTCCGGCTCTTCCGCCTCGCAAATCTTATTCTTTGCACAACTGGAGCACGCCTCCTGGTATTCGTGATGTCCGGCTGTGGGGCATGACTTGCAATCATGCTCACAACCCTCCCCGTTTGTAAGGTGCGCTCGAGGATTATTTTTCCATGCCGGCACCCACCCGAATAAGCGCGTTGCCGCAAGATAAGAACCGAACCCTATCAGGAGCACTCCAGATATTATGTTGAGCAGGTCTCTGGGAACGAAAACCATCTTTCCGATAATAGCCACCACCACTGCAAGAATGGTTATCGCGATAATCCGCCCTATGAGATACCCTGCGCAGGTCATTTTATTGGTGGTCTGCAGGGAAAAAACCAGAAGCGCGCATACCCATAAGTTACCGAACGAGAATCCAAGCAGAATAGCCACTAAGTAGTCGTTCATCGTCCGGAACCTTTCTTCTATCTTTATAACTATGCGTGAGGTTTTTGCGACTGGTTACAATGCTCTCCGGTTCGAATTTTTCCGCGGGCAAAAGCTTTCAATAAGTCGGTAAAGATTCTTGGATTATCTTTCAATATCCTGCCCGATAAAAATTTATATGTTTATAAGACTCGAAATCCGAGACTAATAAACTGCACAATTTTTTTTATATCTTTTTGAAATACTATTTTCACGTTTTATATAACGAAAAAAATCTCTCAAAGCAACATTTTTTTTCACCGAGCAAATTACAACCGATTTGATTTTATCTCTGTTATTTAACAGAAAATAAAGTCCAGCTTATATTTCCCTAACTGCTGCCGTAGCGAAAAAATTGCTTGTCGAGTCGGCAGGCACAGACCCATTGAGCCGATGGAATACAACCTGCTGCGGAGAGCAGTAGGAGAGGCTACATTCTCTTCAGCCTGAATCTCGCCTACCGGTTTCGGGGAATTAATAGCTGCCCGGATCAAGTAAAATCTTTACTGCCCGGATCTGTCCCAGGTGAGCGGCTCGACTACCTTTGTAAGAAGGTCTGCTTTTGAGGAATCGCGCTCGAGTCTCGGATATTTTGCCCCTTCTTTGTAATCAAGGGTTCGGGTGAAAAAATAGCCGCTGTTTTCAAGTAGCAGTTCCAGTGGGCGGCTGCCATGCCCGGTAGCGGCGATAGCATGCCGGATAAGATCCAGTGACCAGCGTTGCGAATTAACAGCCACTACTTTCATCCCTGGCCCGATCCCTGCCATGTCAGCGGCTTTGCCCGGTACGATATCGATAATGGTGCCACCATCCTTGACCAGCATGCCGATCGAGGAGGTCAGGTAGGCTTGCTTCTGTGAACTCTCCAGAGCTTCCTGATACTCGGAGCGCGTGTCTGCATATGTCAGGCGCCAGCCGCTGCGCTCGATTCCGCCCAGGGGGGCGTTCGTCGTGGCCTGAGTAAGGCGCTCAGCCAGGTAGCTTTCCCAGTTGTAGCCTACGACTGAATTCAATGCCGCCACGATATCCTCGAACGTATAAGGTAACACATGAGGCGGGCTGTTTTCTCCGCCGAAAAAGAGACGGCAGAAATCGTCCAGTGTGCGGCGGTTGTCTGTTTCCTGGCGGATAATCATATCTATCTCCAGCCAGATCAGCATTCCCTCGCGGTAGAAATCCACTGTGCGCCGCCAGGCCTCCCAGTCTTTCCGCGCGCCGAAAAGCAGTTGGGCTGAAACCGCGGTGTCATTCAGCGGCCTCCAGGTACGTCCACGCTGGTTCTGCACCCAGTCTGCGAAGAAAGCCAGGGCCTGACGGTATTGCTCCGGAGTCCAGAGGCCGCTTCGTGCGGTGAGCACATAGCCCAGGTGGGTGGTAAGCCCCTCGTAAACCCAGAGCAGACTAGTACGTTTCGGCTGCTGGTAATCACTGGTGGTCATATCTACTGGCCTGCGGTACTTGCCGTTCCAGGAATGGACGAACTCGTGCGGCATGAGGGATGCCTCTACCAGGTGAAGTTTCTCGTCTATAAGCGTCCGCTCCGGTACCCGATTGTCGCTTGACTGGTGGTGTTCCAGGCCGAAATGGCCGATATAGTCGCTCAGGGAAAGCAGGAATTTATACGAGCCGTAATGCCGCGCGCCGAAAAGCGTCCCGGCCTCGGCTACAAGACGACTGTATTTCTCTTTCAGTTCCGGCGCCAGCTCGAGCGCAGCCTGGTTGTCTGCAGCTATCTGGATACTGTGATGCGCTCCGCCCGGTGCCGTGAGGTCAACCTCGCGGAAATACTTCCCACATAGAAAAGGAGAATCAATCAAAGTTTCTAGCGAAACGGCCGCGAATCTTACCTTTCCATCCGAAACGGATTCGACCGGCAGCGCGGTTCCGAACCTCCAGCCCTCAGGCAAGCTCAGGCTCACCCGGAATAGAATCTCTCCGGCTTTTTCCCCTTTCGGGTAGATCAGCAACTGGTTCCAGTTGATTATCGCCAGCTGTGCAGTGGCCGACGCCGCGGATGTAAAACCTTTCGCAGCAGGCGGCGCCGAGAGAAAATCCAGAGAAACCTCCACTGAGGCAGCACCGGCCGGAACCTGGCAGGATATGGCGTACATGTCGGTTTCATCCCGGTGCCAGGCGATCTCCCGCCCGCCGGCCGTGACATTCAAACCCGCCAGGTCAGTGATCGGGCCGGTAGGCCCATGTTCTCCCGGAATCCACTTCGGGTAAACAAGTATCATGGGACCAGGCTTTGCCGGGATAACCAACTGCGCATGAACGATCCTCCTGGCCACCTCCGAGGCGTCCACATCGAGTTCGATCAGCCCCGAGGACGCCGCCAGAGCATGGGAAGATTGCAGGAGAGCGAAACCAGCCAACAGGCCTACAAACCAGATTCTTCGCAGCATTGTCCCTCCGACGGAAACTTAAGGATCATGGAACGTTATATGAGACAGAATTAGGGAATAATACCCACCCTGTATCCGGATGTCAATTAAGGGAAATAACAGGCGAAGGTGGAAACTGGAAAATATCAGCTCATGCTTCATCCAGGTGGTTCCCCCCTCCCCTGGGTCAAATCTTCCGTTCCCTGGCAAATCTATGTAGATTAATATTTGGCGAAACCGGCATTTTCTGTTATCACACAAGTTGTTTCCTTTCTTGAAACCGGCAGGAGAAACGGATGAATAAAAAAACTTATGCCAAGTCCGCCCGGCCAGCTATCATGAATATCTCACGTGCCCTCACCCTACTCACTGCGTTGACTTTGTTTTTTAACCCTCCGGTATCAACTGCGGCTGATCCTCCATTGGCGGAGCTTTACATGAAAATACTGGCCGAGGGTACCGGCCGCGCCCTGGAGGCACAGAGCGATGACGGGCGCTACAACTCATCTGTTGAAATGAAAAACAAGCCCCAGGCCCGGCTCGACCAGTACGCCCAGATGGCGATCTATCCTGTGGCCTATCTCTACAAGACCCCTCACCCGCTGAATCCTTACAGCGGGCAAAAGCGCCTTCTCGATTCGGCGATCGCCTGCGGGGACTTGCTGTCAGGCTACGAATCCGAAACTGTCTGGCCGCTCGGCAACTGGACGCTCTATGCCTGGATCGAGGCTTTCGACCTGATCAAGGATTCTCTCGGCGTGGAAAGGAAAGCCGCCTGGACAGAGCGTATCAAGTACTGGGTCGGCCATTACCTGGGCTATGTCCAACTCAGCCGGGGCAAGAGAAACTATACCGCGGTAGAACTCGGAGTGAGTCCCAATCATTATTCGCTTTACATGACAACCGTTTTCCGCGCCGGTCAGGTGTTCGGGCATCCCGAATGGGTGAAGCTGGTCCGGGAGGAGTACAAAAACCTTCTACGCACCCAGCACCCGGATGGTTACTGGGCCGAACATCACGGGCCGGTCAATTCCTACAACCGGGTTACCACGCACGGGGTCGGGCTGTATTACGCGCTCACCGGCGATCCTGAAGCCCTTGAGGCACTTCGCCGGGCAAAGGATTTTAATCTCAGGTTCACCTACCCGGACGGATCGGCGGTTTCGATAATCGACGAGCGCAACCGTTACAGCCCTGGGCTCAAAGCCTCCTGGGGACTGCTGGGCCACAGCCATTTCCCGGACGGAAGGCGATACAACCGCCTGATGACCCTGAAACTGATGGAACGGATGGGACTGGCCGAGGGCGAGGGTGGAAAAACCCGAGCCACATCCGGATATAAACCGTCTTTCATGAACCTGGCCTGGATCCTGGATAACCTGAAATATTCCGCTGCCGGGGAGGAATCACCCGCGCCCCAGGAAATCGACAGTTACGAGGCGCGATTGATGAGCGGGGCCTATCTCATTCGCCGGGGAAGCTGGGTAGTATGCCTGGCGGGCATAGTCAGCCCTCCCTGGGAGGGAAACCGATTCTTTCTGGACCGTTACACCTACCTTGAGGTCTGGCACGAAAAGCTGGGAGTCGTGATCTGCGGCGGCAACACCAAGCGCCAGCCTCAGATCGCCGGATTGCTGATGGAGCCAAGCCACGGGGGTTTCGATTTCTGGCCCAGGGAAAGCCGGATAACCTGTCAGGCCGATACTCTTGTTCTCGAACTGGGGTTCGACAAGTTCCGCGCCCGCAAAAAAGTGGCGATAATTAATAAGCGGACTCTGAAAATAAAAGTGGATTTTACTGAAACCACACCGCCGATTCTCTGGCCCAACCGTTATGAATGCAACTTGCAGCTTCAGCTCAAAGCGGGAGAGCAGATCAGCACAGCCGCTGGACACACCCTGGTTTTGAGCAACGAAAAGAGGCGCTTTCACGAAGAGCGGATAGGCTCCAGAATCGAGACAAGGCAGTGGAGCCTCGAGGTTCCTCAGGGCAAAACCAGCCTGCGTTTTCCTTTTCTGCCGTTTTATAGTTACGATATCGACGGCATCGGATCACCTGCAACTGCAGTGGGAATTCTTTCAAGTTACACCACCAACCCGGATGAAAGTTTTGAATACACTCTCAGGATAAAATAGTTGTTCTAAAACATGCTTTTTTCAGAGAGTATGCCATACCTGTAATATGAATCCTTTATTACACGCTAATTAAGGCTTCACTCCATTTACATCTATAACCCCCGATTATTCATAGATTAGTAAGATTTTATGTTTTCCCGGGGCCTGGGGGGTGGGGGGGCGGCGGGCGCATGAAATGCGCGCCGTTGCGCAGAAGCGCAACGGTCTGTGCGACCCAAGTCGCACAGCCGCCGCCCCCCTCCCTCGGTGGCTGATAAAAACGTGAAAATAAATGATTAAACCTGTCAAGGTCTGGGTTTCATGAATAATCCGGGATAAAGAATTTTTTCCAGATTTTTAGCAAAAAATGATGGTATTGTCTTTTTTTTCACTTTTCAGATCGGCTTAAAACTGGTATAATACATACGCCTAAACAACCCGACTCCTTTTCACGCTTTCCAGCCATATCAATGAAATGATCGGGGAATACAGGAAGTTATTTCATCCGTTTCGTTTTCCCCTTGGGGGGAATAATATAACCTTGATGATTTAACAAAACTTTTCTTTTTGGGTCTTAATGAGATGGCTCCACGCGGCCAAATCGATAATCAGCCTGCCCGCGCGAAAAGATCGCGAAAATCAGCTAAAAAACGACATGTTTCGGGCCGGTTGATTCTGGGATTCAACCTGGATCTGGCACTGCTCTCCTCGGTGGTTCTGATCATTGTTCTACTGGCCTGGCTGACCCTTCGTGAGATCAAGGGTATGGTCCGGCAGGACATGGAAATAGCTCTCAGCTCTGTGGTAAATTCAACTTCCGAGGAAATGCACTACTGGATACTAGCCTGTATGCGGCATGTGGAAATCTGGGCCACCTCTCCAGGCATGCGCAAGCTGGTCGAGGCTCAACTGGCTCTTCCCGCCGAAAGCGAAACACTGCTTGCCGGCCCAGCATTGGCTCAGATGCGCAACTTCTATCAAACCCATATTGAGGGGCACGAATTCCTGGGTTTTTTCGTTATTTCACCCGAACATATCAGCATTGCATCGGCCAGAGACAGCACTATCAGCACGCGGAATTTACTTAGTGAAAGAGGCGAGTTTTTATCCAAAGTTTTTAGCGGCAGCAGTGCTTTCTCCCTTCCCATGCAATCTGATATTCCTCTTCCCGGGGTTTCCGGGCAACACAGAGAGAATGAGCCAGCCATGTTTGTGGCTGCCCCGGTTCGTAACGAACAGGATCTGGTCATTGCGGCACTGACCCTTCGTGTGGACCCCTCTCAGTGCTTTGCCCATATATCTAAATATGGCCGGGTGGGACAAACCGGCGAAACTTACGCTTTTGACAGCAAAGGGAGGCTTATTACCAGGAGCCGTTTCGAGAATCAGCTCCGCGAAATCGGCTTACTCAGGGAGGGGGAAAACAGCATTCTCACTGTCGAGGTGCGCGATCCTGGCGGCAATCTTCTCAAGGGTTTCAAACCTTCTCTACCGCGCAGCCAGCAGCCGCTAACTTTTATGGCCAGTCAGGCTGTAACCGGAAGTTCCGCGAAAAATCTGGAGGGGTACCGGGATTATCGAGGAGTGCCTGTGGTCGGCACCTGGAAATGGAACGAAGAACTGGGATTCGGCGTGGCAGCAGAAATCGATTTAGCCGATGCTTACAAGACATACAAACTGATTCGGCTGATCGTGCTATCCCTGCTCATCCTAACCGTATTACTGTTTTTCAGCCTGCTTGGACGGCTCTACAAGAGCAGAAAAGAGGCTCTCGGCCAGGCTAATCGAGCCACCGTAACCAAAAACCGGCTTCAGAAAGAAATGAAAACACGCCAAAATGTTGAAAAAATACTTCGCGAAAACGAGGAATATATCCGCGCGGTAGTCGATTCGGTAATGGACGGCATTATCACCACCAATAATACCGGTGAAATTGAAACATTCAATCCTACTGCGGAAAAGATGTTCGGCTACAGGGAGTTGGAGATTGTCGGGGAGAACCTTTCGATCCTGCTCTACGACAACTACCGGGAACGGCTCGAAAAACAGTTGGGAAAATTCAGCTCATCCGGCAAGGCCGATATTGTCGGAACGAGTCAGGAGGTCGAAGGTAAGCGCGAGGATGGTTCCACCTTCCCGATGGAACTGTTGATTTCGGAAACGCGTTTAGGAGATTACCGCAAACTGGTGGCGATCACGCGCGATATTACCAGGCATAAAAAGCTCGAAAAGCGACTTCTCTTGCTCTCAACGCAGGATGGGCTGACCGGCATTGCCAACCGGCGCCTTTTTGACAGAACAATCGAGGTTGAATGGAGCAGGTCCGTGCGAAACTCGTTGCAGATTTCGCTGATAATGATAGATATCGATTTTTTTAAAAACTACAACGACAGCCTCGGGCATCAGGCAGGTGATGATGCCCTGAAAAAGATCGCTGTTACAATGCAGCAAAACTTCATGCGTCCAGGCGATCTTGTTGCCAGGTATGGAGGCGAGGAATTTGTGGCCCTTCTGCCGGAAACCAGCCCGAATGGGGCGGCTATGCTTGCCGAAAGGCTGCGTAAAGAGATCGAGGCGCTTAAGATTCCCCACCCGGATTCCAAAATCGGCGAATTTGTCACAATAAGTCTCGGTGTGGCTCATCTCATACCGCGCCGCGGTTCAAGGCATGATAAACTTGTCTCTTTAGCCGACAAGACTCTTTACCAGGCCAAGCGCGAAGGCAGAAATCGGGTGGTAAGCATAGATCTGAGCAAGGAAACAAAGGAAACAGCGAAAAAAGGCCAGGAAAACTGAATCCTTAAAAATCCCTCATCATTGTCAATCGAAAATTTCCAGTTCTAGAAGGCCGTCGGTTCTCAAGATTCTAATCACCAGCAGTAGCGCGCAGGATCGTGCTCTTGCTGACAATCTTTCAAGAATTTTCCGGAGCTGACACTTTCTCTCCGGCCACGAATCTGCGTATTATCTCGGCTCCCCAGCGTGCCGCCTCCAGGGGCGGAACCAGGGCCTCGCAATTCTCCACAGAGACGTAAAAATCCACCTTTTCCTTTTCCAGAACCGGGAGAAGCCGGGCATAATGGGATATGTTGTCCTCGTGCTCCTGCCAGGGGTAAGGGTGAAGGTGCATGTGCAGTACTTTATCCTGCAGCGCCCGGTAAAACCCGAGAGCATCCATCCCGGACCAGCGGGGAACAATGCCGAGCTGGAGGATGAAACCGTGGTTCGGCTCGCCCACATCCTCGACGAATTTAAGCGCCCCTTCTGCCGTATCCACGAAAGTGTCGCAGTGGGTTTCCGAGACCAGGGTCAGTCCGCTGTTTGCCAGGATCCCACAGTATTGCCTGAAAGCATCCACCACCCATTTGTAATATTCCGGGTCCGGATTGCGGCTGGTGATCTCGCCCACCAGGCCGGGAAAGGCGCGTACCAGCCGCGCTCCCAGCCATTCGGCCAGTGTGGCCAGTTTCTGGCAAAGCCTTAACTGTTCTTCCAGGTCATCCATCTCAAGGCGTAAAACGCCGAGCACACTGCTGACTATCGGCAAATCGAGTCCCTTTTCGGTGCATAGCGCCGCCATGTCCCGTGCCTTTTCGCGATCCATTCTGGTAATATCGGGGATCCACAACTCGATAGCTTTGTATTTGTCCAGCCCGGCGATCTCGGCGATAATCTCCAGCAGACGTTCTTCCTCGTTTCGGCAGCCAATCGTGTTGAAACAAAGTTTCATCTTGACAGTCCTTTATCCAGGTTTTCAAGAATTATGATAAGAATATCTGATATTATCAGTAATCGAGATTTTCATAGAACTCAATCCGCACGGAGTTGAAAAACGGCTGCTGCCTGTCAAACAGATTATCGTGCTCTGTATCCTTACTCACGAAATCGAGCCAGTCCCCGGCAGCTTTCAAATTCGGGAATTCGCCCTCCCAGATCAGGGTGTTTGTTGGTTCAAGACCCGAAATTGGTTTGGTACGTTTTCCTTTCACATAATCCGGCCTTCTGCGCTCCAGTTCTGCAAAACTCCTTTCAAGTCCGAGGAATTCTTTCTCACGTGTGATATCGTAGTTCTGAACAACGCGTAATGTTATACTCATGATCCTCCTCTCCTGGTTAAAAAAAATGAAGGAATCTGCCTTTTTAATTCTTATCGGGATTCTGAGGGAAAAAATACCGGGTGCAAATTATTGTCAGTTAAAATATTTTTTCCAGGGAAAAACTGTATTTAAGTTTAAGTACCCAGGCCCGGATCATCAAGGTATCATTTCAGGAGAAATTTTCTCTATGGCAGGCAGAAACAGGGCTTAGAAATCCTCTCCAGACCCTTTATCCCACACACGGGCTAAGTTGCTCCTTTTTCCAGGAACAACAGTCCTTGCTCCTAAAAAGCTGTCAGTTCGAGATACCAAAAAAAAACTTTCTCCAAAAGACCTTACGCCTTATTTTATGGGTAGTTCGAGAAAAAAGTTTTTACAAATTTAAAATTGTTAGATTTTCTCATTAGCAATATATTTTGCTCTTTTACAACCTCTTAATTTCTAAGTGGTTATCTATAGTCGATAAAGTTGTCTATCTTTCTAATACGCAAATCATTGACCGATTAAGCTGTCAAGATTCTAAAGGATAATCCACGGGACAGCGAAAGCATTTCCGATATTTTTACACTGAAAGGGACTTGCGGATATTATCCTGAGCCAATTACGTATACCTATCAGGGAGAGATGGAAAATGGGCAATAGCGAAAACGAGCTGATCGAACTGATAATTAAGCTTGTAAACAAGTCCGATATTTCTTCGATCAAACAGGTTGTTACAGAAATATTGAAAATCATTAAAGACGAAAGCTCAAGTGCAAGGGATCTAAGAAACATTGTCGAAAAAGATCCTCCCCTTTGCGCCAAGGTATTAAAGCTTGCCAATAGCGCTCAATATGGCTACCCGAAGTCTATCAGCGACATCCAGGAGGCGATTATCTGTATCGGTTTCGATGCGGTCAGGGAACTGGCGCTGAATCAGAAGGTTTGCGAACTGTTCATGAAAGAGGATACTATCCACGGTTATTCCAGGTTGTCGTTGTGGAAACATTGCTCGGCTGTGGCCTTATGCTGCAAAATGATATATCGCAGGGAATTCAGGGAGCGGGGAGATAACATATATGTGGCGGGCCTTTTGCACGATCTGGGAATTATCGTGGAGGATCAGTTTTTCCGGGAGATGTTTGAGCAGGCTCTGAAAAAATCGGCCCAGGAGGAAATAAACCTCTATATTGCTGAAAAGGCAACCATGAAAATCGACCACGCAGCTATCTCGAGAGCGGTCGCCGATGACTGGGATTTCCCGGACGAACTGGTCCATGCCATGGGCTTCCATCACGAGCCCACCGAGGTCGAAGAGGATTTCAAAAGAGCTGTTTTTACAGTTTATGTTGCAAACTATATCTGCCAGAGGGAAAAAATCGGCTATGTAGATTCTCCATTCAGGGACATGAAGTTATTCAACAAATGCTTATCCAGCTTAAGGATCAAAGCCAAGGCAGTGGATATTATTGTGGAAGAGCTCAAGGAAGAAATCAAAAAAAAGGATCAAATGGGGTGGTTTATATCATGAGCAACAAAAACTTTAGGAA
This sequence comes from uncultured Gemmatimonadales bacterium, assembly GCA_964548275.1. Lineage (GTDB taxonomy): Bacteria > Gemmatimonadota > Glassbacteria > GWA2-58-10 > GWA2-58-10 > JAUVUV01. The sequence goes on from CAZJQI010000002.1 coordinate 58,026, forward strand.
CATCATCAATTCCCTTGAGATCCAACTGAAACATCTCAGGAACGATTTCGAACTGACAAAGGAGGAGTACGAACTGGCCACGGCTAAATATCTCGATATACTAATGGAACTCAAGGAAAAAAACAAAGAACTGGTTCACCTGCATAAAAACCTCGGAAAAATGGTCGCCCAACGGACCCAACAGCTCGAGGAGACGAAAAAAAATCTGCAGCAGAAAAGTGAGGAGCTGCAGATAATAATCGATTCCTCGCCTGCGATGATTTTCTACAAAGACAAGAACAACCGCTATATCAGGGTTAATAAGGCATTTGCCGAGCTCACCGGCTTACCGATCAAGAAGATTATCGGCAAGAAGGACAAGGAACTGTTCGAGGGAAAATCTCATTTTCTACAGGACGATTCAGATGATTTAAAAGAGATCCGGAACGGCAAACCTGTACTGAACAAGGAAGAAACTTTAAAGACCAAGAATGGGAGCAGGGCTTTGTTGGTCAATAAAATACCGTACAAGAATATCGAGGGTAAAACTGAAGGTATTATCGGCTTTGCCCTGGACATTACAGATCGCAGGCACCTGGAGGAGGAACGGAGCAAGGCGAGTAAACTCGAATCTCTAGGCCTGTTGGCTGGCGGGATCGCTCATGACTTCAACAGCATTCTGACCGCGATCTTGGGGAACATTTCTCTTGGAGAGGCGCTGGTAAACAAGGATGATGAAATATACAGGAGGCTGAAAGAGGCAGAAAATGCCTGCTTGAGGGCCAAGGATCTAACCCAGCAACTTCTCACCTTTTCCAAAGAAGGTGTACTGATCAAGACATCCACCTCGATTGCTGATTTGATCAAGGAATCTGCCTGGTTTTCGCTCAGAGGCTCCAATATCCGTTGCGAGTTTAACGTTGCAGACGACCTGTGGTATGTCGAGGTGGATCAGGCCCAGATAACTCAGGTAATCAACAACCTGGTCATAAACGCCAAGCAGGCCATGGAGGATGGAGGGAAAATAAAAGTTTCAGCTGAAAATTATATCTCCCGGGGTGATGATATCTTACATCTGAAAGAAGGCAAATATATCAAGATTGCCATTAAAGATCAGGGCCACGGCATAGCCGAGGAACATCTGCCCAAAATATTCGATCCCTATTTCACGACTAAAGCCCAGGCCAGTGGGCTGGGGATTACCACTGCCTGGTCGATCATAAAAAAGCACAGCGGCTATCTGAGTGTTGAATCCCAGAAAGGTAGCGGCACCAGGTTCGACATTTACCTGCCAGCTTCCACACAGCCGGTGAAGAAGGAAAAAAGTGTGCAAAAACAGGCCGGGACAAAAAAAGCAAAGGTACTGATAATGGATGACGAGGAACATGGCAGGAAAGTGGCCGGCAACCTGCTCGAACACCTGGGTCATAAGGTAAAGCTTGCCAAAGACGGCACAGAGGCGATAACTCTATACAAGCGGGCGAAAAAAACCACGCGGCCTTTCGATGTGCTGATCCTGGATCTGACATTACCTGGCGCTATAAGTGGCAAGAAAATTTTAGAGAAACTGCTTGATTTCGACCCGGATGTAAAAGCGATAGTATCCACAGGATATTCCAACGATCCTGTGCTGTCGAATTACAAAAAATTTGGCTTCAAGGGCTTTGTTATCAAGCCTTATAAAATCGATCAGTTGAGTAATACCTTAAAAAAAGTCCTAGGCGCTAAAAATGACTTAATCCTTTCAAGGCATCTGTAACCCAGCTTGACTACTTTCGGAACTGCGCGTATCAAAACCAGCATTGCCTTTTCATTTTTATTCTATCCTGGTATTTTCTTACACTATGCGACTCTGCCCTTTTCGCCCTTACGGCGTAAAAGCTCGTCTCTTTTTTTCATTGCCCAGCGATAGACCTGAAATGGCCCGATTGATTAAGCTGAAAACCATACCTTGCCGCATCTCTCGGCGACTGCTGCGGCTCAAAAGCTTGCTTTTTTGCGTATTCAAGTCTTCTCTTGACACCTGGTTGTAGATTCCTATAGAATGTTGATAAATATTTTGCTTTGATTTATTTAAATCCGAGGAAATCGTGGAAATAGCAATTCCGGGAATCGTGATCTTGATTCTGCTTATAATCATTTATGTGAGGATAAAAACTCAGCAGAAACTTCTTGAAGAGGCTAAACTTTATGAAACTCTCTTGCGGGATTCCCGGCTAACCCGCTGGCAATATTTTCAGTGCATCGAGAAAAGCAAAGAAATCCTTAAAGAGTACGAACAAATGAGCAATAAGTTGAAAGGGATCAAGGCCGAATTGCTGGGAATCCGCTCGGATCTTCGTGATGAGCTCAGGTTCCTTCGGGCGGAGATAGAAAAATCCACCGGAACCGAGCTGGACAAAAGGACTATCACTCAGATGAAAGCCGGATTCGATGAGAAATGGAAGTTTTTCAGCAGCCGCAAAACAAATCACAATAAAAACCTGGACAAACTGATAGAGACCAAGAAAAAAATGGAGCAGGCAACTCAAGAGGAAACCGAGGCTTCCAGTAAATGGTCTTCAGAGAGAGAAAGTGTAATGGATCTATGGCGGGAACTCAGTCCCAAGGTCCAAGTTACCGATCCCCACAACTATTTTAGCTGAGCTGGGTTAGCTGTCCCACCAGCCGATATGTCCTCCCGCAATTTCTCCAAGCTGATATTTGCCTGATTTGGGAAAGGCCAAACTGAGTTGGTAACCGAAAACGTGGATTGAGTGTGGCTAAAGGAGCCTTTAAATTATGACAGTCAAGTCGATTTCGCTTCCATTTGCCGCCTTTCTTATCCTCGCCTGGGGATATACAAGCCAGATACAATCAGCCGCAAGTGATAAATCCGCTTTACCTGACTCTTTAAATGATAGGACGAGTGATTCAACCACAACACCCTGGTCGACAGGGAGCACCGGCTCAATTTCCAATGCACCCTGGCAAGTGACGATGAATTTGCATACGGCATCCACAGGAAATACGAGTACCTGCCCTCAGAGGATGATATCAGGGAGATCAAGATCGACCAGGGAGGTTATCTCGGCTATCATCAGTACTTCCGGTTCCGATCTTTCCAGGGCAGTCGGTTCGCCGGAGATATTTTCTGCGTCTGGGGCGACAAGCTCGACGGCAGATCAAGCACTCTGAGAATTTCCAATAAACTGAAAATCTCCAACAATTTCAACCTGGACCTGGAATATAGACGTGATAGACTCGATCTCAGCCACGGCTCGATCACAGCCAATGCGCTGGCTGCCAGGGGAACCTACTCGTTTTCCACAGAACTGTTCGCCAAGTGCTACGTGCAGTGGAACGATGCCGATCACAAAGTGGCGACAAACCTGCTGCTGGATTACATCTACAGCCCCCGCAGCCATATCTACCTCGTGTTCAACGAAAACCGCAACACCCTGGAGGCTGCGCCCCACAAGATCAATGACAGGATGGTCCTGCTCAAATTCACCTATCTCTGGAGCCTGTAGTAGGGGAGGCGAATTCGATTTGGTTTTATATTAGTCCACACATTGAAATTAATAACCAGGCTAGAAAACAAACAGATTACAATGCAAATATTCAAGAAGCAGGAAGTCACTGTATCCTCTCGATATGACAGAAAGCTGGTGATATACCCTTAATAATTTTCCGAACAGGATATTCTATATAATCAGCGGGAGCAACAGTTTCTGGCTAAAAAACCAAGTTACACTTTCCGCACCGAAATACAGGGGTGTACCAATAAGTAAAAAGGGCTTGCCTTTTCCAGCAAACCCTTCTTTTTAATTGCAGGCCATAGCTGCCTATCTTAAAACTTCTGTTACCACACTGCCTAAGAAAATCATCTGCCTGATTGAACAATTTCTACATACAGCTAGCGCGGCGCTGAGGATTAAGTTTTATCTCCTTACAGTCTTTTCTGGTAAAAAATTAAACTCCTGCATTACGAGTCAAGCAGCCGGTCAAAATGCCCTGCAATCATTAATGCTATAAACTCTTTTCATGCTCAGTCATTTTCCTTTCAAACACGGAGTAGACGACAGGGACAAATATCAGGGTAATCAGGGTCGAGCTTAGCAGCCCACCGATCACGGCCCGAGCCAGAGGAGCCTGGGCCTCGCTTCCCTCACCGATACCCAAGGCCAGTGGTGTCAGGCCGAGAATCGTGGTCAGGGCTGTCATTAAAATCGGCCGCAGGCGGCGGCGTCCCGCCTCCTCGATTGCCTCGCGCAACCCCATCCTGTCTCTTCTGCGTAGAAGGTTGGTGTGATCCACCAACAGGATTGCATTGTTGACCACGATCCCTCCCAACATAATACAGCCGATAAACGATTGGACATTGAATGTGGTGCCACTCAGAAAGAGCAGCAGAATTACCCCCACAGCGGCCAGAGGAACACTAAACATCACCACGAACGGATCGCGAAGCGACTCGTACTGGCAGGCCATTACCATGTAAACCAGAATGAGTGCCAGCACGAAACTCAACAGCAGTTCATTAAACGCTTTCTGTTGTTCCTCGTAGTCTCCGGCGAAAACGATTGCAAAATCCCGCGGCACAGGAACCGACTGAAGTTTTTCGCGGATGTCGTCCAGAATAGAGCCCATATCACGACCGCTGATATTGGCCGAAACCAGCACGATTCGCTCCTGGTCTTTGCGCTCAATCAATACCGGGCCGGTGCGAGGAGTGACCTGAACTACATTGCGCAGCACTACCGGCTGGCCATCCGTATTGGTGAGAGTGAGGTCGAGTATTTCGCTCAGGGCCATTTTCTCGGCATCCTTGACCTGGACGAGGATCCTGAATTGATCGCCGCTGTCGTGATAGTAACCGGCCGGGGTACCGGAGAGCACTGTTTGAAGGGTATTGGCGATCTGGGAAACGGTCAGTTTCATGTTGGCCGCTTTCTGGCGGTCGACGATAACCAGTTCCTCCGGTACTCCCATTTCGCGGCTGATCTTGGCATCGGTGACCCCAGGCACCTCCTCGACCAACTCGAGCACCCGCTTGGCAAGAACGTCGCTTGTCTCCAGGTCGTGTCCACGCACCTCGACTTGAACTCTTTCAGTGCCGCCGCTGATAATACGAAAGAGGAACAGCCCTTGCCCCTCGCGGGTACGGATGGTCACCCCGGGAATTTTAGCCAGTTTATGCCTGAGAACAGAGGCAATCTCCTCACTGGAGCGCGAACGTTTTTTCTGAGGCACCAGCGCGACGCGCATCTCACCGGCGTGCGATCCCTGGACCCGATAGCCGGCCCCCCCGACACTGATCACTGTGTTTTTCAACTCCGGTACGGTTTCTGTAACAAACTTCTCGATAAGGTTGAATTTCTCATCGAGAACTTCCACTCTGGTGCCGACATCCATCTCTGCATTGACTCTGACCTCGCCCTCGTCGGCCTTGGGCATGAACTCAACACCGATCAGAGGAATGAGCGCCAGGCTGGTTGTGAAAATGAGCACTGTAACCGCAACTACTAAAAGGCGATGGTCGAGGGCGTAGTGCAGATAATCCTTGTAGCGGGTCTCGATCTGTGCAAAGATCTGTTTGCTGAGAGCGAAAAATTTTCCGGCCCGTGTGTGGTTCGTCCCGGATGGATTATGCTGGATCGATTTGAGCATTTTCGCAGCAAGCATCGGCACTACGGTAAGTGCCACGGCCAGAGAGCAGAAAAGAGAAAAACTCACCACCAGCGAAAGCTGCTTAAACATCACTCCTGACATGCCCCGGATGAAAATCAGTGGAAGAAAGACTGCCAGAGTAGTAAGGGTGCTGGCGATAATAGCAGAGGTTACTTCCGCGCTTCCTTCCACAGCCGCTTCTTCACGCGGGATCCCGGATTCCCGGAGACGGAAGATATTCTCCAGCACCACAATGGAATTGTCCACCAGCATGCCGATTCCCAGGGCCAGCCCCCCGATTGTCATGATATTGAGCGTGAATCCGCCGAAATAGATCAGCGCGAAAGTGGCGATGATCGAAACCGGGATGGCAGTGGCGATGATTACTGTACTGCGGATTTCGCGCAGAAAAAATAGCAGCACGAGCACGGCGAGAATACCGCCGTAGAACGCCATGGAGCCGACATTAGAGATCGAACGTTCAATATATTCGGAGGTGTCGATAATCGGAGTTAGCTGAATCTGCGGGATGTCGCGGTTGATTTTCCCGATTTCCGCCAGGGCCCCGCGCGCGACCTCGACCGTGTTAGTACCCGACTGCTTGCGCACTCCCAGACGCACACCTGGCTTGCCGTTGATCCGAACGATCCGGGTAATCCTTTCCCAGGAATCCTCCACATCAGCGATTTCCCGAAGCTGGACCGGTACGCCCTCCCGGATGGCAACTATTGTGTTTCTTATTTCTTCCAGGTTGTTGTAATGCCCTGGAGTGCGGATAGTAACCTCGTAAATGCCCCGGTCAATAGTTCCAGAGGGGAGGTTGATATTCTCGGCGCGAATCCGCCTGAGAATCATATCCATCGGGAGATCGAGGGCCTTGATCTTGTCCATGTTGAGGTTTACATGGATTTCTCGGTTGAGCCCGCCCCAGACATCGAGCGCGGCCACTCCTGGGATTCGTTCGATGCGGTACTTGATCTGGTCGTCGATGATGCGGCGCATCTGAACCGGATCGAGATTGCTCGATGCACCAAGAATCAGCACAGGGAAGCTCGCCAGGTCGAACTTGCGCAGGCTCGGCTTTTCGGCGTCCTCGGGAAGTCGGTTGATCGCCCGGTCAAGCCGGTCGCGAATGTCGTTGGCCGCGGCGTCAAGGTCAGTGCCCCAGGTAAAGGTAATCCGTAGCCTCGAACGGCCCTCCGAGGAAATCGAGGTAACTTCCTCAACCCCCGGCACACTGCTCATCACCTCTTCCAGAGGGCGGGTGATCAGCTCTTCCATCTCCTCTGCGCTGGCATTCTCGTAGTCGGAAATAATACTGACTGTGGGGTAGGTAATCTCTGGCATCAGATCGATGGGAAGGCGGGAAAAAGCCACCACGCCGATCAGAATCACGATCAGAGTCACCATGGCAGTGAAAATCGGGCGGCGCACCGAGTTCCGGGATAGTTTCACCTCGTTCCTCCAGTCATCTTTCTCGCTGAATCGGGAAGGTTTCTCTGGCTTCTCTTGTAACAGTGCGCGGCATTTTCAATCAATCTCCTCGGTTGCAATTATCGGAGCTCCGTCTTCCAGCAAGTGCTGCCCCAGGCTCACCACCGAACCAGATATTTCAGGTTCGAGCAGCTCGGCCAGCTCTCCGTTGACAATGCCCACGTTTACCGGGATGAAGCGCACTCTTGTTTTCTGCTCCTCGGCCAGGAAAACGCCCTGTTTGCCGTTACGGCGCGAAAGAGCAACAACCGGGATCACAGTGGCGTTCTCGTGCTGGCCGTAAACCAATGAGGCACGAATAAACATACCGGGTTTGAGCAGATGGTCCAGGTTGGCAATTTCAACTTCGACTCTGGCCTGACGAGAGGTTTCTTTCAACAGCGGGGCGATTCTCACGATCCGTCCGGTGAAAGTGCGGCCCGGGAACGCATCGGTGGTGATTTCCGCTTCCATGCCGACCCGTGCTTTCGGATAATCCCGTTCGATAACGTGGATCACTGCGATCAGTAAGTTGATATCGAGGATCGAGACTATCGGCGTGTTCGGAGTGAGCATTGCCCCTTCATCTTTGAACCTTTCGCCCACTACCCGGTACTGGGCATTTCTCTCCCCTTCCTCCCAGGAGGCTCGAATCCGGGTGTAGGACAGCCTTACCTGGGCTTCTTTCCAGGCCGCTTCTCTTTCGGCCACCCGTGCCAGGGCCACTTTGTAACGGGCCTCCTGGGCTGTGAAACTCGCCCGGGCCATGTCATAATCCGCTTCCGAAGCGATTTCCTGGCTGTAAAGAGCCTTGACCCGCCCGAACTCACGGCGGGCCACTTCCATGGAGCTCCGTGTTTCCTCGAGAGTCGCCCTGATAACTTCCAACTCAGCGCGGGCCTTTTCGGCTTGCTGTGCATACTCGTCGTCATCAATCTCGGCGATCAACTGGTTGTAACTCACCTTGTCGCCGATATTTACCAGAACTTTTTCCAGACGCCCGTAAATTTTCGGGGCAGCGATAAACTGGGAGCGCGGCTGAAGGGATCCAGTGAACAGCCCAATATCGTTGATCGTCATCTTGCGCACCGGGCTTAGTGCGACTGCTACCGCTGCCTGCCTGCTGTCATCAGTTTCCGAGCCGCTGCCGAAAACCACCCGGTAGACCTGCCAGAGCACAAGGCCGGCTAAGGCAGCAAGAATAAGTATTTTATACCCTTTGCTCATTATTCGCTTTTCTCCTCCCCTGAAAGACGGCTACGGTCCGGGTGGAAACTAACTCTTCGTTCCAGGCACCAGTCAAGCATCTGCCAGGTGTTCCTTCTCTGCCGCATGCGCCCCGTTGGTGCAGATTCCGGCACTCCGGATCGCCTACTCAGATCCGCTCACCTGTTCTTACTGCACTCGTGGACTGCGCGCGAAGCCGGTATGATTTGTCAGGTCTTTTAAGAGAAATCGGATTGAGTGAAATGTATAATTTTCTCTAATAAAAATAACTCATCTAACTTTCCAAAGCAAAAGAGAATTTAAGCACGATAGAGAAAAACAGCCACAGAGCTGTTGTACTTCTTTTAAATTCAAAACTTCCAAGCGATCTTGCGGGTCAATAAAAATACAAAAGTAAGAAGGCCTGCTGTTTTCAGCAATCCCTTCTCAATTAATTCAACAGCAGGGCATGGTTAACTTCAATACAGTCAGTGGAACGAAGCGGATCACAGGGTGGCCACAAACCTGCTGCTTGACTATATCTACAAGCCGCGGTGCCCTTTTTACCTGGTTTACAATGAAACCGGGACACCTCGATTCCAGGCACAAGCGAGGTGCAAGAGAGGGCTTTCCTGCTCAAATGCACCTATCTCTGGAGCATGTAGGAGGGGGGCTATTTAATTTCTGGAATAGTTTTCGGGGGGGCATGTCAGAGCGATAGATCATAGATTAATATCTCTTCTTCAGTTGTAGCGGTTTTTGCAAGAATTGTCCCGGAAGCGCTCAATACAGCACAACCACCCTTGCAGTCATACTCCCAGGATTTGCCTATACGGTTTGCAACAAGTGTCGTTGCTCCAATCCGGGCAGCTTTTTCGCCATGTTCTGAATAATCGCTCGGGCTTGCGCGATTATTTGGATAAAATACGATATCGGGTTTCAGCAGACAGGCCCTTTCTATACAGCGGGGTGCTTCACCATCAGCACAGATGAAACAGGTAGCCCGCATTCCAGCAAGATTGAAAATCCCCGGGCCATCGCCAACATCGTAACGGGCCCACTCGTTCCTGTATCCCTTATCCGAGGGATCCCTCCAGATCCATGTTTTACGATATTTATAAATAAAACCCTTCGGTCCCATGAAGACGTATGTGATGTAATAATGCCGGTCTTTTGTTTTCTCTGAAAGACCAAAAGAGATATACGTGTTAAGTTCTTTTGCCAGCGCTTCAACTTTTTTGCACGACGGGCCTTCCGGGACATATTCAGAGTATTTTTCCACTTCTGAAACATAGTCTGTTACTGAACTTTCATGAAACATAATAATTTCACAACCCTTGGCGGCGGCCTCCCTGGAAAGCCTCTCGATTTCCCTAACATTCCGTTCATTTTCCTCCGCTACAGCGTCGAATTGAATGATAGCTATGCGATAGGAATCTTTTATGGCTTCCTGTGCCGGAGAACAACCGGATAGCAGCAAAAAAAGAAGTGCGATAATCAAAATATCCTCCCAAAGCTTCGAAATTGCTTTGTGTTCATGCATCATGCTCTTCCGGGTTTCAATCAGACCTTTCAGCAAGTTGCCGAAACAGTAGTAGGTTTTGCAAGCTGAAATCTCTTACTTTGACCCGCCCCAAATAACGGCACTACTAATTATGAGGGAAGGTCATCAACTCCTACTTTTCGTTTCCTTTTGATTATTATATCAATCTAATCGATAGTCAATAATTATAAAGATTTTCTTCTTTTTCCGCTTTATTCCCGCTTTTAATAGCGTAATATTGCATATTTTTACAGAAAATTGAACTTTGCAAAAAAAAGCCCGCATCCTCTTTAAATCTAAGAGAATACGGGCTTTAAGCTGGTAGCGGAGGAGGGACTCGAACCCACGACATGCGGATTATGATTCCGCCGCTCTAACCAACTGAGCTACTCCGCCTAAAAATTTCTACGCCAAATTTCAAGATAGTTTTTCTCTACCGCCCTGTCAACTTTAATTTTGCGCAAACAGAGGGTCTGGAACTATATTGCCCTGTGCTACTTGTGCTGTCTGCACCCGGTTATTTTAACCCGGATTATTATAAATTTAATCAAATCCTGTAGGGGAGGACCCATGTGTCCGCCCGGCGGTTGAAATAGTCAATGGGAGCACACGCGGGTGCGCTTCTGCATTGAAAACACTCACTGCGGGTTTTTATGAATAATCCATGTCAGGTAAGCTATTTTTCTTCTTTTGGTGGCAAAAGAAGCAAAACCATTTCTTTTATAACTAAAAGAAACAAAAGTTAATCCTGGCGCCTGGGAGCTTTTACACCGCTTCGCCGAGGTCGCCTGATTCGGCTTGCCTGGCGCAAGCCGAATCAATGGCATGCCGGAGCGTTGTACATATATCAGGGCATTCATGGAAATTACTTGTCTTCTACACGCTATCGCTTTTATGTCCTCCAGCCGCGAGACTTCACTAAGCGTAGGGGGCGAGGCATTCTTCGCTCTGTTCGGGCGACCGATCGGGCGCCCCTGCATTGAAAATAGACTTTAACCTGTTGCAAGAAAGATAGTTCGCTGTATTTTTATAAAGATAATTTTATTCTTCTTTTGGTGGCAAAAGAAGCAAAACCATTTCTTTTATAACTAAAAGATAATAATGTCCGGTTAATTTTCATCTTTTTCCTGCTATTAACTACCAAGCTTTTAATACTCTCTTTCCCACTTTTGCTGGCGATCAAAAGTGGGCAAAAATCGCTTGCGGGCCGCAACTCGCCAGAGTATGAGGCAATCGAAGACCTGGGGTGTCTTCCAGCTTTGATCACGCTCCCTTCTCGCTCGCCTTGCCGGGTGAGCGAAGCTCACCGCGGCAAAAGGCCTGCCGGCCTGGGCAGCTTCGTGATTGCTACCATGAAAATGGTGTGGCAACTACACGCTCCCCATGCCTGGCTCAGACAGGCGGCCCGCTGGCGCAGCCTGTGGCTGCGTTTGAGTAAGACCAAATCGGAACATTTGGAATAGCACCAGTTGTTCACCTGGAAAACATTACCTATAAGAAAATCTCAATACAACTCACCAGTGGCGAATAAATTAAATAAAGACAACTGAAAAAATTATCAGTACATTTCCCCGGACACCACTGTCTAAAAGAAACAAAAGTTAATCCTGGCGCCTGGGAGCTTTTACACCGCTTCGCCGAGGTCGCCTGATTCGGCTTGCCTGGCGCAAGCCGAATCAATGGCATGCCGGAGCGTTGTACATATATCAGGGCATTCATGGAAATTACTTGTCTTCTACACGCTATCGCTTTTATGTCCTCCAGCCGCGAGACTTCACTAAGCCCTGTTATGGCTTGGGGCAATTTATGAATAATTCAGGTTTAACCACTCAATCAGGGAAAAAACGTGCTGAATATCCCTCCTGAAGACCTGATACGCACCCTCGGTTCTGAAGGCCTATCAAAGGTGCGGATAAAGGGTAGCCGGTTTATCGGCCTGGCTGCGCGTGCATCCACGCGGGAAGAAGCGGGTAAAATTATCCGGGCCGAGGAGAAAAAATATCACGCAGCAGCCCACCACTGCTGGGGCTGGCGTTCACTTGAGCATGCTGAAACCGCGTTCGCTTACGACGATGACGGCGAACCGGCAGGCACGGCCGGAGCACCGATTCTCAAGGCAATCGAAAGCGAGGGCCTTCTCGGAGTTGTGGTGGTTGTCACCCGCTATTTTGGTGGTGTGAAACTTGGAACAGGCCCCCTGGCGCGGGCTTACTCCCAGGCCGCAGCAAAGGCTATTGCCGGTGCAGTAAAAACAGAGGGCATGTTCGGGGCAAGCTATTCGCTCACCGTTGAATATCCCTTTCTGGGCCGGGTAAACAAGCTTATCGAAACAGGCCCTGTGGTCGTCATATCCCGCAATTTCGAGGAGAAGGTCGGTCTGAAAATTGCAGTAGCCACCAGCAGGGCCGAGACCTTCATTTCCTCGCTCACCGAGTCCACAGGAGGCCGAATCGGAATCGAGCCGCTGGGTGTTCGGCCTGTTTTTCAGGATTAAATCTTCGCTAAAGACCACACCAGGGACGGTGATTGATGAAAACGAGCGTGAAGTTGGCCCAGCCGATCATTGCCACTGAAGATCTTCCCAGCACACTGCCCCTTCTTCCCCTCGAGGACAGGATCGTATTTCCCAATGTCGTGGTGCCGGTTGTAGTTCCCGAAGGCGAATTCGCCCAGTTGATCGAGGATAATATCACTGATAAACAGCTCGTTGCGCTGGGCTACCCGATAGGGCAGGATACAGGCAAAAAGAAACAGGATAAACGCTTTCTCCCCTTTGCCACCCTTGGACGGGTACTGAAAATGTTGCGCATGCGTGATTCCTCCATCCGTCTGCTGATCCAGGGGGTGGGCAGAATTCGCCTGGGCAAGGTACGCCACGAGGGAAAACTTTTCCTCTGCTGTCCGCAGACAATCAAATTGCCAGGCGAATCGCCGGTGGAGCTCATAGCTCTGAGAAAGGCGCTTTTGCTTCTGTTCCGTGAAATGATCGATCTCAACCCTATTCTTTCCGAGGATTTGCTCAGCGCATCCGATACGATCGAGACAGCCGGGGAGCTGGCCGATTTCGTTATGGCAAATATAGACCTGCCTCTTGATGAAAAAAGGCAGCTTTTCATGACTGTGGAACCGCGCGAGCGTGCACAAATGGCGATCGACTTCCTGGTGCGGGAACGCAACCTGATCGAGCTCAGCAAACACATCCAGTCCAAGGTCAAGACCCAGCTCGACAAGGAGCAGCGCGACTATTATCTCCGGGAACAGCTCAAGGTTATCAGGCACGAACTCGGCGAGGAGGAACCGCACAAGCGTGAACTGGAGGAGCTTGCCAGAGAGGTCAAGAATGCGGAGATGAGCGATGAAGCGCTCGAGATGGCCTACCGCGAACTGGAGCGCCTGCGCCGGATTCCCCCCTCGGCCAGCGAATATCATGTCTCCCGCACCTACCTCGACTGGCTGATTCACCTTCCCTGGCAAAATTGCAGCCCTGACCGGTTGGATATCATCGAGGCCCGCCGCATCCTGGATGAGGACCATTACAGCCTCACCAAGGTCAAGGAGCGGATTATCGAGTACCTGGCCGTGCGACAGCTCAAGCAGGACTCGAAAGGCCCGATTCTTTGCTTTGTCGGTCCTCCTGGTGTGGGCAAGACCTCGCTTGGCAAGTCCATTGCCCGTGCGCTCGGCCGCAAGTTCTGCCGTATCTCCCTTGGTGGAATCCGGGACGAGGCTGAAATCCGCGGGCACCGTCGCACCTATATCGGCTCCATGCCCGGCCGCCTGCTCCAGCTTCTGCGCAAAGTGGGTGTTAACAACCCTGTTATCATGCTGGACGAGATCGACAAGCTGGGTTCCGAGGGACGTTCGGACCCGGCCAGTGCACTGCTGGAGGTGCTCGACCCTGCGCAGAATTCTGCATTCAGTGACCACTACCTCGAAATAAACTTCGACCTTTCCAATATTTTTTTTATCGCTACCTCAAACCTTTTTCACCAGATTCCGCACGTCCTGCGCGACCGCCTGGAGATTATCGAAATCGCCGGGTACACGCCAGCGGAGAAACTTAAAATCGCCCAGCGGTACCTGATTCCCCGCCAACTGGAGGAGAACGGCCTCTCCTCTGGAGGATTGCTTCACCTGGCTGAAGAAACTATCTGCGAGATTATCAAAGGCTACACCCGGGAATCCGGTGTGCGGGAACTGGAGCGCTCGATTGCCTCAATCTCACGCAAAACAGCCCTTCACCTTCTCGAGGGCCGTTTCCACTCCAAAGTTCTTCCCAGGGAACTCCCGGATTACCTGGGTCCGCCGAAATTCCTGCCTGAGACCGCGGGAAGACAGCCGGAAATCGGTGTGGCCACCGCCCTGGCCTGGACTGCTTACGGCGGGGAAATACTTTTTGTCGAGGCCATCTTGATGGAGGGAAACAAGAATTTTGAACTCACCGGCCAGATCGGCGAGGTGATGCGGGAATCGGCAATGGCTGCTTTCAGTTTTCTGCGGGCCAATCGCAGTACTCTGGACATTGGAGAAGACATTTTTTCTCGCTGCGATATCCACCTGCATGTTCCCTCTGGCGCCACTCCAAAGGACGGGCCATCTGCCGGGATTGCGATCCTGACCGCGCTGGCCAGCCTGCTCAGCGGCAGGCCCGTGCGCCACGAGGTGGCGATGACCGGTGAGATTACACTGCGCGGCAAGGTTCTCCCGGTAGGCGGAATCAAGGAGAAAGTGCTCGCGGCTCACAGGGCAGGCATAGGCCAGGTGATCCTGCCTGCAGAGAACGAAAAAGACCTGGTTGATCTGCCCGAGGAGGTGAGCGAACAGCTGGAATTCAGCCTGGTGAGCAGAGTGGATGAAATTTTCAGGCTCGCTCTGTTAAAAGAGAGGCCGCTTGATGAATGAACTACCCCGCAGCAGAGCTGCGGGGTATCAGTGCGATCCGTATGTGAATCCCTGAAATTCGTGATCCTGATTCCGGGTACTAAACCCCAACTGTATAATATAACACCCCCCTGTCTCCCCCCTTGATAGGGGGGAATTTGGAATGTACCCCCTTGATAGGGGGGAATTGAAATGAATCCCCTTGATAGGGGGAAATGGTGGCTCTCAAGCACGATCTGAAATAAGATCGCCAGGTTTAAATCCCCTTCTTTCCGAATTGTGAAGGATGAGAATAAATATTCTATGTGTCACACGGCAACTCTATGAAAACAAGGATAAAACCAACAAGCAATTTACCCCGGAGCAAGTTCCGAGGAATTCTTTTTGATTAAAGATATTTTGGGCAGTATGTTCCAGTATGCCGAATCAGTTTATTCCAGGCCCGCCATTCTCAAAAAACCTCATTGACAACAGCGGTTAAAAACTAATATTATAAGAAAGCCCAACGAAGATTTATAACCGGCTGGTTAACCATCTTGTGTTTCGATAAGTGCTATGTGGGATTTGTCAGAGAAATACGATTTTCTTGATGAAATCACTGAGAGGGATCCGAATTACAGTAAGGAAGCCTATGTATTCATCCTCGATTCCCTCCGGGTGCTGCTGGAGAGCCTTCAGGAGGCCCGCCATGTCTCCGGCCGGGAGCTGAGTGAGGGTTGCCGCCGCCGGGTACTCGATCTTTACGGCCCGCTGTCACGCAGTGTGCTTGAGTACTGGGGGATCAGAAGTACAGAGGATATCGGGGAGATCGTTTTCAACCTGATCGAGGCCAATCAGCTCACCAAGACCGAGCAAGACAGCAAACAGGATTTCAAGAACGTTTTCGATTTCGAGGAAGCTTTCGAAAAAAACTATCCCTGGGGCAAAGTCACCTGATTGAAATTTCCTCATCACTATAGCCAGCTTTACTTACTGACACCGATCATCTCAACCACTAATCAATTTTGTAGCTAAGACTTGTGTTTTGCATATTCCTTTCTTAGTTTTTTATGATTTATCAAAATTTGTCCTTTCGCAGCTTTAAAATCTTATTTAAAGGAGGCCCCTGTGAAAATCACTGTAATCGGCACTGGCAATGTCGGTGCTACCACTGCCTGTAAGCTTGTCGAAAAAGAACTCGCCAATGAATTAGTACTCTTTGATATTGTGGAAGGTATCCCTCAGGGAAAGGCTCTCGATCTCTGGGAATCGGCCCCTATCGAAGGATTTGATACTCGCTGTGTTGGTACGAACAGCTACGAAGAAACAGCCGATAGCGATATCGTGGTGGTCACTGCAGGTCTGCCGCGCAAGCCAGGAATGAGCAGGGACGATCTTCTCGATGCGAACGCCAAAATTGTGAAAAGTGTAGCCGAAAATATCAAACAGCAAAGCCCGGAGGCGATTGTTATCGTGGTCTCCAATCCTTTGGATGTAATGGCCTACGCCGCGTTGAAAGTAACGGGTTTCTCCCCGGAGAGGGTTTTCGGCATGGCCGGTATTCTGGACACGGCCCGTTTCAGATCGTTTATTGCTCTGGAGTTAGGAGTTTCGGTGCGGGAGATCTCGGCCATGGTGCTGGGAGGCCATGGAGATTCGATGGTTCCCCTGCAACGCTATACCACGGTCGCCGGAGTACCTCTGCCTGAAATAATGAACCAGGAAACAATCGACAGGCTGATCCAGCGTACGCGGGACGGCGGAGC
Organism: uncultured Gemmatimonadales bacterium; assembly: GCA_964548275.1. GTDB lineage: Bacteria > Gemmatimonadota > Glassbacteria > GWA2-58-10 > GWA2-58-10 > JAUVUV01. The sequence continues at coordinate 74,505 of CAZJQI010000002.1, forward strand.
TGAGATTGTCAAGCATCTCAAGACCGGAAGTGCCTACTACGCTCCTGCTGCGGCAGTAGCCGAGATGGTCGAATCTGTGATCAAAAACAAGAACCGTGTGCTGCCCTGCGCCTGCTACCTTACCGGCCAGTACGGGCTGGAGGATGTATATGTCGGTGTGCCTGCCATGCTTGGCAGCCGGGGCGTGGTAGAGATAGTCGAACTCGATTTGACTGCCGAGGAGAAAGTTGCGCTGCACAAATCCGCCCAGGATGTCAAGGCCAATATCGCCAAACTCAGTTTCTGAGAGGAATTGACACCGAGAGGAGATCGTGTTGAGAACAATCCAGCTAAGCGAGGTAACTGACCGTGTCCGAAAGCTTTGCCCCCAGGCCAACTGTGAACTCGGGGATGACGTGATCGATGCGCTTCGCAGAGCTCGCGAGGTGGAAGAGTCCCCCACTGGAGGCAGGATCCTGGACCAGATACTCGAAAACGCCCGGATTGCCAAACACAGGACTGCCCCTCTTTGCCAGGACACCGGTTTCGCAGTGTTTTTCGCCGAACTCGGCACCGGGGTTGTCCTGGAAGGCGAGGGCACGCTGAAAGATGCAATCAACCGGGGAGTGGCCCAGGGTTATAAGGAGGGGTTCCTGAGGAAATCCATTGTCAGTGATCCATTCAACCGTGTCAATACCGGAGACAATACCCCGGCGGTGGTTTATCTCATCCAGGTTCCGGGCGACAGGCTCACCCTGACATTTGCTCCAAAAGGGGGCGGCAGTGAAAACATGAGCCGGCTGGCGATGCTCAAACCCGCCGACGGCCTGGAAGGTGTCAAGAACTTCGTGGTCGAAACCGTGGAAAAAGCCGGAGCCAACCCCTGCCCACCAATCATTGTCGGGGTGGGGATCGGGGGCACGTTCGAATACTCCGCTTATCTGGCTAAGAAAACGCTGCTGCGGAGGTTGGACAGCAGGAACCCTGATCCGTTCTACGCCAAACTCGAAGAAGAACTTCTCGAACTGGTCAACCGGACCGGCGTGGGGCCACAGGGTCTGGGCGGCACGACCACAGCCCTGGGTGTGCTTGTTGAAGCGCATCCCTGTCATATCGCCAGCCTGCCGGTTGCGGTCAACATGCAGTGCCATTCAGCGCGGCACATGTCGGCTAGCTTTTGAGTTAGCAGGATTTTGATAATCGCACTTAAGTTGTTTCAATTCACGCTGAATTAAAATAAAGGGAAGGTGGGAGCGTAACCCCCTCCCGTTGTAACTTTCATAACCGCACGAATGGAGAAAAGTAAGCTCATGAGCCAGGTCATTTCGCTTACTCCGCCGCTTTCGGATGAGGACGTGATGCGTCTCAGAATCGGGGACGAGGTCAGTTTGAACGGCGTGATCTATACGGCCCGCGATGCGGCTCACAAAAGGCTTGTCGAGCTTGTGGACAAGGGCCAGGAGCTGCCGTTCGAGGTTCGCGGGGCGATTGTCTACTATGTCGGCCCCACTCCTGCAAAACCAGGAGAGGTGATCGGCTCTGCCGGACCGACTACCAGCTACCGGATGGACTCTTACACCCCGGCGCTGCTCGCTCAGGGGCTCAAGGGAATGATCGGCAAGGGAAACCGCGGTTCCGAAGTGCTTGAAGCGATGAAAAAAGAAAAGGCGGTTTATTTTACCGCTGTGGGTGGGGCCGGCGCGCTGATTGCCGACTGGATAACCTCATGCGAGGTAATTGCCTATGAAGACCTGGGTGCAGAGGCGATACACAGGATCGAGGTCAAGGATTTCCAGGTGGTGGTGGCAAATGATGCTTACGGCGGGGATCTGTTCAAGGAGGGAATCGCACGCTACAGAAAAGATTAACCCATTCCGCCTTATTACTTTAAAAATATCTTCTTTTCTTTGACGCTGAGATTTTCTTCCGGTACCGCCGTGCTGCTTTTTCCTCCTCGGCTGAGATTGTTTTGCGCTTTATTGTTTCTTTTTTTCTGCAGACTCCTCTTTAGTCTTCTTTTCCTTTCCAGCGCGTTTGGCCTTGTATTCGGCAAGGGCCTTATCCCTGGCCGCACTGAACTTTTTGAACTCCTGAAGAATGTGCTGCTCGGTTTGAACATAATGGCTCGAGGCTTTGATTACCAAAACCAGAAGGACTATTGTCGGAATCAAAATCAGGATTATGTTCACCCCTGTCTGGTCTTCAAAAGCCGCATCAAAGCCGGCGGAGATTATCAGATAAACAAGCCCTCCCATAATCGCCAAGCACAGAAAAATCACGAAAACGCTCAGGCTGATAATAGTATACTCCTTGCGCCGGATATCTCCTATTGTCTCATAACCTGCCTGATCAAACTTATCGCCTCTGTACTGCTTGGCCTGCTCACGCGCACTCGGTATGAGTGCCCTGACAAGCCAGATAAATATTAACAGCAGCAGGAGACCGAACGGGACTGTGATGAGGAAATTTTTTATCTCGGGCGGCATGAATATCCCCTGTAACCATAGAAAAGGCCGGAGTTGAATACTGGAGACGGATGCAGCGGAGAAAAAGCCGCCTGGGGAGTAATTATTCCGCAGCCCGGCCCAGGCCGAGTTTTACTCTTTCGATATAACTCAATAGCTCGGTAAGCCGGACAGCAAAATTATCCTCGACCACGAGGACCTCTCCGCTGGCAAAACGTACGCCTTGTAAGTAGATATCCACGTTTTCACCGGCCAGTTTATCCAGGGTGATAATCGTATCTTTTTTCCAGTTGAGAGCTTCCCTAAGCGTAATCTGAGTTTTGCCCAGTTCCGCGCGCACTTCAAGCGAAACATCGTCTAACCGCTTGAGTTCCAAGGGATGCTCGGGCTTATGGCCCGAATCGAAGCTCTCCAACTCAAGCTTATTTATTTTCGGCATATCCGACTTTTTTTCCATACAATCTCCAAAGCTTTAAAATATCAGTACGCACTGGCTGCCCGATACGGGGACATATCGTGTTGAAGATCGCTCCGCTGGCAACAAAATCAGCAATTTTCATACCACTAACTGCACGAATAGCCTGTATCTTAAGTCTTTACTTTCATATAGCTCAAACCATCCGCGAGCGCCACCAGTTGTTCAACTTTTAATTCTTCCGGCCTGCAGGATAATTTCAATCCTGTGTATTGCTCCAGCTTGGCGATTTCCTCTGCTGAAACGGCAAAACGCTGATCACTGCGAAGTATTTTCTGGATCTGTTTCCTGCGGTTCAAAAACAGGCGGCGCACCAGGGTCTCGAAAAGGGCCTCATCATTGGCGCGGCTCTGGCGGGGCTTTGCAAAATCCAGTTTAACCACCGCAGAATCGACTTTCGGGCGTGGGCTGAAATTTTCCCGGCCTACCCGGAACAGAAACTCCACTTCCGAGTTGTAGGAAGCGAACACTGTCAACCTGCCGTAGGGTTTCTGTCCAGCAGGTGCGCTAAGTTTGCGTGCCACCTCCTCCTGAAGCATCAGCACCACGGTTCCCAGCAGCGTATGCGAACCGATCAAGGCATAGAGCAGCGAGTTTGTTATCCTGTAAGGGATGTTCCCCACCACCAGAGGTTTCAGGGGCGTGCAGGAGGCGGCCCAGCGAGCGTAATCGAACTGCAACGCATCCTCTCTAAGTATCGACACCTCGGGCATTTCCTTGAATGCCAGTTGCAGTTTTTCGGCCAGTCTGCTGTCGATTTCCACGGCGGTGAGCCGCCCGGAGCGTTCAGCCAGCTTGCAGGTCAGCTCCCCACGACCGGCGCCGATCTCCAGTACGTGCTTATCCTCCAGTGAGCCCAGGCTGTTGATAATACGGTCTTTTACCTCACTGCTTGTCAGAAAATGCTGCCCTAGAAGTTTCCGCCGAAAACTTGTGCGAGGGCGGTAGCTGTTTCGGCTCTTTCTGCGTTTCACAATTTCCTTTCACAATATTACCATAAGATGTGGAACTATTTCAATATATAAATAAAAACCCAGGGATAAAAGCTACCCCCGGGGAAAACATCCATTGGCAGGTATTTTCAAATTTCAGTTATGGTTGGGGCCGAGTGAAACCGAGCAGATTCGCTCTGGGTCGAGGATTACCCGTGCCACTTCGTATATTTCATCAGGGCTCACGGCTTCGATCTTGCGGATAACCTCATCTACCGGCAGGTAGCTCTCGTTGTTGAGTTCGAAATTCGCCAGGCGGAACATCCTTGTTGTCGTGCTTTCAAGCCCGAGGAGCAACTGGCCTTTGAGCTGGTTTTTCGCATGTTGCAGCTCCTCCTCGGTCACACCCTCTTTCAGAAACTTATGATACTCATCCTGTACAACACCTATCGTCCTGTCGCGTCGCGAGGGTTCAGTCCCTATGTAAACGCCGTAGAGCCCGGTATCCACGTAAAACTGCTGGAAGCTGTAAACCACATAGGCCAGGGCCTCCTCCTCACGCACGCGCTGAAAGAGCCTGGAACTCATGCCGCCGCCGATAATGTTGCTCAGCAGCAACAAGGCGTAGCGCCGGGGGTCGGCGTGGGCGAAGCTCACCGTACCCAGGCAGAGATGAGTCTGCTGGCAGTCACGGTTCAGGTGACGGGTAACCGGTGTGAAATCGTCAATGTTTCTGGCCAGGATGGCTTTGAACCCATCCATGCCGCCGGCGGGGCGGTTCGCAAGAAAGGAAAATTTTTCGCGAATAAGGTCCAGAGTGCAGTCAAAATTGATATTGCCGGCAATGGAAATTACGAAATTGGGGGAGACGTATTCACGGTGAAGGTAATCCAGCATATCAGCTCTTTTCAGGGACCCGACCGTCTCGTAAGTTCCCAGCAGGGGATAACCGAGTGGATCTTCCCCCCAGATGGCCTGGGAGTAGAACTGGTGGATCATATCGTCCGGGGAATCCTCCATGTTGCGGATTTCCTCGTAAACGACAAGCTTTTCCCGCTCGATATTTTCCTCGCTCATTGTCGGAGAATCGATAAGGTCGCTGAGCACATCCAGAGCGAGCTCGACGTACTCATCCAGCACCCTGCCGTGAAAGCAGGTATACTCTCTGCCGGTGAAAGCGTCGATACTGCCGCCCACGGATTCGACTGAGGAGGCGATCTGTTTTGCCGTGCGCCTGCTGGTGCCTTTAAACACCATATGTTCGAGGAAATGGCTGATTCCGATCTTATCGACGGGTTCGTGACGGCTGCCCCGGCTGAGCCATACCCCGAGCGAGCAGGAGCGCACATGCGGAATGTGTTCGAGCATAATCCGCATTCCACCCTCGCCCACTATTCTCCTGACATCTTCTTTCATGAATTATTCCGGCTACTTTTCCGCCAGCTCTTCCTCGGCGGCTATCTTGGAGAGCCTGACCCTGTTCTGTTTATCGATACCGACAAGCTTTACCTTGAATCTGTCTCCTATCTTGACCACCTTGTCAATGTCATTAACCCGCTCTTTTCGCAGCTCCGAGATATGAACCAGCCCTTCTTTTCCGGGCAAGAATTCGACAAAAGCGCCAAAGGAGGTGACAGTTTTTACCATGCTGTCGTAAATCTTGCCGACCTCGGGTTCCTGCACGATATCCTGGATTGCCTCTATAGCCATCCTGCAGGCATTCTCATCTGAGGATGCGATTGTGATCGTGCCGTCGTCCTCGATTTCGATCTTGGCGCCGGTATCATCACAAATCTTGCGGATAATCTTGCCTCCAGGACCGATCACCTCGCGGATTTTCTCCGGATTTACCTTCATCGTGTGGATTCTCGGCGCATACTGGCTGATCGCCTCTCTGGGTGCGGAAATTGTTTCGTCCATAATATCGAGGATGGAGTTGTATCCCGCGCAGGCCTGTTGCATGGCACGTTCCAGCACCTCGAGAGGTATTCCGCCGATTTTACTGTCGAGTTGAAAGGCTGTGATCCCTTCCCGCGTACCGGCCACCTTGAAATCCATGTCTCCCAGATGGTCCTCCACACCAAGAATATCGCTCAGGATACACACCTTATCCTTATCATAAACCAGGCCCATAGCGATACCGGCAACGGCTTTTTTCATCGGCACACCCGCATCCATCAAAGCGAGCGATCCTCCACAGACCGAGGCCATGGAGCTTGAGCCGTTGGATTCGAGGATGTCGGAGACGAGCCTGATCGTGTAGGGAAAGCTGTCGTCATTGAGGATAACAGGGCTGAGGGCGCGTTCGGCCAGAGCGCCGTGTCCGATCTCGCGGCGGCCCGGTCCCCGCGGTATCCTGACCTCTCCCACACTGAAAGAGGGGAAATTGTAATGCAGCATGAATGACTTGCGGTATTCCTGCTGCTCGATCCCGTCAATCACCTGGCTGTCCAGGCTGGTACCGAGAGTGACCGAGGCCAGGGCCTGGGTCTGGCCCCTGGTGAACAGGGCCGATCCGTGAACTCGCGGTAGAACCTTAATCTCGCAGGCTATATCACGGATTTCGTCATTCTTGCGCCCATCGATACGCCGACCCTCCTGAAGAACCATCTGCCGCATTTTCTTTTTTTCAATATCCCCGATAATCACGGCAATTGTCGTTTCTTCCTCTGGATACTCCTCAATCAGCTTCCCAACCGCGTTTTTCACCAGTTCATCGTAAGCGTTCTCCCGTTCTTTCTTGTCGGCGATCCTGAGGATTTCATCCAGCGGAGCCTCCACCCTGGCACGGACTTTTTCCTCCAGGTGTGGGTCGGTTTCCAGTGGTGTAAATTCTTTTTTCTGCAGACTGGCCGCCTTGGCTAACTCCTCGATCATATCCAGTATTTCCCTGATCCCTTCCCTTGCGAATTTGAGTCCGCCGAGGACCTGGGAAGCAGATAACTCCCCGGCTCCCCCCTCGACCATGACAACCGCATCGCGGGTACCGGCCACCACCAGGTTGAGTTTTGAGTTTTCGATTTGATCGAAAACGGGGTTAACCACATACTGACCGTCGATATAGCCTACACGCACAACCGCTATTTTATCGGTAATCGGAATCTGGCTCAAAGATAGAGCGACGGAGGCTCCAATAACACCCAGCACATCCGCCGGATTCTCCTGGTCCGAGCTGAGTACGGTAACCATTATAATCACATCGTTGCGGTAGCCATCGGGAAACAGCGGGCGGACCGACCGGTCTATCAAGCGCGCGCATAATATCTCGCGGTCGCTGGGGCGGCCCTCGCGTTTGAAAAAGCCTCCCGGTATCTTGCCGCCGGCATAGGATCGCTCCCGGTAGTCCACGAACATCGGGAGAAAATCGGCGCCTTCCTTGGGTTCCTTGCTCTCTACCACCGCTACCAGCACTGAAGTTTCGCCATACTGGATGAATGCACTGCCGTGGGCCTGTTTGGCCATCCCCCCGGTTTCCATGAGCAGTGTTCTACCGCCGATAATTTTTTCAACTTTGTGAATCATTTTTACCTTCCAAATATAAAATTTTCTTTCTATCATTTCCTCCCCCGACTTATCGGGGGATAATTGTGCAACCTGTCTGCACCGAACGCATCCCCTGCCTTTCCTATCTAAAGCGGAAGAAAGGGGAGTTCATATCTCTATGGAGATCAAAGAAACTTATTTTCTCAGTTTCAGGCTTTCAATAACCTTCTTGTAAGAATCGTAGTCCTTATCGCGCAAGTACTCCAGAAGTCTTTTCCTCCGACCGACAAGTTGCAAAAGACCCCGCCGGGAATGAAAATCCTTCTTATGAGTTTTCAAATGTTCGGTCAGGTTCTGAATACGTTCGGTCAGGATTGCAATCTGCACCTGTGCCGAACCGACATCAGTGTCGTGCAACTTATACTTGTTGATAACTTTCGCTTTCTCTTTCTTGGTAATAGCCATCTACTGCCCTCCAAAAATATTATCTTTTTAAAACTGGAATTCGATTTACACCGCCCGGCTCAAAGGAAAAGCCGGCATCTTGATTCTTTCGAAAAGTTTTCTTACCTCCCTGTCGTCTCCGTCCATCTGCTTTACCAGTTCACCGGCGTTTTTGAAACGCATTATCGGTCTGATACGTTCGATTATCGAAACCTCGAGGGTGCGGTCGTAGAGGTCTCCGGAAAAATCGAAAAGATTCAGTTCCAGAGTGGACGCCAGCTCATCGAAAGTGGGCCGTGGGCCGTGGTGAAGGGCGCCCGGCATGAGCTTGCCGTGCAGATCTACCGTGGCGGCGTAAACCCCTTCCGGAAACAACTGTTTATCCTCGAATACAGGTTCGAGGTTGGCTGTGGGATATCCCAGCCGTTTACCGCGTCCGGCACCGGGTACTACTCTGCCTGTGAAAGAGTAATAACGTCCAAGCAGCTTTGCCGCCTGGCCCATGTCCCCTTGCTCGATTACCGAACGGACCCATGAACTGGAGACCGGCTTGCCGTCCAGAACGACAGGAGGAACCTGGATCAAACTGTAATTAAAAACTGAGGAAAGTTCTCTCAAAACTTTTTCCCCGCCAATCCGGTCCTTGCCGAAGGCATGGTCGTAACCAATCACCAGGGCGTGCATGCCATAGCGGGAGATCAGGTAATCCTCCACGAAACGCACAGGGGAAATTTGCGACAGCGCCCGGTCGAATTTCAGCACCACCACGTGATTTATTCCCAGTTCGGTCATCAGGCGCAGTTTTGCTTCCGGAGAGCTCAGGAGCTTCATCCCGCTTTCTGGCTGCAGAAACTGCCTCGGGTGAGGATCGAAAGTAACAACTACCGATTTCAGGTTCAACTGCCGAGCTACATCGAGGAGCTTTTCCAGTATGCTGAGATGCCCCCGATGGACCCCGTCAAAAGTCCCCACCGTAACCGCCGTATGAGTCCCAGCCAGTAAGCTCGACCCAGTTGTTGATTCATTTTCCAGCATGAAATTCGTTTCGCCCCTAACAATCAACGCTCAAACCTTATCTTTCCACACCCGCCAGGCGGCTTACGAGCCGAACGAAAATGCCTCCATCATTAGACGCTTCGGCCTCAGCACACCAGAAGAGCCGCCTGCCCGATCGAGCAGACCGACTCCCAAGAAAGAACCCCGGCTGTCGTGAATCCGCACCTCCTGCGGACTCTCAGCCAAAGTAACCTTTCCAATCAGTTGGCCTTCCACGCCGAGATCGACATATCCGCCGAAATAGATTTTTTCTACTGCCGATTCGGAAAGCTTAACCTCCGGTAGGCGGGAAAGCGCTTTTTCAACCGGTAAAAGCAACTCTTTTTCGATCTTTTTTCTTCCCTCGGCTGTCAGCCGGTCCAGTTTTGCGGCCATAGCGAGAGTAAAATCGCCAACCCTGGTTCTCAGAAGAGATACCAGGTGTCCGCCGCAGCCGAGCTTTTTTCCCAGGTCTCTGGCCAGGGAACGAAGGTAGGTGCCGGCAGAACAATCAAGCTCTATCTCCAAAGCCGGCAAATCGACATTAAGCAGTCTGATCGAATCGATACGCACAGCTACAGGCTTCAATTCTGGCTTGACTCCTCGCCTGGCGAGCACGTAAGCCGGTACGCCGTCAACTTTTTTCGAACTGAAAGACGGCGGGATCTGGGGTATCACACCGACAAACTCTTCGAGCAGAGACTCCAGCCGTACTTTTGATAAAAGGCTCTCGAGATCGCCCTTGTAGCTGTAAGTTACCTCGCCCTCGCTGTCGTCAGTTGTGGTTGACTCGCCGAGCTTGATCACGGCCCGGTAAGTTTTATCCTGTTTGGTGAGGTAACCGGTGAAACGGGTTGCTCCGCCGACACACAAAACGAGCAGGCCCTCGGCCTGCGGGTCCAGAGTTCCAGTGTGCCCAACTTTACGAATACTCAGAATCTGGCGTATCTTATCGACCACATTGTGGCTGGTGATACCGACCGGCTTATTGACCAGTAACACTCCGTGCAAGCCCGCTTTTGCACTCCCGGAATGATTCATTCTCCCTGCCCCGAATCCTCCAGCGAACGGTCAAGAGATGAATCCTGCTCGGCATGAATACTATTCAGAATCTGGTCGATACGCGCGGCCTTTTCGAACGTCTCGTCGAACCTGAAATTCAGACTGGGCACGTATTTCAAATAACAACGCCTGCCGATGCAGGCGCGAATGAAACTTCCAGCATGCCGAAAGCTCTCCAGGACCTTCTGCTTGTCCTCGCCCATTATCGAGAAATAAACTGTCGCCTCCTTAAGGTCATCCGAGAGACGAACTCTGGTCACCGTGACAAACTGAAGCCTGGGATCGCTGACCTCGAGCTGAAGAATTTTGCCGATTTCCCGGTGCAGCAGATGCCCTAATCTGTCGCTTCTTTTAAATGAATGTCTTGCCATCTATAAAAAAGACATTTTTTGATCGATCAGTACTACTTCGCCGTTTGAAACCACCAGTTCCGAGACTTTCGAGAGTACCTGATTGGCAAACCGCTGGTTATTGGAAACCACTGCCACGGCCACAGTGGAACGCTGCCAGCTATCGAGAGAGTCCACCTCAGCTACGGAAACGTTGAACTTGTTAACTATCCGTGCTTTCAGCCTTTTAAGCACTCCTCGTTTGGCTTTGAGCGAATGGATTCCTTCCAGATGCAATTTGAAGGTACAGATCCCAACTACCATCGGTTTCAAGGTTCAGCTGTCATTCGGAGGCCTGGCTGCTGAGCTGGCGCTTGACCTCTTCAATGACAAAGGTTTCGATTATATCTCCGACTTTAATATCTATGAAATTTTCAAGTTTTATTCCGCACTCGAATCCGCTGGAGACCTCGCGCACGTCATCCTTGAAACGTTTGAGGCTGGCCAGATTACCCTCCCAGACCACTACTCCGTCACGGATAAGGCGGGCGCGATGGTTACGGTTTGCCTTGCCCTCGGCAACGAAACAACCTGCCACCGTACCCACCTTGGAAATTTTATAAACCTCTCGGACCTCGACAGAACTCATAAATGTTTCTTTCTCCTCTGCGGAGAGGAGGCCTTCCATTGCCTGGTAGATATTATCCACCGCTTCGTAAATAACCCTGTAGAGCCTGATATCAACGCCTTCGCGCTGCGCGGCTTCGCGGGCCCTGTTGTCCGGACGAACATGGAAGCCGATAATAATTGCCTGGCTTGCCGAGGCGAGGATGACATCGTTTTCGGTTATCGCTCCGACCCCGCGGTGGATAACCTCGACCTCGACCTCATTTGTGGATAGTTTCTCCAGTGCGTCGGAGAGCGCCTCCACAGAGCCATCTACATCGCCTTTGATAATCAGGTTAAGGTTCTGTACCTCTCCGGCCTCGATACGCTGGAAAAGCTGGTCGAGCGTCATCCTGTGATGTCTGGAAAACTCCTGTTCGCGCTTGAGGCGCTGGCGGACATTGGAAATGTCCTTGGCCTGGCGTTCCTCATGCACCACGTGGAAAGTGTCGCCTGCTTGCGGCACGCTGTCGAAGCCGAGAACCTGCACAGGCGAGGAGGGTCCATCCTCGTAGACATTCTCTCCACGCTCGTTTCGCATCGCCCTGACCCTTCCAGAGACCAGTCCGCAGATAAATGGACCACCCACTTTAAGTTTTCCCGCAGTCAGCAATACAGTGGCTACCGAGCCCATACCCCTGTCCAGCTTTGCCTCAACCACCACTCCCTGTGCGGGACCGGAAAACGGAGCGGTAAATTCCATGACCTCTGCCTGAAGAAGAATCAGTTCAAGCAGGTGGTCGACACCTGTTCCCTGCTTGGCGCTGATTTCCGCGCATAGCACGTTGCCGCCGAATTCCTCGATCAGGAGATTTTGGTTGGAAAGCCCCTGTTTCACTTTTCCGGGATTGGCTGTGGACAGGTCGATCTTGTTGATTGCCACGATGATCGGTACCCCCGCGGCCCGGGCATGGTTGATTGCTTCAACTGTCTGTGGCTGTATCGAATCATCGGCTGCAATGACCAGCACCACGATATCGGTGACCTGCGCTCCTCGGGCGCGCATCGAGGTGAAAGCCTCGTGGCCCGGTGTATCGATAAAACAGATCGGGCCACCTTCGGTATTCACTTTGTAGGCGCCGATATGCTGGGTGATACCGCCGGACTCACCTTGAATGATATTGCTCTTGCGCATGTAATCCAGAAGGGTGGTTTTCCCGTGGTCAACATGTCCCATCACGGTTACAATCGGGGCCCGCGGGCGTACATCCCCGAGTTTGACCTGCTCCTCTCTGGCCGACTCTTCAAGCATTTCATGGCCGTATTCTGCATCTCTGACAGCCTTAAAACCAAACTCGTCGCAGATCAGGTTTATCGTGTTGAAATCGAGCCGCTGATTGACAGTGACCATTAATCCAAGATCAATACAGGTGCTGATCAGCTTGCTTGCAGGAACTCCGATCAGGTCGCTCAACTCGGCAAGCGAAATAAATTCCATTACCTTGACCTGATTTTCCTCTCCTTTCTCCCCGGCCACGGCAGTAGCGCCGGGAGTGCGCTTGCGTCTTTTCTTCTTTACCACGCCAGCGTCGATTTTAGCCAGGGTACGGCGGATATTCTCGGCAACCACTTTCTGGCTGATCTTTTTCTTTTTCTTCTTTTTCTTGCCCCAGACTTTCGCCGTTTGCTCATCATTCCAGACTGTACCGGTCTTTTCCCATCCTCGACGCTGGCCTCCTCCTCTCACACGCTGTGAATCTTTGCGCCGCGCAGTCTCGCCTTTTTCCATTTCCTTTTCTTTAGGTGGCTTGCCGATTCCGAATTTCTTTTTCTTGACCTCTATTTTCTCGCGAACAGCGGCTTTTTCCTGGGCAAGCTTTTTGGCAATCAGCTTGACAGTTTCCTCGTCGATAGTGCTCATGTGACCGGAAACCGGGCGGTTAATATCTGCCAGCAACTTGACCAGGGCTTCGCTTGAAATATCGAAGTCTTTAGCTGCCTGATATACTCGAAAACCACGCAAAGGACTACTCCTGCAGACTTGAAAACCGGCTGGGGATTATATCCAGAAGCTGGATGCGCTCAAGAGCAAGCCTGAATCCCCAATTTTTAGGAAATTCTTAATAAGATAGTCTATTCATGGATATTTGTAAACATTTTCCCGCCTTTTATCAATCCTGAAGCCAACGCGACAAGGAGCAAAGGGCTCCGCACACTCTTAGTCCTCTTCTTCCTCCTCGTAATGCTCGATCAGAAAGTTTACGATATCCTTTACTTTCAAGCTTGTCTGTTTCCCAACGCCTTTTACCTTGCACAGATCCTCTTCATTAGCCAATACCAGCTTGTAGAAGGTTTCGTAACCAGCGCCTTCCAGCTTTTCTCTCAGGGCAAGAGTGAAAGACTCGATCAGGCTGATCGGAAAATCCTCCACCGGCAGATCTTCCAAGATCTCGCGCTGTTTCTCGTCGAGCTGGTCCAGGTCGATTCCTTCAACCTGAAGTGCCTGTTTATCTTCCATCCCCCTGGTTTCGGCTGCCTCCACCGCTTTTTCCTCCATTTCCATTTCAGGCTTCTCAGCAGCGGCAGCCTCTTCGGCCGGCTTCCGGCTCTCCCGCTTAGTTTTTTTCGATCCGCCGAACACATCGGTGAGTATCTCGTCGCGCTTGGCGAGGAATTCTTTCTTCTCCACCAGGTCGATCTTCCAGCCGGTGAGCATGGAGGCCAGGCGAACGTTCTGGCCGTTCTTGCCGATAGCAAGCGAGAGCTGGTCGTCCTCGATCACCACAGTCACCGAATTCTCCTCGCGATTGATCGAAGTCCGGTAGATCTTGGCCGGATTCAGTGCGGCGCGCACGAAGTTCTGGGGATCCTCGTTGTAGGGGATGATATCAATCCGCTCACCGCCCAGCTCGTTGACCACGGCTTGTACCCGGCTGCCCTTGAGTCCTACACAGGCACCCACAGGATCGATGTGTTCATCATTGGAGTAAACCGCGATTTTCGAGCGGCTGCCGGCTTCTCTCACCACATCCTTGATCTCGATAATACCCTGGTAGATTTCGGGGACTTCGATCTGAAAGAGGGCTTTCAGGAAACTCTCATTGGTGCGGCTCAAAATGAGCTGTGGCCCCTTGGTGGTCTCGCGGATGTCGATCAGGCAAGCCCGGACCGGGTCGCCCTGCTTGAAATGATCCTTGCGGTTGACCTCTTTCATCGGCAGTATCGCCTCGGCTTGCCTGTTCAGAAAAATCACATAATTTCCGCGCTCCACCTGCTGGATCGTGCCGGAAAGCAGTTCGCCGATCTTGCCGGAATACTCGGCGCGAATTTTCTCGCGTTCTGCCTCCCTGATACGCTGGATAACCACTTGCTTGGCGGCCTGGATCGCGTTGCGGCCGAAATCGATGAAGGGAACCTCCTGCCAGAGGATATCGTCTTCACCGAGATCTGCATTGATCTCTTTCGCTTCGGTCAGGGAAACCTGTGCGCTCGGGTCAGTAACCTCATCGACAACCTGACGGCCAACTTTGATGTCGATCTTGCCGCCCTGGGGATCAATCTTTACCTCTATTTCACAGGTAGAACCGTACTTCTTCCGAACAGCGGCCACGAGACCCGCCTCGATCATTTCTATCAACTCTTCACGTCCGATGCTTTTCTCACGTGCAATCTCTGAAAAGGCATCCAGAATTGGATTAATCATAAAAACAACCCCACATCAAATTTCAAAAGATAAGGACAGGAAAATAACTCAGTATTCTCTGCGAGAGTTTTCTGCTGCTTTGTCAAAGCCTACTTTCGAGTGTTTATCCAGATTATTTCCATTCGTAGACCAGATTCGCCCTCTGTACACTTTCCAGGGGAAATTTTTCCTGTACGCCGCCGTCGAGTTCGATCACGACATCGGTCTGATTTTCAAGTCCCCGCAGAATGCCGGTGAATTTCCTTCGTTTTCCTATGGGCTGGCGAAGCAGGATACGGGCCTTGCACCCTGCGAAACGCTCGTAATCTTTCGGCATGAACAGAGGCCGGTCCAGGCCGGGGGAGGAAACCTCGAGAACATAGGAATCCCTGAACACCTCGCTTTGCTCGATAAGGGAATCGATCCGGCGGCTTGCCGCCGCACAGTCTTCCACGCTTACACCACCCTGCTTATCGATAAAGAAAACCGCCTTGCGCCGGGTACCGGTTCCTGAGACCTGTATCATGACCAGCTCGTAACCGGAGTCGTTCAAAACCGGCTCGCACAGCGAAAAAAGGTCCGCCTCGAGATCCATCCTCGCATCCTATCTCTGGCATAGCCTATCTTGAAATAAGACTACAATTTAAAAAAAAGAGTGGGGTTTAGCCCACTCTTATTTAAAAGATAACCGAATGAATTGAAAAAATCAAGAAAAACAGCGTTTAATGTTTTAGCGGTTTTTTTGCGAATGCAGCCTGTTAGTTCCTCAAGACCTAATCTACCCCTAACCGTTGGCGGAGGGCTTTTTCCACCGAAGGTGTGACCAGTTCAGATATGTCGCCTCCCAGGGAGGCGACTTCTTTTACCAGGCTGGAGCTCAGGTAAATATATTCCTGGTCCGGGGCGAGAAAGACCTGTTCGACCTCCGGGGCCAGTTTCTTGTTCATCAGAGCCATCTGGAATTCGTACTCGAAGTCAGATACTGCGCGAAGGCCTCGAAAGATGACCCGCGCTCCCTTACTGCGCGCATAGTTCACCAGGAGGCCGTCGAAAGACTCGACCTCGAGATCGAGCTCAAAGTCGGCAAGCGATTCTTTGATCAGCTGTACCCGATCCTCGATAGGGAAAGTGAACTCCTTGTGAGTCCCCTCGGTCACCGCGATGATGAGGCGCTCGCAAAGTCGAAGACTGCGTTGGATGATGTCCAAATGCCCGAGTGTAATCGGGTCGAAAGTCCCCGGATAAATACCGATTTTCGCTTTCTGCTTCATCTTTTCACTCTGCCAGATAGATGCTGTAGGTGCTTTCGCCGAAGCGAGCGGTTTTCAATCGTCGAACAGGGATATTACCGGGGAAGGTTATTATATTTTCAGGGCATTCAAGAACGAGTATCGATCCTTTGCAGTGGTGCTCCAGCCACCAGGAGAATACCTTCTTGGCGAAACCACTTGCAAACGGCGGGTCGGCGAAAACCAGGTCGAAATCTTCGTCCTTCTTCAGATTTGCAAGAAACGGAAGGACATCGGCACAAATAACGCTGCAGTCTGTCTCCACTCCCAGCAGGCGGACATTTTCCATTAGAGAGCGAATAGCGGTCCGGTTTTTTTCTACAAAAGTCACACTTGCTGCGCCCCGGCTGAGTGCTTCCAGGCCCAGCGCCCCGCTTCCTGCAAAAAGGTCGAGCACTGTTGCACCGCTGCAGGCATCACCCAGGGCGGAGAACAGCGACTCTTTCATTCTGTCGCCAGTGGGCCGTACCTTCCGCCCGGCAGGAACACTCAATTTTCGCCCGTGAAGTTTTCCTGCGATTATCCGCATCAACCTGAGACCTTGATGTCTTTCAGGTTGGCCTGAAGCTGGCGCATGTTATTCCAGATATTCTCCTCTAAGACAAAGGCGATGCTCACCTTTTCCCTGGCCGTGTTGATCTCCTTGAGCTTGTCCGCCATGCCGAAACCGATAGTCTCGAGTTGATAGCCGTCCTTGCGCACCCTCATCTTCAGGTGGTTGCTTCCGACTATTTTCGGATATCCCACTACCGAAAGATTGCTGACAACCAATACGGGCTTGGGATTTCCGGGGCCGTAGGGACGGAATCCTTCGAGGCTTTCGAGAAACGTATGGTTGGCCTGGCTCAGATCGATTTCAAGGTCCACCGAGATTTCCGGCACAAGGTCCTGCGAACTCATTGTCTCGTGGGCCGCCCCGTCGAAACACTCGATAAAATCCTGGAGCTTTTCTTTTCTCAACTGCAAGCCTGCAGCATATTTGTGACCACCGAAAACCTCGATATGGTCGGCGCATTTCTGCAGCGCGTTGTGGAGATGGAAATTGGCAATCGATCGGGCAGAGCCCTTGCCTTCACCGGTTTCGTCGAATGAAATCAGCACTGTCGGCCGGTAGAATTCCTCGACGATTCGCGAGGCTACGATTCCCAGGACGCCTGGATGCCAGTTCTCCGAGTGCAGCACGATTGTCCAGCGCTGGTCGAGATTAACCTGTTGGCTGATCGCTTCGCGGGCCTCGCTGAGAGTCTGAATGTCAACCTCACGGCGGAGCCGGTTTTCCTGTTCGAGGATCTCGGCCAGTTCCCGCGCTTCATTTAGATCGTCGGAGAGGAAAAGTTTCACCCCGCGCTCGGCATCACCCATCCTGCCGACTGCGTTAATCCTGGGAGCCATGGAAAAGACAATATCCGAGCTGTCGAGATCTTTATTCTCCAGACCGGCCAGATCGATTAAAGCCCAGATACCCGGTTTTCCCGATTCCTTCATCTTCTCCAGCCCGACCCTGGCGAAAATCCTGTTTTCCCCGAGCAGGGGCACTATATCGGCAATCGAGCCGATAGCCACCATGTCCAGATGCTCGTTAAGCTGATGCTGGCCCACGCCCAGTTTCTCGCTCAGTCCCTGGCAGAGCTTGAAAGCAACCCCGATACCTGCGAGTTCCTTTTCCGGATATTCATCCTCTTTCTGTTTAGGATTAAGAATCGCCACCGCCTCTGGCGATTGCTCACCAGTGGGCTCGTGGTGGTCGGTGATAATCATTTCGAGCCCTTTGGAGTTGGCGTAATTGATTGCTTCATTAGCGGATATGCCGCAGTCAACGGTAATAATCAGGCGGGCACCCATCTCAGCCACGCTGTCCAGGCCGGCCTCGGAGAGGCCATACCCCTCCACCATGCGATGGGGGATATAATATCCAACATTGGCACCGAGCTGACTCAGATAGCGCACCAGAAGAGAAATCGATGTGATCCCGTCCACATCGTAATCTCCATAGATCACTATCTTTTCACGCTCCCGCAGAGCCTGGATCAGACGGTCGACAGCTTTCTCCATGTCTTTCATCATGAAAGGATCATGGAGATCGGCCAAAGATGGGTTGAGAAATTTCTCTACCTCTTCGGCACTTTTGAAGCCACGGTTGGAAAGAATCTGGCAAACCAGCGGGTGGAGACCGACCCGTTTTTCCAGTTCGAGTATCTTCTCATTAAAGGATACGGCTGGACCGATCCAGCGATGTTTCAATGAAGAGTTCCTCAGATTTTGGTCGCATCGGGGGTGCGATGATTAAAAATCGATTTTCCCCAAGTGAAGAATAAGCCGGATTCTGTACCCTGCACAGGTGGCAAGGGGGCGGCCATTCATCTGGGCGGCGGATTACTCCGTCCGCTCTTGTTGCAACCTACCCGGGAGTCAAACGAGACGAGCAGCCTCTCCTCCCCTACTTGGTTTTGCTCCGGATGGGGTTTACCATGCCCCGTCCGTCACCGGACGGGCGGTGCGCTCTTACCGCACCATTTCACCCTTACCGGTGTGAGACACCGGCGGTATCTTTTCTGTGGCACTTTCCATCAGGTTGCCCTGCCTGGATGTTATCCAGCATCCTGCTCTATGGAGTCCGGACTTTCCTCGACCCGCAGGCTGAACACGGGCCGCGGCCGCTTTCTCCACTTGGAGAAAAGTAAATTAATTACTTTGGCTTTCGTCGTAATACAGGATCCGCCCGCAGCCGTCACAGGTGTAAATCTGGCTGCCTTTACGGATATCCGCCACTTTCTGAATCGGTACATGGGCAAAACATCCACCGCAGCTGCCGCTGCTGCGAATAGGCACCACCGCCCTGTTGACTCTGGAATTCATGATCCGCTCGTATAACTTCAGCGTCGGACGGTTCACCTCCCCTGCCAGTTTTTCACGTTTCCTTTTGCAGATGGTTATTTCCTTACCAAGTTCTTTCAGCTTGACGTCCAATTCATCTTTTTTACCCTGCCGCTCTTTGCTCAGTTCCTCAAGTCTGCCATTTTTCTCCTTGATTTCTGCTGAAAGGGCCTCGGCCTTCTCCATGTCTTGAATTATCAACTCTTCGAGCTCCTCTTTCTCCCTTTTCACCCTTTCGATCTCAGTGAGCAAAGCAGAATACTCTCTGTTTGTTTTAACCATGAGCAGCTGTTGTTTGTACTTTTTGGACATCTCGTCCAGAAAGGTTACTTTGCCTTCAGCTTCACGGATGGCAACCTTGAGGATCTTGAGCTCGGATTCCTGCTCTTCAATCTGTGCATTCAACTCGTTGTGATCTCTCTCTATTTCTTCCATCTGGGCCGGGATACTGTCATGTTCGGCTTGGATTTTTTTGAGTTCGAGATCTAACTCCTGGAGCTTGAGCAGTACCCCCATCTCTTCCATCTGCTTCCCCCTGCAAACATCAGTGATAACAGGATCATCCACATACTCCTACATTGCCTCGGAAAAATAAAAAAAAGTGCACCGCCTTTAGGACAGTACACTTTTGCTTCCACCTGATCGTCTCTGTGGTGGACCAACTAATTTAAAATTTAAGTTTCGCATAAAGAGCTATCTCCAATCAATGGTGGGCGATACTGGATTCGAACCAGTGATCTTCCGGATGTGAACCGGATGCTCTAGCCAACTGAGCCAATCGCCCGCATTTTTTTTGAATTTTGGTGGGCCCACGAGGATTTGAACCTCGGACCGGCGGATTATGAGTCCGCTGCTCTAACCAACTGAGCTATGGGCCCTGGAATTATTTTAATCAATAAAAAACCGGGAACATTTAAAATAAATTCTGTTCCCGGTTTTGTCAACATTCTTGAATCTAAATCTGTTTGAACAACAGAATCAGATTACGTGTAAAACATGTATTTGCGCAGGATTCCGCTGCGGCTTGGGTGTCTGAGTTTGCTCAAGGCCTTGGCCTCTATCTGGCGCACCCGCTCCCTGGTAACGTTGAAAATCGCCCCGACCTCTTCCAGCGTGCGCGGGCAACCGTCATCGATACCGAAACGCAGCCGTATCACTTTTTCTTCGCGAGTGGTCAGGGTGTTCAAAGCGTTAGCGATCTGGTCCCGGAGCATGGAGAAGGCTGCGTTCTTGGCCGGGGAATCGGCCTGGGTGTCTTCGATCAAGTCGCCGATAGAACTGTCGTCGCTGTCTTTGATAAAGTCGTTCAGCGAGATTGTCTCCTGGCTGATTTTCATCACCTCGCGAACTTTTTCCACTGGCAGGCCTAACCGGGTACTAATCTGCTCCGGTTTGGGCTCGCAGCCATATTCCTGGACGAGTTTCCACGAGATGCGGTTAACCTTGTTGAGAGCCTCTATCATGTGCACAGGAACCCGGATAACCCTGGACTGCTCGGCAATTGCCCGGGTAATTGCCTGGCGGATCCACCAGGTAGCATACGTGCTGAACTTGTAGCCCTTGCGGTAATCGAATTTTTCGGTGGCGCGCATCAGGCCCTTGTTCCCCTCCTGGATCAGGTCCAGGAATTCAAGGCCCCGGTTGATATACCGTTTGGCTACCGAGATCACCAGCCTCACGTTGGCCTTGATCAGCATCTGCTTGGCATCGTTAACCGCATCGGTGTACTTGCCCAGGCGCCGGCTGAGCCGGCTAAATTCACTCTGAGTCATGCTGTATTCTTTTTCCATCCGGCAAAGGCGGGAATGAATCTCGGTGCGGTAGCGGGATAGATCGGTGAGTTCCGCATCCCCGAAATATCCCATTCCTGCCTTGCGTGCCAGGTACTGCCTGACTTTGGAGGCCGGTATAGGCTTGGCGGCCTTTTTAACCCGCACAATTACCCGGTCCATATAGGCGAGACGCCGGGTAAGATCCTCCATTTCCGCATTGATATCGCGGATCGAATCGGCAAGACGTTGAATCTGGACATAGTTCAGAGGCATGCGCATAAATATTTTTTTCAGCGACTTCCGCTCGGTATCAATCTCATTATGCAAACGCCTGCGATTCTTCTTGCTCAGTTTTTCGGAATCCTGCCCCAGCTTGCATATTTTCACATATTTGTCCTCAGCCTGGTTGAGCCTTTTCATGATCCGCTGTTTTTCCCGCTGGCCGAGCCAGGCGCCTTTCCAGTCAACCATGTCGCTATCGACAAAATCCTCGATTGCCAGGCTGTCCTGCTCGATTCTTTCTCTTTCTTCCAGAAGCAGTTTATAAGAAACCTGGCAATCGAAAAGAGCCGCTTTTATCTTGCGCCTGCCCCGATCAATCACCTGAGCCAGAGAAACTTCGGCCTGCCTGTCCAGTAGAGAGACGCGGCCCATTTCGCGAAGATACAACCTGACCGGATCGTCGGAAATACCGCTGGAGTCGTCTTGCTCTTTCCGTCGAAGCAGCCGCTTTTTAGTTTTCAGCTCTTCTTGTTTATAGAGTTCTTCAAGAGACCCTGCAGCCTCAGCTTTCCCAGATGAAGAATAGCCGAGCCGG
This sequence comes from uncultured Gemmatimonadales bacterium, assembly GCA_964548275.1. GTDB lineage: Bacteria > Gemmatimonadota > Glassbacteria > GWA2-58-10 > GWA2-58-10 > JAUVUV01. Next base: position 95,749 of record CAZJQI010000002.1, read on the forward strand.
CTGCTGTGCTGCCTGCCGATATTTTTTTCGTTTTCCACTCTGGCGTCTGTTCTGGCCATTGCGACCCTATCCTGCAACCTGGATGAACTGTTTTCGGTTTTCATTTACCGAAAAAAGTCATCTGAAATGGACAAAATGCAATCCGGTTGAAAAATACAATGATAAAGTAAAGAGACTTTTGGCGGGGAGAAAGGAACCAGATTCCGGTTAGATAAACCAAAGGCCATTTTAATCTCTTGGCTTGGGGTAAAGAATAAACTCTTATTCGCTTTAAAAGCACCAGTGAATCCCGGTGTTCGTAAGTAACGCAAATTAAAAGAGCATTCTTTTTACCGGAAAAATTTGTCGCAAGCTCAAAATTTTACATATTATTTGTGCTTTGTTTAATGTAAGTGGTAGGGAAGCAAATGTCAACGGAAGTTTAATTTTTAATAAATTATTTATTGTCACCTTGCATTATTTGAAATTTTTGATTCTGTAAATCTTTTTGGATTCTTTGTAATTCTATATCATCCTTATTTTTAAATTGTTTATAAAGCTCCTGCATTCTTCTATCTATTTGTTTTATTTTCAACTCTCGCCAGCAGCGATCAAAAACACTCTCCGGAGGGTGCGGCGGCTCAATTTTATTATAATCCACCATTTTTCGGTTTTGTTCATTTACCTTTTCGATTAATGAATAAACTGACTCAGGTAGTGTTTCATATAGTTTTTCAACTAAGTTCCGCATGCCTTGTTGGGATACATTTACCAGAGCTTCAAAAACTTGTGCAATTTTTTCATCGCTGAAAGGATTATCCCCCAACTTATCTATAGTTTTTTGGATATATTCTGGATGTACAAAGCAAAGAGCAAGGAGATAAAACTCTGTTTTCTTGACAATCCGCTCAGCTTCAAGCCGTTCTGGTGAAGGTGGTTTTCCGGCCCTGGTGGTTAGCAGGGAGCTGATCCGGTTTAACCGCTCGGCCATCACTGTTTCCGGAACCCCGATAAACTCCGCGGTCTTTTTCAAGTACAGGTTTCTGACCAGTTCATTTCGGCAGCGGGCCACGCTTTCGAGCAATTTTTCTGCGCCCTTTTCCTGTTCGGAAACAATCTCGAAATCAAGCCGCTGGCTGATAATCTCCATTTTCCGGTCGAGGAAATCGGAGGCTTTGTGAAGGAGCCGGTGGAAAGCCTGGAGCCCTTTGTTGCGCATGAAATCATCGGGGTCCATTCCTTTGGGCAGGGTTATCACCCGCACGTTAACCCCTGCTCCCAGCAACTCGTCACCCCCGCGGAAAGTGGCTTTCAGGCCTGCCGGGTCGGCGTCATAAAGTAGAAACACCTCCCGGGCATATCGTCCCAGAAGCCTCGCCTGTTCCGAGGTGAGCGCGGTGCCCAGCGGGGCGACGACATTTTCCTGGCCGTGCTGGTGAAGGCTCAGCAGGTCCATGTAGCCCTCTACCACTATCGCTTTGGATTCCTTGCTGATCACGCCTCTGGCCTTGTCAAGCCCGAAAAGGATCTCGCCCTTATGGAAAAGGGCTGTCTCCGAGGTATTGAGATACTTCGGCTGCTGCTGCTCCTCCAGCACCCTCCCTCCGAAACCGATTGTGCGGCCCCTGATATCGCGGATGGGGAAAATCACCCTGGCCCTGAAACGGTCGTAAGATTCTCCGCCCTCCTCGGCGGGGTGAAGAAGGCCGACAGCGATCAGGGTTTGTTCTTCGATACCGTGTTGCAGCGCGGCCTTTTTCAGGGAGTTGCGGGACTGGGGAGCCCAGCCAAGCTGGAAATTATCGATCAGAGACTGATCCAGGCCACGCCCTCTGAGATACTGCAGGGCACCGCGGCCCTCATCCTCGGAGACCAAAAGGCGGTGATAGTATTCGGCGGCGAAAGTATTTGTATAGAACAGTTTCTCCCTTTCCGCATCCTCTTTTTGAGGGATGTCGCTCTTGGGAACCTGGATACCCAGTCGCTCGGCAAGAAATTCCACAGCCTGCATGAAAGTGAGTTTCTGGTGCTCCATTAAAAAAGTGTACACGTCTCCTGCCGCGCCACAGCCGAAACATTTATAAAAATTCTTATCCGGGGTAACGGTGAATGAGGGGGTGCGTTCACTGTGGAACGGACACAGTCCGACCCAGTTTTTACCCCTCTTTTTCAGGGAAACGTACTGTCCGATCACTTCCACGATATCGATCTGTTCCCGCAGCCTGTCGATAAAATCATCAGGCAGATAAGCAGCCATAATTCCGCGTCCGTAGTAAAAGACAAAACAATCAGATTTATACTGACTTTGCCCGGCTAGTGCGCCAGGCTGACAACAGTCGCCCCGATCCCACCCTCGTTCCAAGCACCCGGATGGAAACTTTCCACGCGTTTATCCTCAGTCAACAGTTCGGCCACTTTCGCGCGGAGGGCTCCAGTACCTTTACCATGTACCACAAGCACCTGTGTCAGACCGCTCATAACGGCACCGGAGAGGAAACGGTCGAGTTCCTGGCCGATCTCATCAGCGCGCATGCCGCGCAGGTCGAGCTTATTACTCACTTCCGCAGTATCGGAGTCCGAGCCTATCGAGGACAGATCGAAGGCGACTCTCTGTTGGCGGGATTTCCTGCGACCGATTTTCTGCAGCTCCTCCCCGGTAATACTCATCCTGGCGCGGCCAGCAACCACTGTGTATTTACCCGATCTGTCCGGCCCATCCACCACCTCCCCCTCCAGTGCGAGGTGAGCAACCTTCACCCGGTCGCCCACAGAAATAGGTTCTGCTCTTTTCTCCGCTGCTATCTCACGTGCGTCAGGTGCTGAGCTGGGGTGTTTCATCTCGCGTATCCTGTTCTCGATGGCACTGCGTGCGGTTCGCGCAGCCTCCCGGGCGTTTTCCCGCTCGGCGTATTCGCGCTCCAGCCGGGCGATCACTCCTTCCACCTCCTTGCGTGCCTGGAGCAGCTCCTGGCGCAGGCGTTCGCTCATCCGGTCCTCGAAACTCTTCTCCAACTCCTCCAGTTCATCTGCGCGCTGGTCGAGAAGGCCTTTTTCATCTTCCAGCGCTCGGGCCCTGCGTTCGATTTCGGCCCGCTCAGCTTCCACCGCTTCGAGCTGCCGGGTGAGTTTTTTCTGCTGGTCTTCAAGACGAGCAATGTACTGATTGATATTGACAACCGCTCCTGTCATGTATTCCTCTGCCCTGGCCAACACAGACTGATCCAGGCCAATGTTTTTCGCAATGGCCAGACCGTAGCTCTGGCCGGGAATCCCTTTGCGGAAAATGAAAGCTGGTTTCATCTTCTCGGTGTCGAACTCGAGTGAACCATTGACCAGCCCAGGTATCAGTTCAAAGAGAAGTTTCAATTCGCCGTAATGAGTTGTGCACAGTGTAAGACACCCAAGGCGGGTAAGGCGCTCCAGCACTGCAGATGCAAGGGCTGCTCCCTCGGCCGGGTCAGTGCCCACCCCTACCTCATCCAGAAGGACCAGGCTGCGCGGCATGCCGTTTTCGAGCGCCTGTTTAAGGTCCCAGACATGGCCGCTGAATGTGCTCAGGTCCTTATCAATCGACTGCTCATCCCCGATAGCGGTGATTACCGCCTCGAACACGGGAAGGCTGGAGCCCTCATTCAGCGGTGGGAAAATCCCGCTCTGCGCCATCAGGGAAACCAGGCCGACAGTTTTGAGCAGGACTGTCTTGCCCCCGGCGTTGGGTCCGGAGACAAGCAAGGTGCGTTCTTTCTGTTCGAGGTGGAGGTCGAGCGGCACAACGGGCTGAGCATGCTGAACCTCTCTGGAGATGAGAAGAGGATGGCGTGCCTTTTTCAGCAGAAATTCTCCTTCACGGTTGACTGCCGGCCTGAAGCAGGAATACTCATGAGCGTATCTGGCCCTGGCATACAGGCTGTCAATCCGGGCGAGAATGTCGATATTGACTTTCAGTTGTTCCCGGTTCTGCTCCAGGCCCGCACTCAGCCCGGCGAGAATCCTGTGGATCTCGCGCCGGATGTCGAGTTCGATTTCCCGCAAGCGGTTGTTGAGATGAACCACCTGCTCGGGTTCGATAAAAAGAGTGTTGCCGCTGGCGCTCTCACCCTGGATAATTCCCGGGCAGCTGTGCATCTCGCTGCGCAGGATTGCGAGCACGTATCTTTCCTGGCGCAGGGTGACAAAATTCTCACCAACAGAGCCCTCCTCTGCCAGGCGCTCGGTTATATCGTGCAGTTTTTTCTCGATCCGCTCGCGGACAGCGCGGGAATCTTTTCTCAGTTTGCTCAAGACAGGGGAAGCACTGCTTCGCACCTCGTTGTTTTCATCGAACACCCGGTTGATTTCGCGGTGAAGATTTTCGAAGGGCTCGAGCTGGCCGGCCAGCAAACTCAGCATCGGCAGGGAATCCTCCCTTCGCAGAATATAGCTTCTGACCTGGCCGGCGCCCTCCAACAGCTTGCCGAAAAGGACGATTTCGCCTTCCTCGAGCACCACTCCCGGCTTTGTGAGCCGGGCCACCTGCTCGGCGAGCACCGGGGTTTCCGGCGGCCTGAAATTGGCCTCACCCGTGGTGATCGAAATCATTTCGGAAAGCCGGTTGAACTCGTCCTCGATAAACTGCAAATCATCAACCGGCACAATAGACAGTACGCGTGCTTTCCCCTCCTCACTTACAGCGTATCCGCTGATCATCTCCAGCACGCGGTCGTATTCAAGTATTTTTCGGGTCTGTTGGCTGATCATGGATAACGGGATAGTAGAAGTGAATCTGCTTTCAAATTTTAATACAGCAGGCAGCTAGTCGCTATAAAAAAGTAAAAATAAAAAAAGCCTTTAACAGCTTTAAACTTGTTAAAGGCCTTCCTTTGCTGATTACTCAAAAGAACAATCATATAACTCCCACAAAGATCCCGGCGGTAGAGGAAATCAACGGCGGGAAAAATCTTTTTTCAGTTTCCTTCTTGCCGAGTTTATTTTACGCTTACGTCTTTCGCTTGGTTTTTCGAAGTGTCTATGTTTGCGGAGATCGGAAAGAATCCCGGCTTTTTCACACTTTTTCTTGAATCTTTTTAAAGCCTTTTCAAAAGATTCGCCTTCCTCGATAAGAACTTCCGGCACGCAATTACCTCCTTATTGTTGAGTATTCAAGTTATAAAAGGAAAAGTAATCTCAAGCTAATTGCCTAAGGTCATAAAGTCAAGAACAACTGTTAATTCTTCGTTCAGCCTTTGCTTTACTGGAACAGCTTGTCGATCTCTTCCTGGTTTATATCGATCTGTTCTTCCGAATCATCCTTGGCAGATTCACCGCTTTTTTCCTGCTCGCCGGAAACCTTCTTTTTATCCTCGGCTGCCTTGGCTTTGCCTTTCTTTTTTTTCTTTCCGGTTTCTTCCGGAACCTCAACTTCCCCGGCTTCTAAAGCCTCCTCTACTTCTGCTTCCTCTTCGGCCTGGACTTCCTCAGTTTCCTCAGGGACTTCCTCAGCGGCCTCGGGCGCTATTTCCTCGCTGACTGCCTCTTCAGCCTCCGGAGCCTCTTCTTCCAGCTCTTCAGCCTCAGCTTTTTCCTCCTCCACTGCAGCTTCTTCCCCGGCTTCCTCGGCAGTTTCTGGCTCCTTCTCCTCACTGACTGCCTCTTCAGCCTCCGGAGCCTCTTCTTCCAGCTCTTCAGCCTCGGCCTTTTCCTCCTCCACTGCAGCTTCTTCTTCGGTATCCGGGGCTGCCTCCTCCAGGATCTCCTCGTCGAGAGTGGTTTCGCCAGGCTCAGGCTCACCTGTGAGTTCCGCGGCCTCCTTGTCGGTGTCCAATTCCATTGACACTTCTATTTCTTCCTCTTCGAAAGCCTTTGATACCGGTAATTCCTTATCAATCTCAGCCTCTTGCTTTGTTTCAAGTCCCTTGAACAGGGAATCGATTTCCTCCTGGCTTGCGGTAACTTCGGAGACCTCTTCCTCCTTCTCTTCATCTGGTACAGTCTCAGCGCTTTCAGGAAGTTCTTCTGGAACTTCCTCCGCCTCTTCCTCGCCTTTCTCGAGCTCCTCGACCACTTCCTCGCGGGCGCCTGCCTCGGCTACGATCGCAGGAGTAGGTTCTGCTTCCGAATACTTGACAATCAAGCTGTTCAGGCGTTCCTGGATCGAGCTCAGCAACGCCTGAGCGCTCTCAATCTGCTGGGGGAGTATTTCCTGAACCTGAAGAGCGTTCATGATGTCTGAAGCATCGTTCTTGGTATTCTGCAACAGTTGGTCTACTTTGTCAGGGAGGGATTCATCCACCTTTTCGGCGAGAAACTTATCCACGGCGGCCTTGATTTGAACCCCAAGTTCTCGCGCTTCCTTGTTCTCGAAAACCTTGCTCAGTTTTTTGTGGGTATCCGAAATTTTGAGCAGTTTCTCGATGCTCCCGGTGATCTCGGAAATCACCTCGCGTTCAGCCACCAGACGTCTGGAGACCTCCTGAAAGTTTTGGTTAATCTCATCCAGCTTGCTCAGGATAGAGTCCACTTTGTCCAGTTGCCGGGGTGCCTCGGGCATCTTGCTCGAGTTTTCCTGGATCGACTTATACATCTCGTCCAACTTTGGAGACATTTCTTGAACGAATATCAACAGCTCCTCCAGGAAAGGCACGAACCGCACCCCAAAATCGAATACGGCTTTCAATTCCTCGACCTTTTTCAAAATTCCTTCAATATCTTTTTCTTCCATTTTAAAGCTCCTTGGACCTTTGGCCGGGAGGTCAACCTCCGTCGGACCAGGTTCATTTAGTTCAGAGGTGATCGAAAAAATACATTTTTGCCTTCTCTTTTAATTTCGGGTTTTTCGGCAGATTTTTTAGTTAAACTTTGGAATCAGACCGGGCTGAGAAAAAACCTTTCAGTAAACGAAAAAATCGCCTGAGAGGATTTGCCGCAAAAGAACGAACCCGGATACAGCAGCGGTCTCGAAGCGTAAGTCGGTCTGGCCCAGGTAAATGCAAGGATATCCGCTGGCTGCGATACCCTCCTGTTCCCTGGCACTGAATCCGCCCTCGGGACCGATTACCAGAATATACTCCTGGCCTGCCGGAAGAGCTTTTCGGGAAAGATTTTCTAAAGCCTCCTCTTTTTTATCGCCCTGATCAATGCGATTCATTTTACTGCAAAAAACAGGGATAAACTTTTCAGCCTTGGCTGATTCGAGAAATTGTTCGAAACGAGCGGGCTTCTGAACCCGGGTCAAGAAAGGGTTGCGTGACTGTTTCATAGAACTCAGTGCTACCCCACGTAACTTGGCGGCCTGTCTGGCAGCATCCCCGGCAAAAGAAACATGTTCAGTTAACAAGGGCACGATCCTGTGGCAGCCGAGTTCTGCCAGTTTCTCTACAGCGATGCGCATTCTCTCGGGCCGACCCAGGGCAACAGCGGCGCTTATCCTGGGAACCGGCGGCCGGGACTGATAAAACGAGAGGACTCTGCCTTCAAGCCCGCCGCTGATAACCTTGGAGAGTTCAACACTGTAGCTGCCTCCGAGCCCATCGAGCACCTCCACTACGGTTCCCGGCCCGAGCCTGAGAACATTCCTGATATGATTCTCTTCCTCAGGGGGAAACAGCGCCTTGCCGTCTAAGAAGTTATCAGGCGGTACGTAAAAGGCGCTTGTTTCACATTTTTTCTTTCCCTGTTCGAAGGATCGGCGTGTCAATTAGCTTCTCCTGTAAAACCCCTTTCCAAGTGCGCCGGAAAGCTGCGGCTGAAGAAAGTGGCACCTGATACCCTGACAGAAGGGGAAAATGCTCCTGGGGTGATCTAGACCCGCAACTTGAATCGAACCACCCGGGGAGCTTTTATTATCCCAAGCCTGGGGATTACTCTCAGGGCGATAAAATCCGGTTTTTGTGCTGGGCCGGGAAATCTGAAGCCCTGGAATAAGTATCTCCCTGATAGAATCCTTTATAAAGGATTCCATCTATACACTGAAAGCTTCTTTCATGCGTTTCCAGAAACCGCGTCCGGCAGCGGGAGGACTCTGGCTTTCCACTTTGCTCAGCTCGGTGAACAGTTCCTGTTCCTTCTGAGACAGCCTGGTCGGTGTCCAGACTGTCACCCTGACAAGCTGGTCGCCGCGGCCGGAGGAGTTCAGGTGCGGGATTCCCTTGCCGCGCATCCGAAGGATTTTGCCTGTCTGCGTACCTGCGGGAATAGTGATCCTCGCCTTGCCGGTGAGAGTGGGCACCTCCACCTCGGAGCCGAGCGCGGCCAGGCTGAACGAGATCGGCAGATCGAAAAGGATATCATCGCCGTGGCGCTCGAAATTATCGTCCTCTTCCATCTCGATCAGAACGATCAGATCACCTTTCGGCCCGTTGCGCAAACCTGCATTACCTTGTCTGCGAAGGGTCAGGTAATTGCCTGTGCTGACACCGGCCGGGATTTTAACCTTGATTTTCCTGTCCTTCCTGACCCGGCCTTCACCTGAGCAGGTTGAACAGATATCCTGTATTATTTCTCCTGAGCCGTTACACCGGGAACATGTACCCACGCTGACAAACTGGCCGATAAAAGTGCGCTGGACTTTTCTAACCTGTCCAGTACCGTTACATTCCGGGCAGGTGGAGGTTCTGCCACTGCGTGAACCTGAGCCTTTACATTCCGGGCAGGCCTGGTACATGTTTATTTTGAGAGTTTTTTCTACCCCTTCAGCCACCTCTTTCATGGTGAGCTTGAGTCTGACCTGGAGGTCCCCGCCACGTTCGGTGCGCCTTCTGCCGCGTGTGCCGGTGGCTTCACCGAAAAAGTCATCAAAGCCGAAACCGCCGAAATCACGCATGAAAGCGTTCAGGGCATCGTTCAGATCGAAACTGAAGCCACCGGAACCACCACCTCCGGCTCCGGGCGCGCCTGCAAAGGCTCCTGCATGCCCGAAACGGTCGTACTGGGCCCGTTTCTCTTTGTCTCTAAGAACTTCGTAGGCTTCCGAAATCTCTTTGAACTTTTCCTCGGCCTCCTTGTCACCCGGGTTTTTATCCGGGTGGTACTTGACTGCAAGTTTCCTGTAGGCTTTCTTGATCTCGTCTTCTCCGGCATCCCGACTCACCCCCAAGATCTCGTAATAATCTCTCTTTGCCATAATTAGCTCTACAATCCTCCAGAATCATTCACTGTTTTCGGGACAACTTCTCCTCATTTTTATTTATCCAGCATCTGCGAAAGCAGACGGCTGGTATATTCGACAACCGAGATAACCCTTCTGTAACTCATTCGTGTGGGCCCGATCACCCCGATAATACCTCGCATCTTTCCCATCCGGTAAGTGTCCGTGACCAGGGTGAAATTGGCCAGCTCGCTCAGCTCGTTCTCAGAGCCGATAGTGATATAAAGGCCGTCCCGGCTTGCCCGTTTTTTCATCAGTTCGATCAACAGGTGTTTCTGGTCGGTCAGACTGATCAGTGAACGAAGGTTGCTCTGGTCGCTGAACTCCGGCTGGGAGGCCAGTTTGGAGGTCTCGCCGAGCACCAGTTCCCGGCCTCCCTCTCCGAGCTCGAACAGGATATCGGCTGACTGGACGAAAATGTTGAGCGGGTCTTTCTCGTCCTCCACGACGTCTTTGAGACGTTCCGGCGCAGTCCGGCGGATTTCGTGCAGGGTCAAGCCGATGAGTCTTTCTCTTAGCCTGGCGGCGAGTTTTTCCAGCCGAGTGTCATCCACCGGGCTTTCCAGCTCGACAAAAATCGTTTTCACCATGCCCTGCCCGATTGTCAGCACGAGCATGATCCGTTCCGAGCTCAGCCGGATCAGGTCTACTCCCTCGAGTATTCCCTCGTCCACAGACGGCCCCATCCCGATACCCAATTCGAAGGTGATAATGCTCAGGGCCTCGGCTGCACGATGCAGCATCTTTTCGACAACCGGGTCTTCCTGGAGCCTTTTCAGGGCTTTAACCGCGAACCTGGGAGTACTGTGCTGGCAGCGAGTGATATTATCTACGTACAGGCGGTACGCTTTGTCAGTGGGAACGCGGCCAGCGCTTGGGAAAGGCTGGTGAAGGTAGCCTTTTTCCTCGAGGTCGCTCATCGTGTTGCGAATAGAAGCCGGACTCAGGCCCAGGTTGCTGTTTCGAGACAGAGTGCGCGAACCAACCGGCCTGGCAGTGGAGATATAGCTGCTGATCACGGCCTCCAGGATTCCGTGTTCACGCCCGCTCAGATCATCGAATTCGAACGTATTTATTCCTTTGCTTGCCATAGGTTTATTATACAGTTGTAAGGATTATTTAAAATCCTTTTACTATGCCAATTTAAAGATTTTTTGTCAAGTTCAAACCTTTCTCTCCCGGTCAACTGCCCGACAAGCCAGTCGTATGTAAGAAATCCCTCATCAGTCAGGGCGAGACGGCTATGATCGGCACTGCGAACCAGATCCGGGGTAAAAAATTCCTTTGAGGCTGCCTGAAATTCGATTTCGAGGGAATGCAGATAACAGTTCAGCAAAGCCTGATCGCTCGGGACGCTTTAAAAATCGCAGTAGGGACATTTGCTATCACGACAGAATGGGACGTGAATATAGACTCCAAAATCTTTTGTATTTCCCCCTTGCCTAACCCAGGCTGTAGAGCTTTCCCGGATGCTCGCGCACAAGTTGTTTCATCACCAGCCGCAGAAGGATTCCCAGTAGATGGGAGACATCCATCCCGAGTTTTTCGGCAAGTTCGTCAACGTGAAGAGCATCGCGGCCGAGGCCCTCGAACACAACTCGCTCCTCAGCGCTCAGGGCGGGTTTCAACTTTTCCTCCGGACTGCCTTTGCCGGTTGCAGCCGCTTTCGCGGGGAGTACGCCCATTTCGTTCAGAATATCTTCAACCGATTTAACCAGCTTTGCGCCCTGCTGGATCAGCGTGTTGACTCCCTCGCTGAGTACTTTTCTCGGGTCTCCTGGAACTGCGAAAACATCGCGGTTCTGGTCCACCGCATACGAGGCGGTCAACAGCGCCCCGCTTTTCGGCCCGGCCTCGACAACCAGAACCGCGCGCGAAAGGCCGCTGATCAGCCGATTACGGCGCGGGAAATTATGGCCCTCCGGGGGTGTGCCCATCAGATATTCGCTAATCAGGCAGCCACGCTCACAGATTTTTTCAGCGAGTTTTTCGTTTTCCTGGGGGTAGATAAGATCCGCACCGCAGCCCAGAACGGCCACGCTAATACCTCCGGAGGCAAGCGCTCCCTCGTGTGCTGCCGAATCAATCCCGCGGGCCAGTCCGCTGACCACAGTAAACCCTGCCCCGGCGATACCTGCCGCTAGATCACGGGCCGTATTGACTCCGTTAATACTCGGCTCTCTTGTGCCGACAATAGCAAAGCATGGGGTGTTGAGGGATTCCATGCTGCCGCGGACAAAAAGCATCGAGGGCGGATCATAGATCTGGGACAGATATGCGGGATATTCGCTCTGCCAGCGGTAGAGCGGCCTGGTACCAGTGCCTTGCATCGCCTCGATCTGGCTGTCAATCGTGCGGTCGTCCCACTGCCTGCCGGCAAGCCAGAGGAGAGCCTTTTTGTTCAAGACCCCGACTTCCTCCAGCTGATGGTAATCTGCCCGGACAACCTCAGCCGGTCCGCCCAGGGCATCGAGCAGGCGGGCGATTTTCACCGGGCCGACATTAGGGGCCATCATCAAACGCAGCATGTCGCGCAAGTCTGACTGGGAATTGCCTCTCATCCGACTCTGTCCTGTCCGCGTATTTTTCGACGGTGCTAGGAGCAGCTCAGGCCGGGTTTGGCGCCTTTGATCCGGCTGCCCTGGTCTCGGCGAGCTTCGCCGCAAGTGAGCGTTTCAACTTATCCAGTCCCATGCCGGTAACCGCGCTGATACCGGTGATCATGAACAGCTCCTCGCCATTAATTCTCGGCAGGGCCGAACCCAGCTCAACCAGGTCCATTTTGCTGAAAACCAGACAGCGCGGTTTGCACGGGAGCTGGTCCGAATAACCGGCAAGCTCGCTGCAAAGAGTGCGGTATTGATCTCGGGGGTCCGGCGCACTGATATCGATCAGGAATACCAGAATTTTCGTCCTCTCGATATGGCGCAGGAATTCGTGTCCCAGTCCCTTGCCGCTGTGTGCGCCTTCGATCAGTCCCGGAATGTCCGCCACAACGAAAGAATCTACCCCGCTGAGCGCAACCCCGAGGTTGGGAGTCAGAGTAGTGAACGGGTAGTCTGCCACTTTGGGGCGCGCCTCGGAGATACGGCTCAGCAGGGTTGACTTACCTGAGTTGGGAAAGCCCACCAGACCCACATCGGCGAGAAGTTTCAGTTCGAGCTGAACAGTTCTCCCCTGACCCGGCTCGCCGTCTTCGGCAAAATCGGGGCTCCGGCGTGTTGGAGTGGCGAAACTCTCGTTTCCCCGGCCTCCCTTTCCTCCCCTGACTGCCAGCACCCGGCTGCGGTGTTCGGTGAGGTCGGCAATCACCTCTCCGGTGTCGGCTTCGGTGATCAGGGTGCCTGCAGGAAGGCGGATTATAACATCATTGCCGTTGCGTCCGATACGGCTGTTTCCCCCGCCGTGTGCCCCGCGCGGAGCCGTATAATCCCTTTTATACTTGAAATCCATCAGGGTGCTCAGGCCATCATCGGCCTCGAAATAGATGCTGCCCCCGTCACCCCCCCTGCCTCCGCAAGGTCCGCCACGGCTGTTGTGGGGTTCCCGGCGGAATGCAATCACGCCCTTTCCACCCTCACCGGCTTTCAGCGTTATTTTCGCCCTGTCCACAAACATTCGTTTGATCCACCTTTTACAAAATATTTCAGGGGGGGCTATCCTGATCTCGCCTCTGATTTTTTTGCAATTAATTCTTGTTAGCTCAACCCATATTGTCTATCAGGGCCTGTCCGAACTCGCTGCATTTGAGCAGTTTCGCTCCATCCATCAATCGTTCCAAATCATAAGTGACTGTCCTGGCCTCGATTGTGCGCTCCATGGCCTGGATCACCAGCTCGCTTGCCTCCTGCCAGCCCATGTAATCGAACATCATGCAGCCGGAAAGGATCAGCGAGCCCGGGTTGACCTTGTCCTGCCCGGCGTACTTGGGGGCGGTTCCGTGGGTCGCTTCAAACAGCGCGTACACATCACCTATGTTGGCCCCGGGTCCCAGGCCGAGCCCGCCGACCTGGGCGACCAGGGCATCAGACATATAGTCGCCGTTGAGGTTTGGCAGGGCGAGCACGCTGTACTCGCGCGGCCTGGTGAGGATTTGCTGAAGCATGGCGTCGGCGATACGATCCTTGATTATCACCTTGCCCTCGGGAACCTTGCCTCCGTATTTGTCCCAGAGCTCTTTCTCTGTGATTGTCGAATCGGGGAACTCTTCCCGGGCCAGTTCGTAGCCCCAATCACGAAAAGCGCCCTCGGTGAATTTCATGATATTGCCTTTGTGCACTAAAGTCACGCTGCCCCGGCCCATTTCCACTGCGTACCGGATCGCCTTACGCACCAGTCGTTTGGTGGCGGTGATGCTGATCGGCTTGATACCGATACCGGAGTCGAGGCGGATACTGGTGCCCATCTCCTCGTTGAGGAATTTGAGCACTTTCCGGACTTCCGGGCTTCCCTGCGACCATTCGATACCTGCGTAAACATCCTCGGTGTTTTCCCGGAAAACCACCATGTCCACCCATTCCGGATTTTTCACCGGGCTCGGCACCCCCTTGAAATAGCGCACCGGGCGCACACAGGCGTACAGGTCGAGTTTCTGGCGCAAAGTGACATTGAGACTGCGGTAGCCGCCGCCGATCGGGGTGGTCAGCGGGCCCTTGATCGCCACGAGGTATTCCCGGATCGCCTCGAATGTCTCGTTCGGCATCCATTCGCCGTAAAGCCTGTCGGCTTTTCCACCGGCGTAGATTTCGAGCCAGTGGATTTTCTTTTTGCCCTGGTAAGCTTTTTCCACCGCAGCATTGAAAACTTTCTCTGCAGCGCCCCAGATATCCGGTCCGATCCCGTCACCCTCGATGAACGGAATGATCGGATTATCCGGAACGCACAGCTTGTTGTCGGCATCCGCGGTAATTTTGTTTCCCCCGGCCGGAGGGATTAGCTTTATCTTTGAGGCCAATTTTTCCCCCTTTGTGATGTTGATGAAACAAATAAGTTATTTTTCATTAACTTGTTAGATTAATTTCTCTAACTTGCAGCCATTGAGTGAGTTAAGCCCTTATTTTTTCCAACTTTAATCCTGAATAAAACATGATTTTTAACAACATCCATATCGCCTGTTTCAGCAATCCGGCAAGGCGAAATATAATGTATGTATGCGGCTGCGGCAACCGGTTTTAGGCCAGGCTCAGAATAAAAAAGCCGGCGAGGAATTTTCCACCGGCTCGTGCTTTCCCAGCAATTGAATCTTTTTAAAGGGGGGTGAGCGTGGTCTCACAGTTTTCGCAGTACCAGCGAATGGCGTAATTCATGGTGCCACATTTGGGGCATTTGACAGTCTTTTTCTTTATTGCGTCAATAGTCTGATCGACAGTCAATATCTTCTCTGTGTCATTTTCCTTGCTGCTCAGGTCGAACTTCAGTTCGACTTTATCATCCAGAGAAACGGCACGGTCGATCACGAAATCCTTATCATCTTTTCCTTTCGGCGCCTCCTCCTGCGGCATTGCGCTACTATCAGGTGCCTTACCGGATTCCACAGACTCATCCAACGGCTCGGGGCTGATCTCCTCGCTTTCCTTTTCAGCCCTTTCTGTGGATTCTCCTGGGGTTGGTGCTTGTTCCACGGTCTGGGTATATTGCTGTTCTTCCGGGGCTTCGTGGCTGACTCCGGCGCTTTCAGGTTCCGGTTTTTGCCCTTCAGCAACCTCAGCAGCCGGCTCCGGCGGAGCTGTATCACTATCAGCTTTCAAATACTCGGCCGAGACCGGTGCGGGAGGCTCTTCCTTTTCGCCCCCAGTACCGGCGGCGCCCACAATCTCATCAAGGTCGGGAGGGGCCGATTCCATTGCCATTTCTTCATACTTCTCTTCTTTTTCTGAAGGGGGAGCGGTTGTCTTCTCGGGTAAAACTTCTTCCGGTGGTGAAGCCTCTTCTTCCACAATCTGTTCTGTGGATTCCCCGGCAATCTGAGTTTCTTCGGATGGTTCAGCCTGAGCATCCATGTCCCCGGCGGCAGATTCCGCGAATATTGCATCCAACTCCATCCCGTAAGGGGATTTCTGTTGCTGAGATGCCGGTTCTCCGGCCTGGATCCTTTCTTCCGGGGGCAACTCAGCCTCTTGCTCTTTCTCTTCTTCCAGGGACTGCAGGCCCGGCAGATCATCCATACTGGCACTGTAATCTTTTTCCGGTTCGAAACCAGAAGCAGTCTCAACTTCACCTTCGCCCTGCGGCTCTTCCGTTTGTGGTGGGATGTCTGCAGCAGTGGGGGCCATATGCTGCTCAACCGCGCCGGATTCACCCTCCACCTGTCCAGCGTCTTCAGATACAGCCTCGGCCTCCTCCCGCGGGGCAGGGTTTTCTTCAGGCACATCTGAGGTTATTTCTTCAAGGGCCGAATCTATCGCCGCCGGCTCAGCGACTTCATGATCTTCAACGCGTTCAATTGATTCTACCAGCAGCTCTGAAGACGGAGGTTGCTCTTCAGGCGGATCTTCCATGCCTGCCTCCTGAGTGCTTTCTGCGGCAGCAGCAGGAGGCTTTTGTTCAATTTCTTTCTCCTCTTGCGGCGGGGTCTGCTCATCCACGGGCCTCTCAGGCTCACTGGCCGGGGTTTCGTCCAGAACTGCAGGTTCTTCCGAGGGTTCGGCAGGCTGCTCAGCTTCGGCTTTAAGCTCTCCAATCATGCCGTTACCAGCCACCTTTTCAAGAAACTCGGCCAGCTTGCGCTCCTCGCCGCTGTATTTCTTTATGGTTTCAGCAAAGCGTTCCATTCTTTCCGTGTGCTCTGCGCATAGCCTGTCGTATTTTTCCTTTGTATATTCGCCAAGGGCATGGCGCAAGGCTAATTCCTGGATCCTTTCCGCGTAAGTTTTTTCCAGCAGCCTGAGCTGGTTTGAAAAAAGCCGTATTTCCGACAGCTTGATCTCATAGTCGGCCAGGCCCACCGCAACTTCCCCATCCACTGCTTCGAGGTAGGAGATGTATTCCTGGCGCAGTTTTTCATATACATAGTTCGAGATTCTGCCCTTGTATTTTTCGAGGAAATCGATGCGGCGGCGGCATCGCGCTTTTAGCTCGAGCAACTCGCCCAGGCTACGGCCCATGAAAATTATCCCGACCGGTATTTTATTTCCCTCTTTTTCCACGTTTACATCTCTATTTCTATTCCAGTTGAGACAGAACGTTTTCGAGCCGTTCCATGTTGACCTTATAACTCTTAACTTTCGAGTGGTAGTATTCGATTTTCTCTCGTTTCTGTTTTTCGATTTTTTTGTATTCCTCTTCCGTGTATTCGCCAAGAGCATAGCGCACTTTAAGCTCCTCCAGCGATCTTTCACCCAGGTAGTCAGCGCTCTCCAGGCGCAGTACCAGGTTCCTGTAATCGTTGAGAGTTTTCTCGAAATTGCGGGCCTGGCGACTGATTTCGCGGTTCAGATTGCACATACGCATCTCGTAGTCGGATTTCACGCGCTGGTAGACTTCCTCAGCCACTTCGCCGCGTTTGCTCTCGATCAGGCGGAGTAGTTCTTTCGTGCGGCTGCGCTCCTCGAGCAAAGGTACTATTTTGTCCCCACCGACTTCTGCGCTGTTCTTTTCCTGTGCGGATTCAGATATCTTCAACATCCTTCCATCTTTTGGCAAGGCTATTTTTTCACCCGCCTAATCTCTACAATTTTAACAAGTTACGAGTATTTTCGAACCACCTCTAATTGAATTATATCTTTAGTTTATCTTATCACAATACTTCAAAAAGTGTCAAGGCATTTTTCCTGCAAATTTTGCAAAAGCGGCATTTCAGGAAAGGCTGTCAAAAAATACAAATTAAGAAATAACCTAATAATTTCCAATAAATTACATTCTCATTGACATATAATTTTTATTTTATTAATTTTTTTTTCATATTAATGTTAGTTAAGAAGGTTTTATTCAATATCCGATTGGCGCTGGTCCCCTCTCGCGAGAACTCTCAAAGTCCCATTTAATCGCTGCACTATTTTCGCCAGATGGGTGAATTTAATTGCTAACATTGTCAATTTGTTTACGTTTATTTCTCAGCCCGGCTTTTTTTGGTTTTTTCATTTATCGCATTTTGAAAAAATCACCGGTTGCCGCACCTTTTCTACAAATATCAGTTTTTTAAAATTTTCCAATTACTGGAAGACATAAACAAGTGGCTTCCCTCACTGTACTCAAGTTCGAATCTTTAAGCAGTTTAACTACAAAATCCAACTTAAAGCCATAAACTCAACCGACTGTTTAACAATAAGTTAAATAGTTTCAATGGTTATAAACTCCTGGAGACAATTAATGCAGGAAATTGACCCCGAAGTTTTAGCCGGAGAAATCAAGGCAATTGCTGCCACCGAGGGCAACCGACGAACCCGTTTGATTAACGTTGTGCGCAAGGTGCAGCAATCCTACGGTCAGGTATCCGATGAGATGATCGACCTGATCGCCGAAGCTCTGGGCATGGAAAGAATCGAGGTAGAGGGTGTGGTTTCGTTTTACCATTTTCTGAGCAAGGAAAAAGTGGGCCGACACCCGATCTATCTCAATAACAGCGCGGTATCCGAAATGATGGGCTTTGAAGAGGTGGCTAGGGCATTCAAGGAAGCTGCGGGTATTGATTTTGGCGAGACAAGCCCGGACGGTCTCTTCTCGCTGCATAAAACCTCCTGTATCGGCATGAGCGATCAGGAACCGGCCGCCTTGATCGACAACCTCCCCTTTACCAGCCTCACTGTTGAAAAAGCGCGGAAAATAATCGAAGGCCTTAAAAAGGGTAAGAGTGCCGAGGGTCTGGTCAAGGAATTCGGCTACGGGAACGGCAACAACGCACATCCCATGGTTCGCTCGATGGTGAAAAACAACCTTAAGAAAAAAGGCCCGGTGCTTTTTGCTGAGATGGAAACCGGTACCGCTATACGCAAGGCTGTTTCCATGACTCCGGAAAAGGTTATCGAGGTAGTCAAGGAAAGCAGGCTGCGCGGACGTGGTGGCGCCGGGTTTCCCACTGGAATAAAATGGGATTTCTGCCACAGGGCGAGCCAAGAGCCCCATTACGTTTTCTGCAACGCGGATGAGGGCGAGCCGGGTACGTTTACGGACCGTGTGCTGCTAACCGAGAACCCCGATCTGGTGTTTGATGGCATGACCGTGGCCGGGTACGCGATTGGCTCACCCAAGGGTATCCTTTACCTGCGGCAGGAATACCAGTACCTGTTCGCTTTCCTGGAAGATATGCTGGAGAAACGGCGCAAAGCCGGGCTTCTTGGCAAGGATGTGGCCGGCAAGAAAGGTTTCGATTTCGATATCCGGATACAGCTCGGCGCGGGCGCATATATCTGCGGCGAGGAATCCGCGCTGCTCAATTCAACAGAGGGCAAGCGCGGCGAGCCCAGGGACAGGCCGCCGTTTCCTGTGCAGTCCGGCTACCTCGGCAAGCCGACCCTTGTCAACAATGTTGAAACCCTGGCCGCAGCCGCCCGTGTAGTGGAGAAAGGCTCAGAGTGGTTTATCTCTTTGGGCAGCGGGCTGTCCACCGGCACAAAGCTGATCAGCGTATCCGGCGACTGCAAACGTCCTGGTGTCTATGAGCTTTCCATGGGCCTGCCGGTGCGGATGATACTTTCGGTGGTAGGCGCCGAGGATACCAAGGCGGTCCAGGTTGGTGGTCCCAGCGGTATTTTCATCGCCGAAAAGGAATTCGACCGGAAGATCTGTTATGATGATTTGAGCACCGGCGGAGCGATGATTGTAATCGGAGCCGGGCGGGATATCTTGAAAATTGTCCACAATTTCACCTGTTTCTTCGAGGAAGAATCCTGTGGATGGTGCGTGCCCTGCCGGGTGGGCACAAAACTGCTCAAGAACAAGCTGGAAAAGATTCTGGCGGGTAACGGGACTCGAAGCGACCTGGATGAAATAGAGCAGTGGGGGAAAATCGTCAGGATTACTTCCCGCTGCGGTCTCGGCCAAACAGCCGCCAACCCGATTCTGACCTCCCTGGCCAATTTCCGCGAAGTCTACGATGACAAGATCAAAGAGGATGAATACCTGACCGGCTTTGATCTGGCTGCGGTAGTTGCCGATGCCTGCGAAGCCACGGGTAGAAATCCCAATCTCGAATAGAGGAAAAAATGAGTGATACAATTAAATTCTCTTTGGACGGAAAGGAATGTGTTGGCAGGCCCGGCCAATCGATTATCCAGGCCGCGGACGACAATGGAATTTATATTCCCCGCCTTTGCTACTATAAGGATCTCTCGCCTGGTGGAAACTGCCGTATCTGCACAGTCAATGTTAACGGCCGGGACATGGCCGCCTGCACCACCCCAATCGCCGAGGGCATGGTTATCCTGAGCGAAACCGAGGAGCTAAACGACCTTCGCCGGGCTCTGGTGGAAATGCTATTCGTGGAGGGTAACCATTACTGCCCGTTCTGCGAAAGGAGCGGTGACTGCGAACTTCAGGCTCTGGCCTACCGGCTCAAGATCATGGCGCCACGCTTCCCTTACATGTTTCCGGAGCGCCATCTCGATGCCACACATCCGGAGATATTTATCGACGGCAACCGCTGCATCCAGTGCGGCCGCTGCGTGAGAGCGGCAGCCGAAATCGACAAAAAGCTGATTCTTGGATTCATCGGACGCAGCGGAGCGGTTCGGATCAAGGCCAGTTCCTCAACCGGACTTGCTGGTGTAGATATCAAGCCGGAGGATGCCTGTGTCAATGTCTGTCCGGTTGGCGCGATAATTGTCAAGGAGACCGCTTACCGCACACCGATTGGCAAACGGACTTATGATCGCAAACCGATCGGCGCAGAGATAGAGGAAAAGGCTGCCAGAGACTGAATCCCCGCGCTGGTTTAAAATCCGGCAACTGGAAAAGATTTGAGGAGCAAGATGGCTAAACCCAAAATTGCGACAACTTCGCTTGCGGGCTGTTTCGGCTGCCTCATGTCGATCCTTGATATCGACGAGCGGATCCTGGAGCTGGCCGAAATCGTTGATTTCGATAAATCACCGATTAATGATCTTAAGCGTTTCACTGACCATTGCGCGGTGGGTCTGATCGAGGGCGGATGCGCTAACGCGGAAAATGTCGAGCTTCTGCGCTATTTCCGCAAGAATTGCGATGTCCTGATCGCGGTGGGTGAGTGCGCCATTATGGGCGGTCTGCCCGCGATGCGCAACGGCATCCCGTTAGCCGAATGCCTGCGAGAGGCTTATATCGACGGCCCGAGCGTGGTCGATGGCAACATTCCCGACGACCACGATATCCCATTGCTGCTGGACAAGGTCTATCCGTGCCAAGAGGTGGTGAAAATCGACTATTCGCTCCCGGGATGTCCTCCCTCGGCGGATCTGATCTGGGAGAGCCTGGTGGCCCTGCTCTCAGGCGAAGAGGCCGATCTGCCCTATGAACTGATCAAGTATGACTGAGGACGGAGAAATACAGCGATGAGCATAGCAGATCTTGTTGAAAAAACGATGAAAAAGGTGGTCATCAATCCGGTAACCCGTGTTGAGGGTCACGGCAAGGTGACTATAATAATGGATACCGAAGGTCGAATAAACTCGACCCGTTTGCATATCGTCGAGTTCCGCGGCTTTGAGCGATTTATCCAGGGCCGCCCCTACTGGGAGGCCCCCACTGTGGTGCAGCGACTTTGCGGCATCTGCCCGGTGAGCCATCACCTGGCCGCAGCCAAGGCGATGGATGTCGTGGTCGGCGTGGGGCCAAAAGGGCTGAGTCCCACTGCCGAAAAGATGCGACGGCTGATGCACTACGGTCAGATACTCCAGTCTCATGCGCTGCATTTTTATTACCTTTGCTCTCCGGACCTTCTGTTCGGTTTCGACTCGGATGTGATGAAGCGCAATGTGCTGGCAGTAGCCCGGGAATATCCGGAAATCGCCAAACAGGGCATCTTTCTGCGGCGCTACGGCCAGGAAATTATCCTGGCGACTGCCGGGAAGAAAATCCACGGGACCGGAGCCATCCCTGGCGGGATAAACAAGAATCTTACTCTCAAGGAGAGGGATGTTTTCCTCAAAGATGCCGACCAGATGATCGAATGGGGCCAGGCCGCGGTGCAACTGGTCAAGAAGGTTCACGGCCAGAATCCGGCCTTTTTCGACAGTTTCGGTTCCTTTCCCTCCAACCACCTGAGCCTGGTGCGCTCTGACGGAGCGCTCGACTTCTACCACGGCAATCTCCGGGCGGTTGACCCGGACGGTCTCAAGATTATCGACCAGGTAGACTACTCTGATTACCTGAAGCATATCGGGGAAGAGGTTCGTTCCTGGAGCTACATGAAATTTCCGTTCATCCGCAAGCTCGGTAAGCGGCACGGCTGGTACCGGGTCGGCCCGCTGGCGCGGCTCAACTGCTGCGATTATATTCCCAGCCCCCTGGCTCAAAAGGAATTCGAGGAGTTCAGGGCATATACAGACGGCAAGCCGAACAATTTCAGCCTGCATTACCACTGGGCGCGGATGATCGAATTGCTTCACGCTACAGAGGTGATCAAGGAATTACTCAACGACAGCGATCTTCAGGGAAACGACCTTTTGCGCAAGGGCGAAAAGAGGAGTGAGGGCGTGGGACTGCTCGAAGCCCCGAGAGGCACGCTGTTCCATCATTACCGGGTGAACGAAAACGACCAGATCAGCATGTGTAACCTGATCGTTGCGACCACCAACAACAATGAACCGATGAACCAGGCAGTGGCCAGAACAGCCCACCAGTTCCTTTCCGGCAAAAAGGTTACGGAGAAACTGCTCAACCATATCGAGGTTGCGATCCGGGCCTACGATCCCTGCCTGAGCTGCGCCACCCACGCTCTGGGTCAGATGCCTCTGATTGTTGAGCTGAAAAACACCAACGGCAAACTGATCGACCGGCTCGTGCGCGGAGGGAAATGACCGGTGAGAACACTGGTTATCGGTTTCGGCAACCCGGGCCGCATGGATGACGGACTTGGTCCGGCCCTTGCGGAAACGGTCGAGAGCTGGCAGAAACTCTCGGTAGTGGCCTTGGCCGATTACCAGTTGAATATCGAGCACGCCGCCGAGGTAGCTGAAGCCGATCTGGTGATTTTCATCGACGCCTCAACTGAGGCACCTCCCCCTTTCCGCTTCTACCGGCTTGAGCCTGCTGACAGGAACGCTTTCACCACGCATGCAATGGTTCCGGAAACAGTGCTGGAAATCTGCAGGAAAGTCTATGGAAAAGCGCCTCTGGCATTCGTCCTGGCAGTGCGCGGTGATAAGTTCGAGATGAGTGAAAGTCTTAGCAGCGCGGCGAAACAAAATATGAAAGAAGCCGAAAAATTCCTCTCAACGCTTCTGCAACCGGGAGACCGAACAGCTCGCTGCATTGGGGCGGCAAGCTGCTGAAACTTTATATTCTATATCTGTTTCCCTCTGTACTGGAGAATATTTTCAAGTGATGTCAAGGAGATTTTAAGATGACAACTCCCGACCAAAAGCTCATCCTGATGATTGATGACGACAAGGACATCCTGGAAGCGATAAAAATCATGCTCGAGACCGAGGGTTTCGCTGTGGACACCGCCTTAAACAGTAAAGTGGGATTGGAGAAGGTTACCAAAACCTGTCCGGACCTGATCCTGGTAGATATGATGATGGAAACAGTCGATGCGGGCGCTAAAATAACCGAAGAGATAAAGAACTCAGGCTGCAATGCCCCGATTCTGATGATCAGCTCGATCAGCGACGCCACGAGTTACAACCTGGACATTACCGCGATAGGATTTTCCGGCTTGATTCAAAAACCTATCATGCCAGCAGTACTCATTCCACTGATTAAACAGAAACTGGGAATGAAATCTAATGCGTAAAACTGGTTCCAGGCTATGCGCTTTCTTCAAGATTATTCTTGTCAGGATTGCCTAAACAAGCTATTCAAACCTCGAGAGCAAATAATAGGATGCCTGAGACAGAATCGATTAAGAAACGAGCGATAAAAAAATTTCGACTTACCCACCAGGCCGAACTGGTAGAAAGAATTGACTGGCTGATCCGGGTCAGATGGCTTGCCGCTATCGGAGTCAGCTTGACTATCCTGGTGGCTACCTATCTTTTCGATCTGCTGATTGACCGGAATCAGCTTCTGCTGATCTCTTCCGCCATCCCCCTGTGCAATATCGGCTATTATTTCTATTTCAAATGGCTCCTTCACAGGAAGCAGCTTCCTAGCTGGGACCGGCGCGTGGCTCTTTTTGCCAATGCGCAGATCTCGGTGGATCTAATCATACTCATTGTGCTGATCTATACTTCCGGTGGCGCCGAAAATCTATTTTTTTTCTATTTTATCTTTCACATGATAATCGCCAGCATCCTGCTTTCCACCACCGCCAGTTATCTCCAGGCTACTCTGGCCGTGCTGCTGTTCAACCTGATGCTGCTTTTCGAGGGGCTCGGCCTGCTTCCGCATCACCGTCTGTTTCCCTTTTTCGAGGAATTAATTTACAGGAACCCGGTATTTCTGCTTGGACTATCCGCGGTCTTTACTTCCACGATTTATCTTTCTGTTTACATGGCCACCTCAATTACGAGAAGACTTCGGACGCGCGAGGAGGAGTTGATTCAACTCAAAGATTCACTCGAAGAGACAAACCGCGAGTGTAAAGAGATGCACGAGTACCGCAGCCATTTCATCCTGAAAGTCGAGCACGAGCTGAAAGCTCCCCTGGCGGCTATTGAAAGCCTGATCGCGGTTATTCTGACAAGTTTCACAGAAACCCTCACTCCCAAAGTCAGAGAACTGCTTTCCAGGGCAGAGAAACGCTCGCATGTTCTGATTGAGATGATCCGGGAGCTGCTTGAGCTTTCGCGAATGCAGACCGCGGATTACCGGTTCGATTTGAAGCCCCTGTGCCTGGAGTCGATACTGGGCCATTTGTTGGGAATCCTTCGCGCCCAGGCCGAGGACAAGTCTCTCAGCCTGGAAACAAAATTCCCCGGTGATCTGCCCAAGGTGCTGGGTGATAAAAAGGCCATAGAGCAGGTACTGATGAACCTTTTGAGCAACTCCCTGAAATATACCGAAAGCGGGGTAGTCAGTATCGAGGCCACACCCGAGGATGGTTTCGTGAAAGTCACCGTGGCGGATACCGGGATCGGAATGAGCGAGGAGGAAGTGCAAATGATTTTCGAGGAATTTTTCCGGGGCAACCAGGCCAAGGAAAAGTCCGAGGGCACCGGCCTGGGTCTGTCAATTGTCAAGGAGATAGTGGAAGGCCACGGCGGCAGGATCGAAGTGGAAAGCGCGCCCGGGAAAGGCTCGAAATTCATGGTCTGGCTGCCGGCGGCCTGATTCAAATTGTAAATCCCTCCATCCATCCGACCCCAACTAAAGTTCAATCGCATCAGGTTCAAGCCGCCGATAAACTGTGTAGCTACTTATTCAGCTTTCTTTTTTTTCTTCTTGAAGCCGATTCTGTGGAAAGGATTGACCTCGGCAGAGGCGATATTGAAAATGTGGCCTTCCACTCTCCGAAGGTATCGCATGTAGAGGGCGAGCATCGCACTCTGGGAGGGGGTAAGGCCGACATCTTCTTCCGTGATCAAAGTCGAAATCATTTCACTGTACTGGTTGTTAACATCCGGGTGCGTCCTTGTCAGTTGGCCGGCTTTTTCCCTGAT
Organism: uncultured Gemmatimonadales bacterium; assembly: GCA_964548275.1. Classification (GTDB taxonomy): domain Bacteria; phylum Gemmatimonadota; class Glassbacteria; order GWA2-58-10; family GWA2-58-10; genus JAUVUV01. The sequence continues at coordinate 120,523 of CAZJQI010000002.1, forward strand.
ATGGTTGCCAGTTTCAAAAATATCGATTAATGTCTGAAGGCGCTCTGTCAGGAGGCTTTCAAATTTTTTGAGTCTATTCTCGAACTCTCCGGCCTTGAATTTGCCCGGATAATCCGTGGCCAGGTACCCGATATCCTTGGTGTGGTCACCGATACGTTCGATATCGACGACTATGCTGATCAGCACCAGGGCGGTTTCCATCCCGCTCGAACCGCTGAAAGCAAGGTGAGTCAGCACCTTCTTTCTCACATCCCTTACGTAGCGGTTTATCTGGTGGTCCCGCTCCCTGATTTCCTCTATCGAGACACCCCCCTCTGTCCAGAGCAGTTTTATCGAGTCCCGGAATAGACTCAAATCCTCTTTGAGCATTTCGACGACCTGTTCATTTGCCTGAGCCAGAAGGTTTCCCACCTTGAACCATTGTATCAATGCTTTAAACATGAGTTCACCTCATCAGGAAAATTACAGTTAGGGGTATTACGAAAAAGATCAGGAGTACAAAATAAATAGCATACGCCCTGTTTCTCATGGTAAGACCTGCCATTTTCTTCGCGATCCAGATTGGAACGAACCGTATCCACCAGAAAATACCGATCCCACAGATATTGAACATCAGGTGCGACATGGCAACTGCCAGCGCACTCGCGTTGCCCGTAGCCAGGGCCGCCATCAAGGCAGTGACCGTTGTGCCGACATTCGCCCCCATGGTATAGGGAAAAACCCTTTCCAATCCTATCATACCCGCCCCGGCAATCGGCACCATCAGACTCGTTGTTGCCGAAGAGCTCTGGACCAGGGCAGTCAGCAGCAATCCGAAAAGAAATCCGTGATAGGGAGTTTTAAAAATGGTCTGCTCGAAAATCACCTCGGCCCGTTCCATGATCAGGGCCTTCATAAAACGCACCATATAGCGCAGGGAAACAAAAAGCAAGACCAAGGCGACAAACAGAGTGAACGCCGCTGCGGCCGTATGATTTTCGATGCTTCGCTCCACAAGGCCGGTAATGCTGTCGGCAACCGGGCTGGTGATTAATTTAAGCGGGCTGGCAAAAGTCATACCGCCGATATCGATCAGCAATTCCTCGAAAAAAACAGCAATACGTTCCAGGAATTTGGTGAAATACTGCAGGGGAAAAATTATTGCAACGCTCAGGATATTGAAAACATCGTGAACAATGGCAGCCGAGAAGGCGCGGCGGAATTCCTCTTTGCGGTTGATATGTCCGAGCGAGACAATCATGTTGGTCACTGTGGTTCCAATATTCGCACCCATCACAACCGGGATAGCATTGTGAATGGTAAGGGTTCCACTTGCTACCAGACCCACGACAATCGAAGTGGTTAAGGATGAACTCTGGGTCAGTGCCGTGGCCAGCAGGCCGATGAACAGGCCGGTAAAAGGATCAGAGGTGGTGCTGAGCAGATCTTCGGCAAAACCCTTGCCGAATAGCTTGAAGGAAGCACCCATTAATTGTATGCTGAGAAGGAAAAGATAGAGAAAGAGCAGGAACAGGATGACCAGGGGTAACTTATTCTGGAGGCTGGGGGAGGTTCTGTCCAATTCCATGTTCTCCCTTCTCGCTGTCGCTCCTGATTAGTAAGATTTGCCTTACCGCTTAACCCAGTCAATCTTCTTCAGAAAGTCAATACGTTCGGGGGAGAAATCTAACATTTTTCAAACAAATCGACAATAATTTTACTCCAACTCTCTAATTATCATATAACCTTAAATTTTAATGAGTTAGAACATTATCACCTCAGCAGAATACGCTCTAAAAAAATTTAATACTGTGAATTGTAATTACCTGTTCAGGCTTCGCAGGAAGTCTCTGCGCAGGGCTGCGAGTTGTTCGGGTTTGAACCTGCCGAACGATACCCTGCCCGCGTCGTCGAAAAACTCGCTGATCGTCTCTTCTCCCAGGTCCACCCTGCTTGCCACCGCCACTGCTGCCTGCTCCAGAGTCCATCCCTCACGCTCGGCCAGCATGTGGAGAAGGGTCACATCCTCGGTGCCCTGGCGCACAGCCTTGAGCCTGAGGCTCGCCACCGGCCCCTGGATGCCGAAACGCACGCCAGGGTAAAATATGGCCGTGTTCTGGAAACTCTCGTAATTTTCATCGCTGGCGATTGTCTGCCAGGGCAGCAGGCCGTCACCGCCATTCAGATATACTTTCAGCGGCCAGGCAGTGGCCGTGAGGTTTGTCACCTCCAGATTATTGAAAGAGCCGTAGCCGCGGATTTTCTCGCCGAATTTATCCTTTCGCCAGCGCAGGTAGGCGTTTTTCACATAAAAGTAGCTGCTCACATAGCTTACGCTTCTCAGTCCGTCCCAAAGGCCGAACTGAAGGTGCGGGCGGCTGACATCGATCCTGTAGCGCATATCAATGTCCCGCACATCTCCCACCGCTTTCATGAACAGCCTGCCGAACCAGCCGATCGCCTTGAAATCATCCCAGTGGTAAGGCTCATCGAGCAGCCACCAGGAGATGCCGCTGCCGGAAAAATTTCTGTCCTTGCGTTTCCAGTAGTACTTGTTGTTCAGGTAGACCTGGAATTCGGTTCCGGTCCATCCCTTTTCGCGGAAATGCCCGGCGAACTGTTTGAGCACTCCTACCCATTCCTGCTCGAAAGCTGGAGCGAAGGCTTTTTCAACAGGGGGAGCTGAGAGCGCATGTTCGTTGACCATCCCGACATAGGAGGTATCGGTTGGGGTGAAGCGGTAGTATTTATTCAGGCCGGCAGGCCAGTTTTCGAAAAACGGCAGGTACATCACAGCTATCGGAACCTTCCTGTCCGTCCCGGCAAAGGCGCTGCTGTCAAGATAGCGGCCGAACCGCCTGTCCCAGCGCGACCAGTCGGAAACTCTCATCGACTCCCCCTCGCCCTCAAGTTCCGGAGCGCCCACATCCTTGATAGTGCCGGTCTGAGAATAGGGCAACTGGTTGATCGCGCAGAGATGCTCATGGGCCATACGGTAGTATTTCTCCTCAAGCTCGAAATACTCATCCGAGCTGTTGTCCAGTCCGTACTGGCTACCTACCGGTGAGTAGACATTCATTTCGCTGATAAAGGGCAGTTTTTCCGGCAGCATAGCCTCGTGCACGTTGATCTGTACGCTGATATTTCTTGCCAGCAGGCCCCTGGCGCTGATCACCACTCTGCCGCTGTAGTTACCCGGACGGCTGGCGCGCGGGACGTAGAACTCCGCAAGAATAGCCTGGTTGCGCTGCCCGGCAATCCTGTTTTCCTCATCCGGCACGCTGAATACCCTGTCAAGGGGCACGGCGACCTCAGGGTACCACACGCCGGTCTTCGGCGATTTTAGATACCAGATCTTGTGAATTTTTACCGGGAATCTCGAACGCGCACCGCCCGGTTTGTTTATCCAGCCGGCCTGAACCGAAATACCGCTCAGGCTCTTTTTTGCCGGCTCGACCAGCAATTGGAACGCGGCTGTGCCGCCGCGCGGGACATCCAGGCTTACCGTGGATCTGGAAGCATCCCAGAGGTGGTTTTCGTACATGTAGTCGTAGTTCCCATCTCCTTCCAGGGTATAGATTGCAGGGTTTTCCTCCAGCAGGCGGCTGTTGACCGGATTAACCTTTTCGTCCGCTCCGCAAGCCCAGACCCTGATCCGCCCCCCGAGGCTCGGCCTTTTTTCCCTGGCAAGCACCGGAGATTGGAGAGCCGGTGAAGCGATTCCCCTGGCGAACACCCATTCGCTTCTGCGCCCGTAACGGTTGACAGTGCGCACAGCAGCATGCACTACAGCCTCGGTCAGGCCACTTAGAGGTACTGTATCCTGAACGTTTTGCGAAATGCGCGGGAGAAGGCAGCGCGGCACAGGCTCGGCGGAGCGGATATTCCGGCTGTTGAGTTCATCATAGGAGGTTAGCACCTCGTAATACGAGCCGCGAGCATCGCCCTTCCCACCAGGCTTGATCAGTACCCTGGCTCCACCGGTGGATAGACCGGCAATCTCATGTGCGGCAGCGATTTCGACATCTTCCGGGGGATTCGGAACGCCAGCAGGGGCATCCTCGACAACCACCTCGAGGTAAGGAGCAAACGAACCTGCCTCTCGGCTGTTGAACCTCTTTTTAATAAATGAGCCGTTTTCATCGTGAAGCTGTCCTTTGCCGTCATGGAGAACCAGGCCGAAAGATTCGCCATTGATTATCGCTTCAGCTATCTCCGGCGGCACCTCGGCCGACTGCCAGCCTCCTGATTCCTGACGCACCTCCTGTTCGGCGATCAAGGTGTTGCCGTGGGTCATGATCACATCAGTGACATCGCTTCCGGGTCCAGCCCAGCGCACAGGTTCCCTTGTTTGCTGATCGATTCGCCCATAGGCCGCACAGCTTCCCATAGGGTCTGCACCAACTCCTGTGCCGCTGCCTTCGATCCAGTCCGCACTGATCGTGGAGAGCGCAAGTTTCACCAGGCGTGCCTCGCCTTCCTGATGAAGCCAGAGCCTTGCCTGGTTGACTTTCTTTCCCCTCGCAGCCGAGACATCGAACCCGAGAAGGGCCGCGTAATGCGCGCCTTCGACAAACAGAGGTTCTGCAGCGCCGAAATCGGTTGTGGGCTCACCGCGGTACATCCAGAGCGCTGTATCTTTGATTACAGGCAGCTTGACAGTGCCTTTAGGCGCGCAGGAAATCAACAGCAGTGCGAAAAAAACTGTCAGGGCGGCAGCAGCAAAAAACCGGCGAACAGGATTCATCTTTCCTCCTTGAATCTATATTGTTCCCTACTTCAATAAGTTTGATAAAATAAGGAGTTGTGAGCCTTGTGAAACTCTTTCTGATATTCAGCATATAACCAAAAAGCGGGCTGTAAAATGATGAGCCCGGCCAATAGACTAAAAGTTATTCTAATGGAATCCGGCTGTCAACTGTTGGAAACCGCATCCTGTCCCGGGAGAGGGAAGTAACCGGCCAGCATTTCAAAAGCATATTTTGACAAAAACGGAGAGAAAAATTAAATTGTTTAGATTGACCTAATCATTCAGTTAAGAGATAATCTACCGTGGCTTCGAATTCCGAGAAAAACGGGGCGTTTTTGATTGTCAAGGGCGCCCGCATGCACAACCTCAAGAATATCGATGTCAGTATCCCGCGGGGCAGGCTCACTGTGCTCACAGGTCTGTCGGGAAGCGGGAAAAGCTCGCTTGCTTTTGACACGATCTACGCCGAGGGCCAGCGCCGATACGTGGAGAGCCTTTCGGCCTACGCCAGGCAGTTCCTGGGTCTGATGGACAAGCCCGATGTTGATTTTATCGACGGACTGTCGCCGGCGATCTCGATCGAACAGAAAAGCGCCAGCCGCAACCCCCGCTCCACCGTGGGCACGATAACCGAGATCTACGACTACCTGCGCATCCTTTTCGCCAGGGTCGGAATCCAGTACTGCCACAAGTGCGGTAAACGGATAGAACGCCAGAGTGTGAGCCAGATCTCCGAACAGTTGATGGCAAATTCTGAGGGCACACAGCTCACTATCATGGCTCCGCTGGTACGCGACCGCAAGGGAGAGTACCGCGAGCTGTTCGAGCAGGTGAAGAAAAAGGGATTCGTGCGTGTGCGTGTGGATGGCAAGCTCTACCGGCTGGAAGAGGTTCCCAGGCTCGAGAAAAATGTGAAACACCGGATCGAGGCAGTTGTGGACCGGCTCAAGGTGAGTGATAAATCCCGCAACCGGCTTGCCGATTCGGTGGAAACTGCTGCCGATCTCTCAGGAGGCCTGGTCCAGGTGCTTTTTACCAAAGATGAAGAGAAAATATTCAGCGAGGAATTCGCCTGCCACGACTGCGAAATAAACTACGAGGAACTCTCCCCCAGAATGTTCAGTTTCAACAGCCCTTACGGAGCCTGTGAGGCCTGCGGAGGGCTGGGTATCCGGATGGAAGTGGACCCGGAGCTGGTGCTCGGGGATGAACGACTCTCGATTATGGAGGGAGTGATCAAGCCCTGGGGCGAACCGTCGGGCAATATCCGCAATTCCCTGATAAAGGCTCTGAGTGAATATTACCAGTTTCACCCGAACACCCCCTGGAAAGATCTGCCGGATAAGGTTAAAAGGGTGATCCTCTACGGGTCCGGACTGGAGGAGATCCCTGTCAAGTACATCTCCGACAAGTTCAAGGGCGAATACCGCAGCAAGTGGGAGGGGCTAATTCAGAGCCTCAACCGCCGCTACTACGAGACAACAAGTTCCGTGGTCAAGGCGCAGATCGAGGAGTTCATGCGCACCAAGCCCTGCCCTTTCTGCCACGGAAAGCGTCTCAAGCCACAAAGTCTGGCGGTGAAAGTTGCCGGTTACAGGATTGGCGACATAATCGAGATGCCGATCGTCAAACTGTTGAAGCTGTTCCGGAACCTGAAACTGGGCGAGCGCGAGATGAAAATCGCCCGTCAGGTGTTGAAAGAGATCAGCGAGCGGCTTTCGTTTATGGTCGATGTGGGTCTGGACTACCTCAGCCTTGAGCGTTCAGCCGAATCCCTCTCCAGCGGCGAAGCGCAGAGAATTCGCCTGGCGACCCAGATCGGCTCCCACCTGGTCGGGGTACTCTATATTCTGGACGAGCCCTCGATCGGCCTTCACCAGAAAGACAACCGGAGGCTGATTCAAACCCTGCTTCGCCTTCGCGACCAGGGAAACACGGTAATCGTGGTCGAGCATGACGAGGAGACCATCCGCTCGGCCGACCATGTGATCGACCTCGGCCCTGGGGCGGGAAAGCAGGGTGGCTGGATCGTGGCCCAGGGGCCTGTGGAACAAATCGAGGCCTCCCGGGATTCGATTACCGGGGCTTACCTGAGACACGAAAAATTCATCACTATCCCCAGAGGGCGCCGCCCGGGCAACGGGAAAAACCTTCAACTGTTGGGAGCCAGCGAAAACAACCTCCGCGAGATCGATGTCAGCTTTCCGCTCGGAACTTTCATCTGTATCACCGGTGTTTCCGGTTCCGGCAAAAGCACCCTTGTCGAAAATGTCCTTCACCGGCATCTTGCGCGGCGTCTTTACAACTCGAAAAAACCTGTCGGCGCGGTGCGGGATCTGCTGGGAGTGGAAAATATCGACAAGGTTATCAATGTGGACCAGAGCCCGATCGGCCGCACTCCCCGCTCAAACCCGGCCACATATACCGGCGTTTTCGGCCCGATTCGGCATGTTTTCTCCGAACTCCCGGAATCCAAGATGCGCGGCTACAAGCCCGGGCGGTTCAGTTTTAATGTCAAGGGAGGGAGATGCGAGTCGTGCGGGGGCGAGGGGATGGTAAAAATTGAAATGCATTTCCTGCCGGATGTCTATATCACCTGCGATGTTTGCCGGGGAAAGCGATACAACCGTGAGACACTGGAAGTTACCTACAAGGGCCGCTCAATTGCCGACGTGCTCGAAATGACCGTGAATGAAGCGCTCGAGTTTTTCCGCAACATCCCCACGATCCGCGCCAAGTTCGAAACTCTGAGCCAGGTCGGCCTGGGCTACATTCACCTCGGCCAGCCAGCAACCACTCTTTCCGGCGGCGAGGCGCAGAGGGTGAAGCTCTCCAGTGAACTGAATAAGCGCAGCACCGGCCGCACCCTCTATATCTTGGACGAGCCCACCACAGGCCTCCATTTTCACGACGTCAAAATGCTCCTCGGCGTACTTCACCGCCTGGTCGATCTCGGCAACACCGTTATCGTTATCGAACACAACCTTGAAGTAGTCAAAACAGCAGATTATATCATAGATTTAGGCCCGGACGGAGGGGAAAAAGGCGGCCTGGTGGTAGCCACTGGCACGCCGGAAGAAATGGCCGATATACGGGGCTCTTACACAGGAACCTTTATCAAGAGGGTTCTGGAACGTACCGGGACTGTTCAAAAAGCATGAAAAGGATAACCGAATCTTTACTATTATACATAGCTTCATAAATTATTGCGCATAACTACAATTTCAGATTTAATACATATTGATAGACAATCGTGTTTCAGAAGACAGGAGACAGTAGTCAAAACTCAGGAGAAAGAAAGAGATCACCGGCCAGGAGCTTTCAGAACCTTGTAGTGTGGAGAAAAGCTCATTAATTTGTCTTGAGTGTTTATGATCTGACAGGAAAATCTCCTGAAACTGAAGTCTATGGATTAACATCCCAACTCACACGCCCGGCGGTTTCTATTGAGGCGAATATTGCTGAAAGATTCAGGAAAAAGGAAAGTCGGATAAAGTAGGTTTTCTTAACATTGCACAAGCTTGTTTGGAAAAGATCAGTAAAATACTGGATGCTTATTCAAAATCAATTCTGACTCCTGGCTTCTGACTCCCTGGATATTTTAAATGTAGTCAGTCGTCATGAGCCGCTGGCTCACCCGGGAACAATGAAAATGTTTTGTTTTCTGTAGGGGCGCGCGGCCGTGCGCCCCTACGGGTGGTTTTTACCGAATCCATGGAATAACGCTCCTTTGGTCCATTATTTTCGGAGTAGAAAATTCATATTCTTCATACTCTATAATATTCGCAGTTATTTAAGTTGTTAAGTATAATCTCAGGCAAATGGAGCAAAGTCGATGAAAAAACTGATCATCCTGTTTAGCCTGGCTCTTGCCGGAGCCAATCTCACCGGCTGTCATATCAACGTAATCCGGCTGGACAATCGAATAGAAAAATGGCAGTCGATGAAGGAGAAAAAGAAAGCCTCAGCAGAGTCAATGGCCAAGTTCGCCAATGAGACTATCTACTTTTTTCTCACCACGATAGATTTCCAGCGCAGCAAGGAAGCCGTAATCGACGACGCTGTGCGGCTGCGTTATCACCACAAGCTAACAAGTATGCAGGTCTTTCTGATCGACTACTATGCCAGGCGGGCTCTGGAGGCGATTTCCGGCCAGGAAAAAGATTGGGAACAGGCCGCTCTTGAGTGGGCCAGAACGGATTCACTTACCTATGGATTTCTTCCAAGGCATGAACATACTTTCAAATTGGTTCTCATTGATGATGGATACGCGCGTTATATCCAGGACATCGCCTATCAAGGGGAGCGCTACAACAGGATGGAAAGAGATTACCCAGGCTTAATGAATGCTTTCCGCAAAATGGGCGCATACAAATTCAGGCTGGCTGAGCATCTGATGGAACAGGGACGCCGGGTTGAAGCTCTCGAGGCCTATCTTCTGGTTTTTAAACGGGATCCGGAAAATTTCGCCCGGGCCGAAAAAGCGGTTAAAGATATGACCGGCAACACAATTCGAGAAATTCAAGTGCGCCGTTTCGCGACCGACATTGCCATGGATGGTTTTCTCAACCTGCGTTATGAGTTATACGAATCAGCCGAAGGTGTCATGGCGAATATACGCGCGGAACACGGGGATGAAGCGGCTGAACAAATGTTTCCCGAGATAATGGCCGAGCTTGCTCAGAATTTCAGGATTTCCCCGGAGCAGACAGCCGACATTTACTATTTCACGAAAAGCGAAATAGAGGGAATCCTGCCGGAGTATATTCATCTCTGGCGGCATGAGATACTCCAGGGCCAGGAGCCGCAACAACCCGCCGTGGTTAAATAAAATTCTCTGTCTGTCATCGAAATCTTGACACCTGTCGAATTTGCTCTATCTTCATTTTAGAGTGTGATACGTTTTTTCTGCCCTGTGGGGTAAAGTTTCCAGGGCTATGATTCGAAATATAAAATAGATCCTGCTTTAATCTTGAGTCTGCGGCGGCAAACCTGATGTCATATCGTCAGCAAAAGGGTCTGAGCGGTGAAAGGCTCGCTGCCGAATATCTCGAGAAACTTGGATTCGAGATCCTCGAGCGCCGCTACCGTTTCGGCCACAAGGAAATCGACCTTATCGCCCAAAATGGCGATCTGGTGGTTTTTGTCGAGGTTAAAAACCGCCGCGACGAGGATTATGCACCAGTGGAATTGAGTGTGCCGGAACGGAAAAGGCGCAACCTGATTGAAGCAGCCCAAGGTTACCTTCTCGAAAAAGGGAATGGGGGTGAGAGTCGGCAGTATCGTTTCGATGTAATACTGCTCATTTGTCCCGGAACTGCCGGGGAGTTCCAGCTTGAACATATCACAGATGCCTTCCGGCCCTGACCGGGGGAACGAGTTAAAATAACTCAAGGAGCAACTTTATGGAGTACCTGGGTGTAGATGTCGGTTTTGGTTATACCAAATCATACGATGGAGACCGTTCGTTTATTTTCAAATCCATCATCGGAGACGCAACCGAAATTCAGTTCCAATCCGGTTTCTCCGAGGGCGGGATACTGGAAAACCTCCATGTGACAGTGGACGGCAAAGACTATTATGTGGGCGAACTGGCCGAGAAACAGTCCAATGTGTGGGATTTTACCCTCGATCAGAACACACTGGTGGAAAATAACGCCAAGATACTGGCGCTCACTTCCCTTACCTTTTTCGCAGGCCCTACCTCACGGGAGTACAGCGTGGTTACCGGACTGCCGATCCGCTTTTTCAAACAGTACCGTTCCCGCTATGTATCCATGCTGGAAGGTAGGCACCGGCTTTTGTTGCACAACCGCGACGAGGTCCAGGAAAAGATTCTCGATATCAAGAAAGTGCGTGTGCTGCCTCAGCCGTTCGGCGCGGTTTTCAACCTGTTGATGAACAATCACGGAAGAATTGTAGACCGGGATGTGGCGCGGCAGAAATTCGGGATTATCGATATTGGCTTCCGGACCACTGATTACACGATCACCGACCACCTGCGCTATATCGAACGAGGAAGCCGGACGACCGATACCGGGATCTCGAAGGCTTTTTCGCTTATCAACAGGAAAATCTTGGAACAGAGCGGTGTTAATGTCGAACTTTACCGCCTTTTCGAACCGGTCAGGAATGGCCGCATCCGTATACGGGGTAAGGAATTTTCTTTGATAGAACTGCGGGATGAGGTAATGAAGCAGTTGGCTAGCGCGATTGTCAGCGACATGGAGCGGCTCTGGATGGAAGACTGGGATCTGGAGTTTGTCCTACTTACCGGTGGTGGAGCTGAAGATCTGGGACCGATACTGGAAAAACTGCTCGAGGGCCAGACCCGGCTGATAAGCACTGAATCCGACATGCGCATAGCCAATGTGGTCGGGTATCTCAAGTATGCCAGGTATATCAACCTGATGGAGAAACGCCGCCAGATGCCGGGCGGCGAGGAGCAAAGTACGTCAGAGGAGGAAACTGAAGAGTCAGAGACTGAGGAGACAGAAACAGAATAGTAAAAGCACTTCTCTCGGTTACTCTCTGGATCGATATTCCAGTAGTTAGTCCCATCCTTTTCTTTCCTTTCAGGAGGGTTGTGCTCTTTTGCTGAGTAAGGTGTTTTCCGGTTCCGTGATGGGGATCGACGCGTTCCTCGTGGAGGTGGAAACCGACATCAGCCCCGGACTCCCCATCTATACCCTGGTCGGCCTGCCTGATAATGCGGTGCGGGAAAGCCGTGAGCGTATAAGTTCGGCGATCAGCAATATCGGCTACTCTTTTCCGCTCAAACGAGTTACGATCAATCTCGCCCCGGCAGACATAAAAAAGGAAGGCGCCGCATTCGACCTGCCGATTGCTATCGGGCTACTTGCGGCAAGCGGCCAGCTTTCCAGCGAGCAGTTGAACGATTTCCTCGTACTCGGGGAGTTGAGCCTGGACGGCACCCTGAAACCGATCCGAGGAGCTTTGCCTATCGCCGCAAGTTGCCGCAAACTCGGGATAAAGGGCTTGCTCCTTCCCCGGGCTAACGCCAAAGAAGCGGCGGTTGTCGAGGATCTGAAAGTGATCGGGGCCGACTCCCTCGCTGAGGCGGCCGGGTTCCTCACCGGCGCCAAGGAAATCCAGCCAACAAAAGTCGATCCTCAAAGGCTGTTCGACTCCACCAGCCGCTACGGGGTGGATTACAGCGATGTCAAGGGTCAGGAGCATGCCAAGCGTGCGCTTGAGGTTGCCGTGGCCGGAGGGCATAACGTTCTGCTGATCGGCCCGCCGGGCTCAGGCAAAACCATGCTGGCACGCAGGCTGGTGACAATCTTGCCGCGGATCAGCCTGAAAGAGGCAATCGAGACAACCCGCATCCACAGTGTCGCAGGATTCACAGGAGATAGGCAGTCACTGGTTGCCACCCGGCCGTTTCGCCACCCGCACCATACAATCAGCGATGCCGGTCTTATCGGCGGGGGAAGAATACCCAAGCCGGGAGAGGTCAGCCTGGCTCACAACGGGGTGCTTTTTCTCGATGAAATGCCTGAGTTCCATAAGAATGTGCTCGAGGTAATGCGCCAGCCCATGGAGGACGGGGAGGTCTCGATCAGCCGCTCGTTGATTTCAATCTCCTACCCGGCGCGGTTCATGCTCGCCTGCGCAATGAACCCGTGCCCCTGCGGCTACCTTACCGATCCAAACCATAGCTGCAACTGCACGCCAAGTCAGATCAAGCGTTACATGGGCAATATCAGCGGCCCCCTGCTCGACCGGATCGATATCCATGTCGAGGTGCCGGCAGTACCGTTCGAACATCTGGCTGACAAGAAAGCCGCTGAGGGTTCGGAAACAATCCGCAAGAGAGTGGAGGACGGGCGCAAGATCCAACTGGAGAGGTTCGAGCACGAGGAGGGAATCTACTGCAACGCCCATATGACTCGTTCTTTGCTGCGTGAGGTCTGCTGTCTGAATTCCGAAACCGAGGCTCTTCTGCGCCAGGCCATGTTTCATTTCGGGCTTAGCGCCAGGGCGCATGATCGGATCCTCAAGGTCGCGCGCACCATTGCGGACATGGCCGGCAGCCCCGATATCGAAACAGAGCATTTGGCCGAGGCGATCCAGTACCGCAGCCTGGACCGAACTTCCATGAAATGAATTGCACAATAAAAAGGATGTACCTGTAGATTCTGGTACACCCTTTTTCTTATCCAGGGAAAATATCGATCTCAAGCCGTTTTCAGTGCGTTTTTTTCTGGTTTCACAGTTCCCAGGTCGGCAAGCAGGTCGAATTCGTCCAGCAGGTAGCGCATTTTCGGCTTGAGCCTGTAGGCGAATGTCTTTGCTCCATAGACCCTGATTATCTCGCAGAGATCCTGGAACAGAACCAGGCCGTGGACATCGATATAGTCCACTTGGTCGAAATCAATAACAATCGCTTTCGGTTTCTGCTCGAACGAGGCCATGACCTCCTGTTTGAGACGGTGGACGTTTGGACCACTCATCGTTCTCGGAGCCTTGAAAGTCACTCCATCCGTGAGTGCATTGATTATCTCGGCCATCTTTTCCTCCCTGAAAAGATTTCGGTTGAGATGTACAGTGCGATCTGGCTATGTCTTTATTTTTCACACAGCAGTTCAAGTTATAATTCGACAAAATAGCAAATTTCTTTAGTTCTTCCTGGATTAGAGCTCCCGGCGCAAAGACGACCGGCTTTAAATAGAGGATAAAAGATGGAAAAACTTGCGATTCATGGCGGAAAACCTGCCTGCGTACCTGCGATAGAACCCGCCGATCTCAGGAGGCGCAGGTTTGGAAGCGAAGAGAAAGAGGCCCTTCTGAGAGTTGTCGATTCCGGCGCGATGTGCCGCGTTTTCGGTACCCAAGCCGGTATATTCGAAGATGAGTTCGCACGCTATTTCAACACCGATTATGCCGTAGCGGCATCCAGCGGCACGGCGGCCATTCACACCGCACTTGCCTCAGTGGGCGTGGGCTGGCAGGATGAGGTAATCACAAGTCCGATCACCGACATGGGATCGATTATCGCTATTGTGGCCCAGGGTGCGCTCCCTGTTTTCGCTGACGTGGATTCTCGCAGCTACAACATGAGCCCGGAAACGGTCGCAAAAGCGATAACCTCCAGGACAAGGGCGATCCTGGTTGTTCATCTTGCCGGCCTTTCGTGCGACATGGAGGCGATCTGCGAGTTGGCCGAAAAATGCGGCGCAGCGGTAGTTGAGGATTGCGCACAGAGCTGGCTAGCACAGCACAAGGGACGCTTTGTGGGTACGTTCGGGCAGGTGGGCTGTTTCAGCATGAACGGCTACAAACACATCTCCACCGGGGATGGCGGGATGGCGGTTACCCGGGATGAGGAACCGGCGCGCAGGATGCGGCTTTTTGTGGACAAGGCCTACGACCGGGTAACCGGAGCACGCAACCCTGAAATTTTCGGGATGAACTACCGCATGACCGAACTTCAGGCTGCTGTGGGAAGGGTTCAGCTAAAAAAGCTGGCGGGTATTATCCAGCGGCGGCAGAAAATCGCCGAAAAGCTGCTCGCCGGTCTTGACAGTACGCCGGGGCTGATCCTGCCAGTAGAGCCGGAGGGTTACAGTCACAGTTGGTGGTATTTCGTGATCCGGGCCGACAGGGAGCTGGTGCGCGCCTCCACGGAACAAATCACCGAGGCCCTGGCCGTGGAGGGAATTCCGGCCTGGACCGGCTACTGCGGCGGCCGGCCGGTTTACCTCTACGACTGTTTCCACGACAGCTCGAAAGCATTTTTCAGGCTGCCGCCGCTGGCGCCGGGGCAGGAGAAATCGCTCAGCAAGCTATATCCTGAAGGCTTGTGTCCGGTAGCTGAGAAGATGATCGATGAGATGATTATCGTGCCGATGAGTGAGTTTTACATAGAGGAGAATGCGGAGGCGATGGCGGAGGGAATCAGGAAAGTTTTCACATACTACGCAGGTAATTAGTTATCGCGTGGGCAGGGGAAGCCGCGGCTTGTTGTTTAATCAGCCCACATTAAAAAACCGGCTTTTCGATCCTGTAGGGCTCAGATCCATCTGCACGCGCTTTCCGCACTTGGGACACCAGCCCACGTAAGCCGTTTTCTTTTCATTCAGGTACACCCTGCTGTACACTTTGCAGCACTCCCAGTTCACGCCGATAAAGGGCTTTGACTGGCGTGAAGCGCCCTTCTTATTTCCTCTGCGCTTTTTTTTCATCTTATTGCAACTGATTGAACGAGATAATTTCCCTTTAAAACGTCCCGGCTGCTCTGTAGCCGCATTGCCTATCAGATGTAAATATCACCCTATATTGAATACCCCCAAAATCAAATGCAATTACCGGGCCAGAACCGAACGGATAAAGAGAGCTCAAGCTGATATTTCGAGAAAGGGATAATATTTTCAGGTGTCGGATCAGCGGGCGGGAGGCTCTTAAAATGTCAGCCTTTCCTCGGATTTCCTTGCCGCTTCGAGCTGAATCAGGGTTAACTGGCTGCTGATAAACAGAGAATAGAATCCGTTGGGGCGGGAAACCAGTTTGATCAGGCTTTCTTCCGTATCCCACTTGGCATGAAGGATCACGTTGCCCATTTCGTCAACAGTGGCGTATTGCTCGTAAGGGCGGCCGTATTCACTCATCTTGGAAAGAAGAAATGCGTTAAACGTGGTGTTTTTAAATAAATCGGAGTAGAATACCTCGATATGGAAAAGCATGTCATTATAAAAGCGGTATTCGATCTTGAAACGTTTCGAGTCCGGGTTAAGAACCACCACCGAGACGAAATCGGAGTTTTCGGGACGGAACACCTCAGGTGATTGCACACCGTCCTCTCTCAGGCGTGATAGCACCTCATCCACGCTCATTCCCCATATGGCCCAGCCGTAGCCGTGGACTTCGACCTCAAGCGGAATACTCTCGCCCAGTACATCGGCAAAGGCAAGCACCTCACCGCCTGGTACTCGTTCTTCGCGGGCTTTGGCTAGCGCCCTCCCGCCTGAAAGCTCCATCGAGCTTTCCGCCAGCGGAGTGCCGCCCTCAGCCATCCGGGCCGCACGCTGCTGTCCCGGGCTAAGAACGATCCAAAAAAATCCGATACTGATCATGAACAAGACTACAAGCCCGCCTAGCCCCAGAGCAATCACTTTTATTTTATCGTCCATTGGCCGCCCGGTCTGATCCCATGAAAAAAATAACCCTTAAAGATACTCTCTATAAATAATTTAATAAAAAGAAAAAAAATCAAAACGGAAAGCTAACCGCAATCTGCTGAAGCAGGTCAGCAAGGTGCAAGGTATATTCTATAGTTATTATCGTCTGAAGAGCGGTCTCACTTGAACCAAAAACTGCCAATATCTAAAAGAGCCCGAGAAACCTCTTGCGCTTCGGTTCACCGAGCAGCTTGGTAATAAGCTGGGGTTCGAATTTCAGTTCCTTAAGTTTCTCACGGATAGCCTTGGAATTCATGCCCCGCGCCTGGAGTTTCGCCACCACTGCTTTGGCTTTTGGTTCTTGCTGAGCAACCCTTTTTTTGATTATCTCCTGGTGCATATCGCCGGCTCTTTCCATCAGCAGGTTGATCCGGTTACCATCGGCGTCGATCTGTGCCTTGCGCGCCATGCTGAGTCTGCCGGCCTTTTTCTCCCGTCGGATCAATTCCTGCTGCTTGGCCCTGAATTTCTGCCCGGTTTGCATCACGTTTTTCAGGCTCTTCATCGCTTGAGATTCAGCACCTGCGCGGTGATAAATATCGGCGATCAGGATCATCAGCTCTGTGGCGTGGACAACATCGGCATAGCGCGGATGGCTCTGGTAGGCTTCCTCGTAATTCTCGGCCGCTTTTTTCAGGCATTCCGCTTCGGACTGAGGAACCTCCGGCCAGAGTTTTCCCATTTCCTCCAGAAATTTCTTATGCGTCGCCCACTGCTCATCGGAATCCTCTTTTGCTTCCTGCTCCCTGATCAACCAGCCGGTACGCAGGTAATAGCTCGCGATCTTGGACGTATCGCGAATATCCGCAGTGACCAGTTCCTGGATAAATATCGCCATGAGATGCAGGTTCATCGCCATGCTGAAATTCATCTGGTCGAAATCCACCTCTCTTCCCAGCATCTGGATGATCTGTTTCTGGGAGGGTTTCATCTGTAAGTACGCCTTTTTAAGCGCGCTGAAATTGCTTTTTGTATCCTCCCCGGGTTTCAGAAAATCCCGCTGGGTCGCCGTGTATTTACAGGCCGGGCAATGCCAAAAATGGTAGAAGGGTGGGTGGTACTGATTAAAAGCCTCATCCAGCCATTTGTATTCAGATACATGCCTGTCGCTTTCCAAGCTTTTTACGATAAAGCTCTTGGGCATAATAAAACGATTTTCTGCCTGGGAATTGCACACCGGACATGTGATTGCCTTTTTTACGAAAGGTGATTTCGCATTACTCACTCTAACTGCTCCCTGATCAAATAGATACTGCAAGCTGGCATCCAGGAAGAGTTTTATTATTTCAGAACCTGAGGCGAAAAAATGATCTCCTCCGACTGACCTGGCAGGGAAAAGCTGTGTGGCAGTCCCAATTTGCAAGAAATTTAATAATCTAAAAATACTTTATAATAAAAATGAGCAAAAAACAAGTATTGCCTCATTCAGAACCATTTTATTCTGTATGGGTGCGGTTTCCCGCCGGTTTATTCTTATTCCCACAATCAAAACTTTTATTTGACAAAAACGAAAATCGGCAGGGAGGAGCGGTAAGCATAGGCTGTAAGCAAAAGGCCTTAAGGGCAAGCTCTGGCGATTTACTTCAGAAGGATCATCTTGCGGGTGAGCACCTGATGGCCCGTTCTCAGACGGTAAAAATAGACACCACTGGGCAGAGGCCTGCCCGAGCTGTCGTTGGCGTCCCAGTTGACTCTGTGATAACCGGCCGACAGGAATTCATTCACCAAAGTGCAAACCCTTGCGCCTCGAAGGTTGAAAATTTCCAGTTTCACCAGGCGTAATCCGGCGGGCGAATCAGCCGTGGGAATCGCGAAACTGATCGTGGTACTGGGGTTAAAGGGATTGGGAACGTTCTGCTCCAGAACCAGAGTTTCAGGCAAGAGAGCCCCGGCCCGTGTTTCGTGCTCATCGATAATAGTTTCGACCTCTCCGAAATCCACCCGCTTAATAGTAAGTTCGGGCACGGGGTATCCTGCATTCGGGTTAGCGTTCCAGACTCTGAAAAGTTCGCCACTGCCTGGTGCCAGGCCCCTACTTCCCTCTGAGGCGAGGAAGAGAAGCAAGAGGCTGCCGCCGGTGGTTTTACCCTCGGCGTGAACCATGCCTCTCAGCCTTTTACCAGGTGTGATTGTCAGGGGCTCGCCACCGGCTAATTCGATTCCCAGTTCGATAAGCCCGTATGAAAGGCTCTGCTGGTTATCCAGATAAAATACCACAGCCTCGCCGGCATGGACAAGCCCCAGGGTAACTGCGTCCCGGCGCTCATCCCCCAACCCTGCAAGGAGTGCGGAGGCGGCTGGTTGTCTCCAGATTTCAAGTTGGATAGCCAGGTCTTGGAAATCGAAAATCCTGTTGCCGTCCAGGTCGAGGCCGAGCGAATCGACAAGTGCCGGAGCGGTGACTTTACCGAAAATGATATAAACCAGACGCAGAATGTCTGCGACATTGACCGGGGTCGGGCGCAGGCTCGACTTGCCGCGCCTGGGCTCCACTTTCACTCTCATCGGGCCGACACTGTCCACGCTGCCCAGAATATCCTCACTGGAGACATAGTAGTCGAACGTGGTTCCCAGAGGCTGACCCGCGATCTCGATTTTCCATTCAAACGCGCTTTGCCCCTGGGTGAATGTGCTGTCAAGGCGCACGAACAATGGAGCTCCGGCGCGTGTCTGTCCCAGGAGGGTGAAATTGACTCTGCTCACACCCGCCTGGTCTTCAAAGCGGATCTGGAAAATGTACGGCCCGGTTGTATCCGGCAGCACACTGTCCGGCCCGGCGATAAACTCGATTGTGGGGGCCAGGGTGTCTACATTGACCGAGTATTCAAAGTTTGCCGTACTGTCCGCAGCACCGCTGCTGCCGGTTGCGATAATACGCCAGAGATTGGTTGTTCCGATCGGCAGAGCCGGCATATCGAAATGCCAGGAGGAAAGCACCTCTTCGGCCGTAGTCTGTATCGAATCACGGGTCATCTGGCCTGTGATAAAGGAAGGCTGGCTGCCGGGCCGGTAGCGAACCTGAACGCTCGTCAGATCGTCGCTGTCTTTAACATTGCAGGTTAAACGAAAATCAACTGGTGTGGCTGAATACTGGTCCGGGATGGTATCGAACCTGGTTATTTTCGGATAGAGTGTATCCTGTTCGATAACGGCAAGAAGCTGATCGGCGGCGATCGCTAGCAGGCTCTGTCTCATCCCGGAGGGCCAGTTAATCACCAGCGAGTCCATGGCAGTAGCGCTTCCCAGACCGAAATGAAAAACCGGTTCGCTTGCCCCGGTAAATCCGGTCCCGCTTCCAAGCTGGCGATAGGCGGTTTTGCCTTCAAAAAACGCCACGGCAG
Source organism: uncultured Gemmatimonadales bacterium (assembly GCA_964548275.1). Classification (GTDB taxonomy): domain Bacteria; phylum Gemmatimonadota; class Glassbacteria; order GWA2-58-10; family GWA2-58-10; genus JAUVUV01. The sequence goes on from CAZJQI010000002.1 coordinate 139,794, forward strand.
CGGCTCCCAGGCCGGAGGCATTGCTGGCGGTACCCTGAAGGCTGACACGCAGGTAGTGGTTATCTGTCGGACTGATGATATTCCTGTAAAGCCGGGCAAGCCCTGTTCGGCTGTTGACCACCACGTCGAGCTTGCCGTCCCGGTCGTAATCGAGCCAGGCCACGCCCCGGTACTCGCTGTAGTCGATTATACCGGATTCGAAAGTATAATTGTCAAACGACCCATCGGCCTTGCCGCGCAATACTGCATTGAGATCCTCTTTTCCGGTTTCGCCTCTGGATTTGATCAAGTCCGGATAAGTGTCATTGTTAAAATCTCCCCAGGCCGCACCGAACCCGCCGGGCTGTTTTGAGAGTCCATCAGAGGAAAGGTCGATCTGGGTGAATGTTCCGTCTGAATTGGCCCGGTAGAGGCAATCCTCCGCCTGCTCGACCAGATAGAGGTCCGGAAGAGCGTCATTGTTGTAGTCGAACCAGGTTGCGCTGGCACTGGTCGATCCCCCTGCCACGCCTGCTGTGGATGTAACCTCGCTGAACGTCCCGTTGCCCAGATTGCGGTATAGCCTGTTTGTCGCCTCGTAGTAAACCACGTAAACATCCTGGCAGCCGTCCTTATTGTAGTCGGTCCAGGCACAGGCCACCCCGTCCTCACCACCTGAGAGGCCGGCCTCGGAGGCTTTATCCACAAAGGTCGAGTCTCCCTGGTTATGATATAGGCGATCCGGGCCGTCTTTGTTGACCACGAACAGGTCCAGCAAGCCATCGTTGTCATAATCCACCCAGGCACCTCCCCAACCCTGTCCCACATCCTCCAGGCCGGCCGCCTCGGTGATATCGGCAAATGTCCCGTCCCTGTCGTTGGAAAGAAGAACATTAGCGCCGAGGGCCACGATATACAGATCGGGATAGCGGTCATTGTTGTAATCTCCCCAGTAGCCGCCTGTGGTTGAATGCACGGTGGTGCCCAGGGTAGCTGCGCTCACATCTGTAAAAACGCTGTCGGCGCCTTTCAGCAGGTAATCCGTGGTATCGCTGTTCGCCAGGAAAATATCCGGCCTGCCGTCGAGGTCGTAGTCGGTTACCGAAACCCCGATACCCTGACCGGCAAAGGTGGTGTCGACCAGGGTCTGCTGGCTGAAATCAGCCACCCGGAACGATTGGACCGAGTCCGCACCTGTGGCCGGGAATATCGTAAAATTACCTGCCAGGTCGACTGCATTCGCGTAATAATCTATCTGTGTGCCGATCTGCCGGCCCGCCAGTTCCGCTGTGAAATCGTAACCAAGGGTATCAGACCCTACCATGTTCATGGCCACACTGTCCTTTTCAGTCACTACTCCCTGCCGGTAAATTGCCCGGACAAGGTAAACATTGCGCAGGGAGTCGTTGTCCGAGGCCCGCGCAAAGACAGGGTATGGGCCGGTTTCATCGTTAGTATCAGTCAGGGCGGTCAGGCTGTGGATACAGGGAACTGAATCATCCACACTGAACATATAGAAAGAGTCCGGGGCAAAATAGGGATCTTTTGTGATATGGCCCACGGAATCCACTGCTGAGACAAAATAGTAAACCCGGGTGCCGGAATCTTGCCCTGATATATTGCCGAGGTAGAACCCGCCGCCCTGGGCTGTCATCGTAACCGGCGTATAACTCCGGCCACGATCGGTGCTGTAACGCAGCACGGCATGGGAAAAATTGTTGTCGCTGATTTTTGTGTAAATCGGGTAGGGGCCGGTGATAAAGTTGGTATCGGGATAGATCGTGGTCGAGTCGAGTTGGGGGAAAATGCTGTCTGTTTCGTACCAGGTAAGGAAATTGTCGATTGCAACATTCGTGGTGTCGCGCCTCAGCCCGCAGGGCCAGAAAACTGTCAGGCTGTCCACCGCGCTCGCATTTTCCAGGCCGAACAGGGCCACCGGCTCGCTCATCGAACCAGTGCCTCCGTCAATCCAGCGCACATACTCTTTTCCGTTGGCCTTTACTCTCACCTTTGCTCCGATACCGAACCGGCTGCTTACCACTCCGTGCAGGTTCACTTTTAGCCAGCTTCCGCCCACCCTGCAGTCGAAATACCTGTTCGCCCCGTTCCTCCTGCCCAGGTAGAGGTCCGGTGCTCCCTGATTAGTCGGGTCGGCCCAGGTGGCGGAACTCCAGTAGCCGGACGAGTCGATTCCGAGCAGTGGAGCCACGTTGACAAATGTGCTGTCTCCCATGTTCTGGAACAGCTTGTTTGCGCTGTCGGAGAATGTCACCATCAGGTCCAGGCAGCCGTTCATGTCGAAATCCAGCCAGAGGGCCGCGCGGGCCGCGCCGCGGACACTCAGCCCTGAGGAGCCTCCGATCCTGGCAAATGTTCCGTCACCATTGTTGCTGAAAAGCACCTGCACACTATCCTTATTGGCCAGGAACAGGTCGAAATCCCCGTCATTGTCGAAATCGCCCCATGCTGCCGCCGAGCCGCTTCCCGTATGGCTAACTCCGGCGGTGAGAGTGACATCTGTGAAAGTGGAATCGCCGCCGTTGTTGAAAAGGCGGTTGTCGCTGTTTTCATTGACCAGGTAGAGGTCCGGGTAGCCGTCACTGTCATAGTCGCACCAGGCCGCGGCCACGCCGTCTCCGCTGTCGTCCAGCCCTGTGGTATCGCCCATTGGGGTGAAAGTACTTCTGCCGTTGTTGCTATAAAGCTCGTTCGGCTCGCCGTAATTCACCACGTAGATATCCGGATCACCGTCGCAGTCGAAATCGACCCATAAGCCGCACAGGCCGAGCCCGGTATTTCCTGTAGTTGAATTATCCGTAACGTCGATAAAATTCCCGGTGGTGTCATTGTGGTAGAGCCGGTTTGTACTTCCCCCGAAAAGGCCTGAACTGACCACGTAGAGGTCTATCCGTCCGTCATGGTCATAGTCGGCCCAGGCGGCGCTGGCTGCATCCGCAGGGCCGCTGGCCCCGGAAAACCCGCTCTCGAGTGTGAAAGTGCCCGAGCTTCCCAGGTAAAGGGTGCCTGCCTGGCCGGCATTGGCGATAAAAACGTCGGTTATGCTGTCATTGTTGAAATCAGCCCAGGCCACGGCATTGGATACCCCGAGGTCCCTGAGCCCCACTGTATTGGTAATCTCAGTGTAAATGCCCGCCACTGCCACATCGAGTACGGTAACCTGGAACGTGTCGGCTACATAGGCCAGGGAAGGATGCTCGATAACCCGGTAGATAATGGTATCCACTCCGGCCTGGTCGAAACCGGGAGTCCAGGAGATAATGCTGTCAGTGAGGATTACCCCGGCAGGCAGGCTGGCAAGGGTGTCAAGCGCGTAAGAGAGCGAATCGCCGTCCGGGTCTACCGCTTGTATGATAATCTCCTGCGTTTGACCTTCATACATAGTGAAATCAGGCACAGGAGATGTTATCTGTGGCAGGGCGGCAAAAACTCCCCCAGCTAATGCAAATATTGCAAAAGCCAGCCACCGCAGCATTTTCTGCAAGCCGCGCGGAGGGGGCTGCCAGAGGGAACAAAATACGTGCATAATATCTTTTTGAATTTTTATAAATATCTACCAGTTGGATTCTCAGGCTAAAAAAGGGCAAATCCAAGTAAAGCAATGATTACAGAAATAGCAAGAAAAATGCCATAGACATTTCCAGGCATACTGAGACAACCGGCCGGAAAGACCTTTCACCTATATAAATCGGCTTTTATGAACCATTTATTTAAATTCACAATCAGGCAGCCCTGTCAATCGATCCGAAAGGGTGGTTCAAGCTACTCAGTCTTGCTAAATTGAACTGGTTCCAGATAACATTAACTCAACCCAGCGACTGATAAAAAGACCATGCGACTTTTTTCCTTTAAAAAGATCATCCAATCCCATGCTCAGAAACATGTAATCCAACTCAACAAGGAGAGTAACAATGCAGACCCGAGGTGGTTTTTACATTGCCCCGGCTTTATTCGCAGTTGTTTTTCTGCTGCTTTCTTTCGCTGATCTGCAAGCTCTGGACAGGGAAGTTGTGATATCAGCCTACCAGGGCCCCTGCGCGGACGGCGATTTCGCAGCCAACCTGGAGACCGTGCGCAAGCAGACCCGTGAGGCCGCAGCGCGCGGGAGTGATTTTATCGTTTTCCCGGAAACTTTCCTGTCAGGATACGACAGCCCTGAAAACGTGCGCCGCGGAGCCAGGCGGCTCGATGATCCCGAGCTCGAAGCTTTTATCCGGGAGAGCGCGGAGCATGGGATGGTGGTGATCGTGGGGATAGTGATGATTGACGAGCAGGGCCTGCACAACAGCGTGCTCGTGATCCACGAGGGCAAACTATTAGGCACTTACGACAAGTGCCTGCTCACCGGCGGAGACAGGGACAGGCTGAAATTCATTCCAGGCAAGGAAGTGCCCGTATTTACAGCCAAGGGAGCCAGGTTCTCTGTGATTATCTGCCACGACAGCTCTTTCCCCCACCCTGCGATGATCGCAAAGCTCAAGGGAGCCGAAATTCTTTTCAGCCCCCACTACAATTATATCAAATCGCAGACTGTGGACGCTCACCGCAAAGTGGTGCGCAATTCTCATATAGGGCTGGCCTGCCTGATGAAACTGATCGTGGCCCGCTCGAACGTGGTGGTAACTGACAGGACCGGCTCCCAGGGATACGGCCACAGCTTTATCATGAGTCCCCAGGGCGAGATGCTGGCTGAGGCCGAGCTTTTCCGCCAGGAGCTGATAACAGCCACAGTGGGGCCTGAGATGTTCGAGATGCCCTATGTATGGGCTGACCTGGATGAGGTGCCGGAGTGGATGCGCAAAAACCTGGCTGAATTGCTTGTAGGAGAGGGGAAGGAATGAGGAAACATCATGCGAGGTGTGCTTTGAAATGAAATTAATGTTACATTTCTAGAGTATAGATCAATTGCAAATATAGTTTAAGACTATTATTTTAAGAATAATAAGATTAGAATTTCAAAAAGTGTGCTCTGGATTGCTTAATAACTCCAAAAGAGAATACTATGAATGAACTATGGACAAAAGAAAAAGAAAAAGAGTTTTTCCAAACTTCTATTAGTAATTTTGCCACACCGGAACAGCTTTTTTATCAATCGGATGATAATCGTTATTACGCTTATTGGCCCAAGTCATATAGGGGAAGAACAACTACATTGCAAAGTAGGAATTCGCTTATTGGAAGTTTCACTGAGAGATATTCTCGTGATCTTCTGCAAGAGTTTGCACGATCTCATGGATGGTATGCTGTACAAAAAGTTGTGTGTAATGAAATAGGTTTAACTAATAAATCGCCTGCTGATGTAGCGTTTTGTGCCACTCAATCTAGGATTCAAATACCAAACAACATATTTGCACTTTTTGAAGTAAAGATGTCTATCGTATGGAATTGGGAATTAGTAAATCCACGAGGCGATCAAAGTTATAGATGCCTTGGAGACTATAATACCCATCAAGGCAATCCTGGTTTGCTACGGTCAGACTCCATGCTTAAGGCTATTGGAAAAAGTATTAATATTAGAGTTAGTGGGCATAAATCATCACATATTCCTATTATTATTTTGGGAAATACACCAATCCAAAAAAGCTACTATACTAAAGTTGACAGTTTATCAGTTTCAGGAATTATTCAAGGTTTTTGGTCGGTTAATTCTTGTCCCTTAGAGGGGCAGGATAGCTTGAAATCTACTTCAAAAAAAGGGTTCTTTAGAATAGACTCTTATTCTGAACTTTTAGAGAATCTTGAGACTCTTTTTTCAGAATTAAAGGAGTTCTTTTCAAGTATGAAAACAAAAAATGAATTAGGGAAAATTATTGAAATAGCGAATCAAGAAGCTGAATTTGAAAAGAAAGCGGAAAGGTTTTTAGAATTAATAAGGAGATAAAGTGAAAAACGAATCCAATAAAAAAGGCACTTCAACTAGTTCATTTGGAACTCCTGGCAGATTTGGTCATGACTCATCCAGGTTCTACAATAGTCGATTATATAATGGGATAGCAAAAGGAGAAAGGGTAAAATACGTTGAAAATAAGATAGATCCAGGATTCCTTAATAGAATATTTTGTAAATCAAGCGAACAAATGGAAGAACTTCCAGATAATAGTGTTCATCTAATGATTACCTCACCTCCTTATAATGTAACAAAAGATTATGATGAAGATTTAAGTTTAGCTGAATATTGTTCATTCCTAAAAAATGTATGGAAAGAAACTTATCGAGTTTTAGTTCCAGGAGGGCGTGTCTGTATTAATATAGCTAATCTCGGGAGAAAGCCTTATATACCGTTACATATTTACATAATAAAGGATATGATTGAAATTGGTTATTTAATGCGTGGCGAAATTATTTGGAATAAAGCCTCAAGTGCAAGTCCTTCTTGTGCTTGGGGAAGTTGGAAATCAGCAGCAAATCCTGTTCTTAGAGACATTCATGAGTATATTTTGGTCTTTTCAAAAAAATCTTTTACAAGAACCAGAAGTAACAAAGAAAACACAATAAAAAAAGAGGATTTTTTAGAATGGACTAAAAGTGTGTGGAATTTTCCTGCTGTCTCAGCAAAAAAGATTGGTCATCCTGCTCCTTTTCCGGAAGAACTTCCTTATCGTTTAATTGAACTTTACACTTTTAAAAATGATATTGTTCTTGATCCTTTTGCAGGTAGTGGATCAACTTTTCTAGCGGCTCTAAAATCCGAACGAAAGTATGTCGGATATGAGATTAATAAGGAATATGTGAAATTAGCTATTAACAGAATAAAAATAAGTCAGTCTCAACTTTCTTTGCTAATAAAATAACCATAGATAAATTATAATTAGTAGGCATATTTAATACGGCCCCTTGCACCACTACATAGCAAAGGCGCAAATCACGCGGATTTGCGCCTTTTTATTTTTCGCATTATTCTACTTTGATTCCGCACCCTCGGTATCATTTTAGCTTTTTCATGGTCTGGCCGTAGTGAATTCTCTCATAATCTATGATTCGTTTACGGCAACAGGTCTACACAATATGGCAAACTCTAGAAAGCAAATAATTCTTAATTCACTCCTGTATTTAACAGCTTTTTTTACTTTCAGTCCTTCACCCCCACCACCATCCTTGCCTGGGGGCTGATATCCACCAGTTTCTGCTGGCGAAATCCTGCTGATTCAAGCCATTTTTTCGTCTGGCTCACTGTATAGCAGCCCCCGGAATCCGTTCCGGTGAGCATGTTAACTGCGAACATGCTCGCCATCGGCGGCCTGGTGCGGTTCTCCTCCAATAGAAAATCCTTGACCACTATTTTTCCCCTGGAGAGCATGCAATCGAAACAGCGCTGAATTAAAAGAAAATTTTCTTTCTCACTCAGGCTGTGGATAATGTTCGAAACAAGCACCAGGTCGTAGCCGGAGCCAAGGTCCTCTTTAAGGTAGTCTCCTGCTAACAGCTCGATTCTTCCTTTCATGCCAGCCCCGGCCACCTGGCTTCGTGTGATCTCCTCGATCACCTGGGGCAGCTCGAATACAACTGCCTCGAGATTCGGATTGAGCCTGCAAAAGGTTATCGCATACGTACCGGACCCTCCGCCCAGGTCGAGCATGCGGGTGGAGCTGGCAAGGTCAATACTCCCGGCCACTTTCTGCGCAGAAAGGGCAGCGACATTACTCATGCCGAGAATGAAATCGCGGCGCAGTTGCCTGTCATCCACTGCCCTTGGTGTCTCTGCCGGCTTGCCTGTTTTCAGCACCTGGGGCAAATGCAGCCATCTCGTAATCAGGTTTGCATTGTGAAGAATGATATCGCCCTGATAGTACTCTCTGCCCCTGACCAGAAGCTGGTCGGCAAGCGCTGAGTTTTTGAATTTGCCGGATACCTTTTCGACAAGTTCCATCCCTGCCAGAGCGTGCAGAAAAATATCGGTTGCCCGCACCTCCAGGCCCAGTTTTTCAGCCACTTGTTCTGCATTCAACGGCTCTTTATCGAGAAGGGTAAAAAGCTTTAGTCTGACGGCTGTGGCAAGCACGACCGCGCCCTGGAATCCTCTGGCGATACTGGAAACCCGGTCTATTTTCGCGTAAAGTTCTTCTCTGCGCTCAGGCACGATCCATTCTCCATGTGGGTGTTATTTATCTTTTGCTCATTACTGGCCGGTTAACTAACAGGCAGAAAGAAAAAGATTATTTTTATGTTACTTTGTATTAAACTATACACTTTAACCTGCTGCATAAAGGATAGTTAGCTGTATTTTTGTAAAGATATTTTTATACTTCTTTTGGTGGCAAAAG
>CAZJQI010000003.1:0-126249 GCA_964548275.1 uncultured Gemmatimonadales bacterium
CGCAAGTGATCGTTTCTTAAACAGTTTCAATTCAACCCGGACATTGTTTCGTTTTCTACAAAAGGAAATCGATGAAATTTCAACACTTTGCTAGTAATCAACAATTTAGAAAATCGGCCAAAGAATTTATGAATAATCCAGGCTAATTATCGTTTCCCCCGCGTTTCATTACCTTTCCGACCATATCAAGAGGCGCTGTCCAGGCGCAAAGGCTCTAACGGCTTTCTCTCAGCACGAGGTTCCCTGCCTCTGAAATAACGTACTCGCCTTCAGTGTCGGGAACCAGCCGCATCCCGGCCCCACGCGTTATATCTTCCAGTTCGAGGCGGTATCTCCGCCCCGGGGGAAGTCCTGTAACCAGCAGCAGCCCTTTTTGCGGAACTTCGCGGGGAATAATCACGCTGTCGCTTTTGGCGAAAACCACGCTGCGGGTGGGTTCTCCTTTCGGCCCGGTGGGGATAATAAAATAAGGCCCGTCAGGGACGATCAAGGTCGTGGCATCTGCGTTGCGGACACACTCGACCCGGTGCAGCCAGCCGGTATCCTCATCCACTGCAGGCGCGTGAAGCATGGCCGCAATCTCGACGCGTGAGGGCATCCTGCCGATAATCGTCACGCTCAGGGCGCGGTTCAACGGCTTACCGTCCGGCCGGTCAAGGGACTGGCGCTCGAAGTAATAACGGTAGGATGGGAACACCTTGCCGATCAGCCAGGGGCCGCCCTCGCTCTCATTCACCGGCACAGCAGCAAGCGAGTTGTCACTGAAAGTCCACTCAGCTAAAGCAGGGTCGGTGTGAAGGAGCCACTCGTACCTTCGGAGGTAATTGTCCCCTCCGCCGTGAAGGCGGTCAAGCAAGAGAATGGTGCGGGGCTTGAGAAAAACAAGAGTGCGGGTAAACCCGGCCAGGGTTACGTCTTTGGGATATGCCCGGGCCAGATCCATGGCTGCCATGGCCCAGGCGCCGCCTGATTCGAATGCGGTCACCCTGCCGGTGAAATCAGCGTCGAACATCTGCCCGTGCCCGTTGACCATGACCGTGCTGTGGAACCTGCCGTCCCGCCCGCCGAACGCCGGGGGAGTGATAGGAAACCAGCCGTCGGCCCAGAGGTAGATTGCTCCGGCATTCTGGTGAGTGTGGGCCAACCCGCCGGGCAGTTGCCTGTAACCGGCTTTCCAGGCCTGCGTGCCTGCTCTTCCCAGAAGGTGGCCGCCGCTAAAGGCCAGAACCGGATCCTCAGCTCCCCACCCGGCCCGGAATATGGCGGTCTCCCAGTTCGGATAGAACACGTCCACTGGCAGATCATCCGGCCCAACGGGTTTCACTGACGGATCGTACCAGAGGAACTGCCAGGCCAGGCCGTGGCGCTCCCTGTCAGTGACCGCCACTGCAGTGCCGTACGAGTAGGGATTTTCCAAAGAGTTCTCCGGCGGCGCGGTCGAGTCGATCTCCGCCTCCCGTAAGGCCAGCCACTGGGCGTGCCCATCGCGGTAGCACGCGGCAAGCCGCATCAGAAGATGCGCACTCACCGAGCCTAGAACCCCGTAGCGCCCGGAGGAGAAACTGTCCCCGATGTACATGAACCTGTCATCCGGCAGCCAGTGAACCAGCCGCGCGCGGGCAGTGTTGCGCATCCAGGCGTTTTCATAGAAATCCGGCCCGCCGGCGTGTTTCAGTGCATCGAAAAACATCATCGAGGGCGCCATGCCGTAAACCCAGTCGGCCACGCCCTCAGGCCAGTAGCCCTGATCCCCGAGCAAATCCATGGCCTTGCCGAGTTCATCTGCAGCATACTGCACTATCGAATCCGCGCCCGCATATTCTCCTTTCAGGCAAACGGCGGCAACTCCCATGAAAGCCACGGGAATCCAGAAATCGTGATGGGTGTAGATACCGCCCCACCAGGTGTGGGAGGCGCCGTAGCGGGTTTCCTCGAGCACCGCGATAAGCTTTTCTTTCAGCCTGCTCCTGAATTCGGGTGAAAGATCGTTGTAAAAAAGGTCGTACCCGTGGGCCAGCGAGGCTGAAAACGTGCCCATGTGAAATTCTCCCTGGCCGTCGCTGGGCGTGTTGATCAGAGCCTCGATCCAGCGTTTGCCGGCATCCAGATATTTCCGCTCACCGGTAATCTGGAAGAGCAGCCCGTAGTTGGTAATTACCGAGAAACATGACTCGTGGTGCCTTTCCTGACTGCCGATGTCCGCTGGGGGGGCCTCCTGAAGGTGGGTGTCACCCCAGTGCTGGAGGCGGGAGAACTGAAACGCCTTTGGGCCTCTGGCCTGGCGGCGAAGTGAGGAAAGATCGCTTTTGGAAAAGTAAAGACCCGGGTGCTCGGCGGCCCAGACTACAGAGGCTGAGAGCAAAACAAACAAGAGGGTGATTCGAGATGCTTTGCAGGATGCGGTCAGCATGGTAGCCTCCCATTTTTCTGGTGAATGGAACTCCCGCCAAAGCTTGAAATGTTTTATCCGTGCTTTATTCGAAAAGGCTAGTACGGAATTTCAATCTGGTAAGTGACACCTTCCAGAGTAACCCGAAGCAGGCCCGGGCCTCTTTGAAGGCCGATTTGCGGCACTGCCGGAACCCGGTCGCGGGCGCCGGCAACATAGGCCACGACAACCGAGTTCGGAGGCACCGCAGAGCCACTGACCCAGTACGGGAAAGCTCCCTTGCCGCCGAATAAATGTGCGTGGCTCCAGCCCTCGCGCGGCTCGAGTTGTTCTACTTTCAGCTCTCCGGCCGGCGCCTGAAGCATCCTGATCGCCGAATGGTACCTGTCCGCATGAATGGATAACAGGTCAGTGTCATGCGTGTACCTGGCCGCTTGCTCACCGTGAGGTACGCTGATACCGTAGCCGCCGAGCCACAGGTACAGCGGCCGGGCGCTGTTGTGCCAGAAGATATGCACCTCGCCGCTCTCACCGATCAGGGTATGGGTAATAACCTGGCCGAAATCCTCCAGCTCTCTCTCAGGCGTTTTAAGGAAAAAGTCGTAGGTGCTGATACAGTGAAAGGGATCGACTTTTATGGGCCGGGGATTTGTGCGGTAAAACCAGCTTTTGCCGTTGTGGGAGACACCGGTGCGGCCAGCACCCAGATCCGGGCCTCTATCACCGAGAGCGCACCAGCCGAGGTAGCTTGAATATGAGTGCTGGAAATACTTGATTCCTCTCTGCCACTGTCCGACATGCCTCACCGGCTCACCCATGATATAGGCCTTAGCCTCACCGTCAACAGGGCTCACCCGGAGTACCATCTCGGCTCCAGGCAGAGCGAGCCTTCCCCCTGCTCCGTCGGCAGGCATGGGCCTTTCTACCTCACGCCAGAACGGGTTGTCCTCCGGGATGGCGAGACAGATCATTCCCTGCGCGGCCCAGTAGGGAGCACCCCTGTCTATATAGCTTTCCGCCACCACCGAGTTGGGATCGTGGAATCCCGGTTCGAGAAGGCCGTTTTCGCTCATGCAGCCGTTTTCCCAGAAATATTTCAGGCAGCCCGAGGCGATCCTTCTGGCCTGCCCGGCGGGGAGTGTATTCGTGCCGTTGAGCACAGCCCAGCCAACAGCCGAGAGGCTGGCGAAGCGGTAGGCGAGAGACCGCCCCCAGGGAATCGGCCCCCCGTCCTGTCCGAACAGGCAAGGGAATGTTTCCAGGAACCGGGCAGTGGTTTCTTTCACCCTTTCCCCGTAGAGATCGCTCCATTTCTTGTCGAAATAACAGAGGGCATTGTTGTAAAGCTGAAAGCCCCAGAGATTGTAGTAGTCGAACGTGTAGTTACCCCCGTCGATAAACCAGCCGTCGCCGCGGTACCAGCTAAGCAGCCGGTCGAAAATCATGCTCAGGTATTCGCGGTTGGACTCCACCCTGTTTGCATCCAGCACCGGCACTGCCATCAGGTGGAAATACCAGTGGTTGCAGTCATAGGCGATTGTATGGGCCAGCACTCTGAAAAATTCCAGCAGGTTCTTTTTCTGTGGCTCGGTCAACGGTTCCCAGAAAAATTCGGGGCTGAGCAGCACTGCCAGGGCTATATTAGTGCCGAAAGCCTCATAAATCTCTCTTTCGCCCCAGTAGGTCGGATCACCAGGATCGGTTCCTCTGATTATACCCTTGAGATAGGGCGCTGTGATCGAGCCCTTGTAGCCTGGAACCCTGTCACGGCCTGTTGCCGCAGTGTAGCTGGCCACCAGCATCAGGCTGCGCTCGAAAGCCTCTTTCTTGCCCCCGATGAATTCCCGCTGAAGTTCGAAATGGCCTGTTTCCCCGGGCACGCCTTTAAGCTCCGGCAGCCCGGTTTCCTGGTCGAAATACGGAAGGATTCCGGCGATCAGCTTCTCGCAGATCTCTAACCAATGTTCCCTGGTATAACCTGTGTATGGGCTTAGATCACGGTTTTCCGGGATTTTCAACACCGCCTCGGGCCTCATTTTGCTCACCCGGCTGCCGGCCATGCCTGCAGCCGGAGAAAGAGCCAAAAATGCCACGCAAAGCAGACCTGCCGTGATAACAGCATTCAATCGAAAAACCATCCCTGATCCGGTTTTCATCTGCAAGCCTCCTTTCGAGTACGAACAATATTTAGCAATATTATTGAATAATTGTTAAAATTATTCTTCATTAGCAGAATCCGCTGTTAATTTTTTAAGTTTAACTATCTCGATAAAGCCTTACAAGAATTTTCTCGCAAGCCGAAGATTGAAATTGCCGGATCGGATAAATCAACTTATATCACTTTTCAGCCAGTTTTTTTCATTCAGCTTGTCTGGACAGATTTGAAGCTTTAGATTGCTTTCATAATTAGTTTTTTGGATTTATACTCCCGGGTTGGCTGTAAGATGAATCGGCATAGATATATAAACTTATATATTGGATTTGCTGTTACAGCGAGCCTTCCCTACACTGTTTCGGCAGGAGGCGAGCAGATTTCTTTCGAGAAATTCAATCTTGAGTATATATTAATTTTAGTACCACCAAACTTAGAGGGAACGCTAAAATGCGAAAAATACTGTTTGCATGCCCCTTGATTTTCACACTTTTGATTAGTCAAAGCTGCAGGAAAGAAGAAGCGGGAATCGAGGAATTCGCGGAGATTCAGAAACCGCTGGAGTATGTTGAAATGACCGCTGCGGAGCTGGAGGACAAGATTCGAGGCGGCCTTCTGGCGCAGATTATCGGCAACCTGAACGGCATCCCGCACGAGTTCGAGTATTTCGCCGAGCCTGGTGCAGTTGAGGATTACACCCCGGCTCTTCCTGAAGGGGCGAGAACCGATGACGATACGGACCTCGAGTGGGTCTATATCACAGAGATGCAAAAAACCGGCGAGGTTTTCATTCCGCCTGAACGGATTTCAGAGCTGTGGAAAACGCATATCAACCGCAGTATCTGGTGCGCCAATGCGTACGCACGCAAGATGATGGATCTCGGAATCGACCCGCCTCTCACTGGAAGAGTAGCGTTGAACCCGTGGTCTGTTTTCAACATTTCGGGCCAGTTTATCTGTGAATCTTTCGGGCTGATCGCCCCGGCCATGCCGCAGACAGCATCAATGATCGGCACGCATTTCACGCATGTGACAATCGACGGCGAGCCGGCCCAGGCCACCCAGCTTTTCACCACGATGATCGCCACAGCCTTTATCGAGAGCGACATGGATAAAATCCTCGATGCTGGCCTTGAAGCAATAGACCCGGCAAGCACGCATTATGAACTGGTAAACCATGTGCGCGCCTGGCACCGGGAAAACCCTGCTGACTGGCGCGCTACACGGATAAAGATCAAGGAGAAATACGCACGTTTCGGAGACAGGGACGGCAAAGAAACCCGCGACGGAAACGGCTACGAACTGAACAGCGCCTCCACAATCGCCGCTCTTCTGTACGGCGGCGGCGACCTGGCCCAAACCCTGAGGATCGCATTTAATTTCGGCTGGGACGCAGACAACAACGCGGCCACCTCGGCCACGATCGTGGGCGTGATCAAGGGGCTGGCCTGGATCGAGTCGCAGGGCTGGGATATCAAGGATGTTTACCGCAACACCACGCGGGACTTCATGCCCGAGGATGAAACTATCACCGGTTTCGGCAACCGGCTGGTGGAGGTGGCAAGCACGGTGATTCTCACCAACCGCGGAGAAGAGATCACAGTGGGAGGCGAAAAGGGCTACCGTATCAAGGTTCAGAGACCGGCAAACGTGGAGCCTTATCCTGAGCCCCTGGATCGGCTGCCGGTACTTATCGAGCAACTGGCCCCTGAAATTGAAAGCGGCTTGAGCGGGTCAGAGCAGGATAGAGCCAGGGCCGCTTATTTCGCAATCTGCCTCGGCCAGGCCGAACGGCTGCGCTCCGAACGCCCTGCAGAATGGAAACAGGCGCTGAAAGCGCTGAGCGGCTATCCCGAGCTGGTGAAAATGATGTTCGATGCCCCGAAACACACCCACGAGCAGATCAGCGTGCGGGCCTCAGCAGCAGGCCTGAAAAAGCCGGGATAAGTGGCGGCTGGAAAATCTTTTGACAGTAATAACTTGTTTCGTCACAGTCTGTTTGCTATAATGTTATCATAGTCAAGAAAAAAGCATATCATTCCTTCCTGATAAGCATTACGGCATATTCACATCCTTCCCAGGTGGCCGCCGATGGGTAAGCCGGGTTCATCTCTGGGCACTTTCTTCAGGGAACTAAGACGGCGCAAGTTGTTCCAGGTTGCAGTGGTTTATGCTGTTGTGGGCTGGCTTATCATCCAGGTAGTCGAGACGATATTTCCTCGCCTGCACCTGCCCGATTGGACTCCGACCTTTATTCTGGTAATTATTATCATCGGCTTCCCGATAGCATTGATAGTTGCCTGGGCTTTAGAGCTCACCCCGGAGGGCGTTAAACGCACAGAAGCCCGGGATTTGTTTGGGAAAACCTGTTGGTCAGGCCTTGATTTTCCAGTTCTCCAGGTCATCGCTCCAGGCCAGCCCGAGGGCTGCGGGGCTGTTGTGCCTCTCCCCGTGAAAGGCCATCAGCCACTTGCCGCACAGATCACGCAGGTCGAGCACCATGGCCGCGGTCGCTCCCCCCGGCGCCCAAGACAAATCCGGGAAGTCCAGGTAATGGATATCCCGCCAGTCAATGAGATTGCGTGACCTGGCCACGCCGATACCCCTTCCCTCCCCTACACGGGCAAAAAAGAGGATGAACTCTCCCCTGTCCCACACCACGCAAGGGTTCTCCACTGTGGCTCCGTCCGGTGTCTGGTCCCGGCCAACAACGGGGTGATCCGGCACGGCTTCATCCCAGATTCTCAGGTCATCGGAAACAAGTATTCCGAGACAGCCGCTAGTCTTGTAAAAACACCAGTACATACCGTTGTGCATCACGAGGTAGGGGTCGATCTGGCGGTGCGAGTGTGTCCAGGTGCCCTGGCAGCCCTCTGGTTTGATCGGCCTGGGATCCCTCCAGTTCACCAGGTCCGGACTTTCCATGAGCCAGAGACGGCTGGCCTCGCTGCCGTAACGTTCGCCTGGCAGGGTCGGGTAGCTCTGCACGCACAGAACCCACCTGCCGCCGGCCCAGATAATATTGCCCGGACTGGAGAAATTCAGCTCCGAGGTTGTCAGGCGCACCGGTACGCTCCATTGGATCAGGTCTCTGCTCTGGGTAAGACCCAGATAGAGGCGTCTGCCCTTTTCCACTGCGGTGAAAAAGCAGCGGAATACGCCGTTGTGGTAAATCAACGCAGGGTCCCTGGATGCCACTTCCGGCGCTCTATCCAGAAACGGGCATTTGATCTTTCTCCAGTTCAGTTTCAGCTTGCCTCTCTCCGGCGGGCTTTCCTCTTTGCCGCAGCCGCCGAATGGAGCGGATAGGGCGGTACCGCCCAACAGCTTTAAAAAGGTGGCTCGATCCATAATTCCTCCACTATGCGCTGCCTGGATGACGAACTAATAGATCAGGCACGGCACGCCGCGCCTATGAAAAACCAGTCGAAAAATAATCCTATAATCCATTAAGCCGGCTTTTTATCCAGGTAGGGCTAATCAGTTATATTCAGTTTTTTATCAGCCACCGAGGGAGGGGGCGGCGGCTGTGCGACCCAAGTCGCACAGACCGTTGCGCTTTTGCACAACGGCGCGCATTTCATGCGCCCGCCGCCCCCCAGGCCCCGGGGAAACATAACATCTTACTAATTTATGAATAATCCAGGTTAAAATAAATTGAAAATAGTTACCAGAAAGAAAATGTATAACAGAACCGCGATCCAGCCTTCTTTCCTTGTAACCTCTCTGTCATGAACTAGATAAATATAGAAAAAAGTTGCAATGACCATGGCCGGCAGGCCAACCCGGACTATGCTCGCCGGCACAGCCAGAGCGCCGAAAAGGGCCGGGATCCCCATTACTCCAAGGGTATTGAATATGTTCGAGCCAATTACATTACCTACCGCAACCTCAGTTTTCCCTTTTCTCACCGCGGAAATACTGACAGCCAGCTCCGGCAGGGATGTTCCCAGAGCCACCGCGCTGGCGGCGATCACTTCCCTGCCCAAGGACAGAATAGCTGAAAGTTCAATAACCGATTCGACAGTGTATTTCGCGCTGAAGTAGATTATAATTGAACTGGCAAACAGTATTATACAATATTTTATAGTACCGTCTTTCAACTGGACCTTTTCACGCAGTTTCAGCTCATTCTGTTCTCCTCCTCCTAGCGAACCTGTTTTTCCCTTCCCGATCTTTATACAATAAATTATATAGCCGGTTTGCACGATTAAGCAAATCAGGGCTTCCGGCAAGCTGAAAACACCATTCCAGATCATCACCGCAAACAGGCCCGTGGAGCCGAGCAGGAACAGTAGATCCTTGGTGACATCCTGCTCCTTGAATCGCATTCCCCGGCCGACAATAGCCGAGATACCGATCACCAGGAAGATGTTGGCGATGTTCGAGCCGACAACATTGCCGGTTACTATCTCCGAAACACCCCGCAATACCGCGATGATCGAGGAGCCGAGCTCAGGCAGCGAGGTACCGACCGAGACAATGGTGACTCCCACGACAAAAGCGGACAACCGGAAAGCAAGGCCGATTTTCAATGCGGAAAGAGTGAAATAATCGGAGGCCTTGATCAGGACGTAGAGGCTGACAACGAAAACTATGGCCCAGATCGTAAAATCCAGCATAACAGTGGTTTCCCATCAGGAAGAGGTATAAGAATTTTCCGGCACCCGCCCACAATCAGCCCGGCCGGGCCAGACAGTCCAGGTTGCCCTACACTGTCCGAATCAGGCTCTCCTCTGTATATGGACCGAGACGAAAGGTGCGCGAATTTCTGCAATCGGGATCGAGATTTATACAGTTGTAGCCGATTCTCATCCCTTGTAATTCCTCATCAAAGAAAACAGCAAAACAAAATAAAAACTCATGATGCCTCGCTTTGCCCGCGCCTGCGAAAATTGTTGTATAGATGCAGCAGGATTGACACGGCCAGGGCAATAATCAGGGGTTCAACCGGCTGCTTGTATCTGGCATTCTCTCCGTATTCAATCAGCGCCTGAAGGGGTGCGGCTGCAAACACGATAGCATAAATCGTGAAAATTTCAAATTTGCCCCTGGAATATTCCCTGATCCTCCTGCTAAAGGCAAAAAGAAAAGGGAAGATTATAAAAGTGAGCATGCAGGATATATGGATCACCCCGTAAAAGATGAGAAACGGTCTCTGGGCCGGTTCCGTGCCGTGCCTGACAACCGCCAGCCACCCCCCCCTGCCTGCGTACCAGGTGGGAAGCCAGAAAATTACGAAACTTTTTGCAGCGCTTCTCAAGTACCTGGCCGGGTGGTGACAGACCAGATAAATGGACATATCCATGAACCGGCGGGACAATTCGGCAAAGGAGAGGCCTGTGCGGGCCTGGAGATCATCCAGCGCTTTCCAGATTGTCATGGAACTGGTGCCGGTTTCCTTCAGGACAAGCCTGCGGTGTTCGAGATAGATTTCCCTGATCTGCGCATATTCCCCGGGCGCAAATTCGATAAATGCACCGGTATGGTTGGAAAGGTTGAAACCTGTCAGGGTGGTTACTGCGAAAGATCCGGTTCTTTCGTAGTTGAAAAGACTCCACCCGCCCAGGATCACCAACGCCGGCAGGATCACCAGCGAAAACCTGGTTAAGGCTCCGAAAAGCCTCCGTTCGACATTGAAATAGTAAAAACAGGCTACCAGCAGGGAAAACAACAGAGGCAAAAACTGAAACAGGGGCTTGACCAGTGCGGCCAGGGAACCCAGGGTTCCAACGACCAGGGCCAGCCGTAGGCTGCCGGCCTTTCTAAGGCCAACGATAAAGGCGAAAAATGAAAAACTGATCAGAGCTGTCGTAACTGTTTCAGTGAGCAGGGCGTATTCGAAGACAATCTGCGAGGGGTTGAGAGCATAACTGAGAGCTGCGGCGAAACCGATCGTGCTGCTGGCGAAAATACGCTTGAACGACTGGTAAATTACCAGGGTTATCAGCAGGCCGAGGCAGAACTGGAAAATCACCACTGCGTGAACATTGAAATCAAACAACAAGATAACGAGGGGATAGAGGGGTGTTCTGGCACCATTGTACCCGGAATAGTCCCCCGAGCCGATAATTTGGGCCAGTTGAAGGTAGTCGTGAGAATCCCTGAAAATAAAGGGATCGAATATGAGCGCGAAAGCCAGACGGGCCACAAAGGCAGCAACCAGAAGCCAGATTATTTTATTGCGCTCGCCTGACACATTAATCTCCAATGTCGACTTAAAAGTTTTCATCTTTGCTGAATTCGGGTAATAATACAACAAAATACGGCGTGGTTGTCAATCCTGGCGTAATTATCTCCTTCACAGAAACCTGATGTTTGCATATTTTATAAAGTTCAGCGAACAGAATATACCATTTTTTTGCCTCCTGGATAAGCGTCATTACTGTTCAGTAATAATCCGGATTAACGCGATAAAATAATTCAGCCTTCACAGGAAGTTCGATGAGATTGATCGGCAGGCTCGAGGGAGGCGGACTGGGAGCAGTTCTGGCGCGTGGCACCGCGGGAATCTTTGCGGTGAAAACTGCCGGGCTGGGCCTGGCCCTGGCTGCGGAGATAGTCTTGACCAGGCTGCTGGGTGCGGAGAGTTACGGTGTTTACGTTCAGGTAATCGCCTGGCTCGCGGTGCTGGTGGTGGCCGCCAAAATGGGTCAGGATGCAGCCCTTGTGCGTTACGTATCAGCCTACTATGCCGGGAGAGAATGGGGTTATCTCAGGGGTGTTATTCGCCACGCTAACAGACTGGTTACAGCGCTAAGCCTTTCGCTGAGCCTGATTCTCGCCCTGGCTGTCCATGCCCTCGGGAACATTCTGGACCACGAACTGAAAAACGCTTTCCTGGCCGGATGTTTTCTTCTTCCGCTCATGTCGCTTCTCACCCTGCGCGAAGCCTCAATCCAGGCGCTCAAGCGGTTTATCCTGGCCCAGGTCTCCTCCAGAATCCTGAATCATATCCTTGTGGCACTCACGGCCATCACCGCTTTCACGATGCTTTCCGGCCGGTTCGACGGCGCAGTTGCCGTTTGGTGCGTCGTGTTCGCCCACTCAATTTCAGTCTCCACCAGTTCGTTCTGGCTCAGGCGATCTCTTCCAGCGCAAGCCAGGACAAGCCGGCCGGCTTATCTTTCCCGCCAGTGGCTGGCCACCGGTGTCGGCCTGCTCATAGTATCAGGCCAGTATTTAATTATGAACCGGATAGATATCCTGATGCTCGGTCCAATGGCTGGCAAAGCTGTTACGGGAATTTACGGCGCGGCTGTCCGCCTCTCCTGGCTGGTAAGCTTTTTCCTTCAGACTGTAAGCGTGATCGCCGCACCCCTGATCTCCGAATTGTATACCAGCGGCCGCAAAGAAGAACTCCAGAGACTGGTGCGCCTGGTGTTGCATGCCTCCGCGCTTTGCTCGGCTACCGTATTCGGGGTACTCGTTCTCGGCGGGAAATTCGCTCTGGGAATTTTCGGGCCGGAATTCACCGCGGGTTATGCTGCGCTGACCATTCTGGCGGTAGCCCAACTGATCAACTCACTAACCGGCCCATCGGGGTTCCTGCTCTCGATGACAGGCCACGAGCGGCACTACGGTGTAATCCTTTTCTTATCCCTGCTGTTAAACGCTTTCCTCAATTATATTCTGATCCCGCGCTACGGCATGATCGGGGCCGCGGCAGCCACTGCAGTGGCTAATATCCTGATGAACGGCTTGAGTGTTGTGCTGATCTACCGCTTGCTCGGAATATATTCGGTTTTCGGGCTGAGCAGGGGGAAAAAATAGGATTGTTTCAAAATGAAAGGGCCTTTCCTTTCCCGCAGAAGACAGGTGTGGAGAGGCCCTTCTTTCCTGAAATCAACTCTTTTATGATTATCTTTTATATGCCTTCCCTCTCAAGGTACATTGATCATGGAGGAGCAGAGCACTATTTTCGGCTCCGCAGCGCTTACCACCTCCACAGTATAGGTCCCGGAGCTCAGGCCGGTAATTTCACCGAAGACCGTATAATCGCAGATACAGCGGCAGGGATTTGCAGTATATTCGGTTTCGATGATACGAAGATGATTCTCAGCCACCATTTCAAGCATGACCGAGATACTATCCATGCAGCAGTTGTAGGTGGCTCCGCTATGGGTGAACGACACCTTGCCGCCCTCTGCTTCCAGTTCCAGCTTACACCCGGTGAGCGAACGCACACCCTCTCCCTGGCAGGGACCTAATGCGGTCATCCGCGCTTCCGGCTTTGATTGGCTACTCAAAATCCGCAGCAGATCGATCAGGTCGAACACGTCGCCCCTGCTGTCGCCGTTGATATCCGGGGCTTCTCCTCTGGCAAGCCGGCGGAGCAGTTCGATCAGGTCGGTGATTTCAGTGCGGCCGTTGTTGTTCAGGTCTGTGGCTGCAGCAGCCGCCAGGGCGAGTTCGAAAAAGGTGCTTCCGCCGCTCTGTCCATCCCGGATGAGTTCTGCGCGCACCACCCCGGCGGGCCAGCCTGATGTGGAAACAATGGCGCTGTGAACATCGCCGCCGGACGGATCAAGGCTGAGGCCGGTTTCGGCAATCAGGTTGTCGCCCGTCCAGAAACGGACGCTCAAGGATTCGCCACCGTGTGTTTCAACCCTGAGTTCCAGCTCGTCTCCAGGGCGAATGGTCCCGGTGGGAAGATCGAGTCTCGGGCTGACAGACTGGTCCCTGCAAGGGAAACTCGAATATTCCACAGGCCCCTGTTCCCCGAGCGAGAGGAAATCGCCGAGCCATTCGGCTGGCTCGGGGGCGCTGTCTATGCGAAGCATTTCCTGCCAGGCCTCGTCAGTCAGGCGATCCGAGATTGGGTGCGTGAACTCGTAGTATGAGAACATGCCGCCCACAGTCATTACCGGCCCGGAAGCTGTGGGAACAATAACATAGAGCACCAGCGGGTAACCCACTCCCACCTCGAGGGCGCTGAGAGTATTCGGGTCGGTGTGGACATCGGCAATAACAGCCATTTCCTCGTCGGTTTCGCTCTGGATTTCCGCACTTACCTCCTCTGCGGGGAATGAAACCAGGTGCTCGAGTGTCTTGCCGATAGTGCGGATCACCCCGGCATCGGCTTCATTCAAGTCCTGGGCTTCAAGCTCCTTTTCGGCAATCTGCTTGAGGCTCAGGGCGAGGCTTTCGAACTGCGCCAGGCGCCAGGAAATCTCATCCGGAAGAATACCTCGCTCTGCCAGGGAACGGCGCATGTAGCGAGCAAGCGCCGAGAGGCGGGCGAAAACTTCTGGTTCGGGTTCCACGTAACCAGCCAGTTCCTCTCCAGGCACCGGGATCGAGGTTTCAAAAGTGTAGCTCTGCTTGGCGTAAAGGATGGTATCGTGGCGCAGTTGGGCCCAGCTGCCAAGGGCGGTGCCCAGTTCCTTGCGCCGCCAGGCCTCGGCCCGCATGAACGTGGGATAACCCACCCCCTTAGCGGCAAAAAGCGGCCTGAGGCAGTAGAGCCAGTTCCAGTAAAGGTTCTCAGCCCAGGTGGCGGCGGGGAATGCGGCGAACTCCTGTTTGAGGCTGTCAAGCATTACACCGTAATCCGGATTGGCAAACTCGCGGTAGGTTTCATCCAGCAGGCGTTCGGCTTCCTGCGAGCCGAGAACCGCCATCACGTCCAGCCCTCTCGGCATCAGACGACCGTAGACATTGGGATACACCAGCTTCCACAATACGTAGGAGTCCGGGATAAAACGCTGTCCCATGACCCTGAATCCCTTGGTCACGACTGAGGCATCCCCTTCGATCAGGAGCGAGGAGTTGATTCTCGGCGGCCGGAGTTCCATTGCCTGGTCGATAAAATTCTGCAACAGGACGCTTTCGGCGATTTCCTCCGGGGTGAGAAGCTCCACAGCCTTGCCGTAGACCTCACCAGCCAGTTCTGCGTACTCACTTGCAGTGAGATCGTCCGCCGAGCCGACAAAAAACACCGTGGGCCTGTAGATCCTCTCCCAGACCTCGAGCGCAGGCTCACCCTCGACATCCAATCCGGAAAGGCTTGCCACAACATTGAGCGCCATGCGGGTTTCGCTGCGTCCCTTCTCGATCTCCTCAGGCCTGTCGCCAGGCCGCAGCCGGAAACCCAGCCTGCCGTACCACATCATCGCCCTGAAATAGTTCTCCAGCGCCCGGCTTCTGGTATAGTGTCCGCGCGGAACGTACTGGCTGTAATCCTCGCGGTATCCGAGAATGGGTGAGACTTCCGGCCCTTCGTGAGCCTGGATCAGGGCCATTTCAGCAGCCACCAGATCGGCGGCCTCCTCGAATACATCACTCTCGGGCCGGGCCAGTTTGCGCGCCACGGCTGCGAAAGCCACCACACGGCGAAGCTCCTCGGCCAGCGCAGGGTCTGGGGACGTGCGCAGGCGCAGATCGGCCAGCAGGGCCTCGTTCAGGCTCATCAGGTCGTGCTGGAAACGCTCGGTTTCGAGAATCCGCAGCGCGTAGTCGTAGATGATGTGAAACGTGTGCAGCAGGCAGTCCGTGGTTACGAACCTGGGCAGGTCGGCCTCCTCGGCCCAGTTGTAGAGATCGTGAATCTGCTTGTAGCGCCCCGGCACAGCCACGAAATGGTTGCGCGCCAGAATTTCGAGCGCCTCGCTGTCAAAAGAGGAACTGAAATTCTCGAAAAAGGCGACATTGGAAAAGTCCTCGGCCACAGTTACATCGCCCACTGCAGGCTCGACATCCACTGCCACCGGCTCGTACACTCCGAACTCTGTGGTGACTGTCTCGTGGATCTCGGGCAGATCGTAAGCCCTGAGGCTGACAACGGCTATGGCCAGTGTGGAGAACAGCCAGATAAAAAGCCTTCGGATAAACATCACTGTTGCCTGTCCTTTTCTGTCTGAAGTGAAGTGATTGATATTTAAAATAATATATCTTGACCAATTTTTCTAATTATTCAGCATTCCGTAAGCCGCAAGTCCCTGATTCCAACCGCGGCGCCAGCGCGGGATATTCGCTTTTTTCCTTTCCAAACATTCATTCTGCTGATAGTGCTGGGGCGAGGCATGCCCCGCCCCGGCACTTATTATCGTAACTGAGTTAGTTAATTAACACTTCAACCGAGCAGAATATCTCTTCACTGTCCATCAAGGGACATATTTCCAGGGTGTAGGTTCCTGGCTCGAGGTCCAGGATCTCACCGTAAATCATGTATTCGCACACGCAAAAGCAGGGCTGCCCGGTGTGTTCCGTCTCCACCACGCGGATTACGTTGCCGCGAGTTTCCATCTCCAAGGAAACACTGTCCATGCAGCAGTTGAACAGTGCGCCGGAATGGATAAAGCTAACCTTTCCATCCTCCACGGTTGCAATAAGTTCATCGTTTCTGTCCGAGGCTGCCAACGTCGTGTACTGCGGGTTCTCGCAGTCTCCCAGGGCGCTCAGGCGCACGGCAGCGTTTTCTCCCCCATTGGACGACGGGTTGATTATTGATGAATTGTTTTCGCAGCCTGCAAATACGATTCCCCCCAAAACGAGTGCGCTCAAAAATTTCGCTGCCTTTCTCAACATCTTTGGTTCCTCCTACCGTTGAAGTTAACAAAACAGTTACAGAGTATTGTGGGGGTGGTTTTTTAAAAGAATATTTAACCTCAAGTGAATGGGGGGAGAAAATCGTGATGCAAACCTTATTTTTAGCGGCCGCCCGGGGCATGGCCGGCGCCCCGGACAGCCATAAAAGCCGGGATCCCCCCACAGTCCCGGTCTTTTATTTATTTCAGCAGAACCATCTTCCGTATCACCGAGTAATCCCCGGCTTCCATGCGGTAGAAATAGACTCCCGAAGCTAGCGGCCTGCCGCTTGAATCGGTTCCGTCCCACTGGATGTGGTATATTCCCGGGGCGTGCAAGCGGTCCACCAGGGTAACCACGCACCGTCCGCGGATAGTAAAAACTGTCAGTCGAATATCACTCGGCTGGTCAACCGCATAGCTGATCGTGGTCGATGGGTTGAACGGGTTCGGGTAGTTTCCGCCGACCAGGTAAGCCTTATACAATCCCCGCTGGGGAGCGGTTTTGTCCTCCTCGCCGAGGATACCTTCACCCAGGCGGACGTTCAGGTCACGGTTGCTGTCAATCTCCACAAGGGCTGTCACTCCCGATTTCCCGGAGAACTCGCCGTTGGAGACATAAATCTCATAGGTTCCTTTTGCCAGCTCGAGTTCGAACTCTCCGCTTTCATTCGTGTAAGAGGAGACATGGCCGCCTGTATCCGGGTCCAGGAGGCTGACCAGCGCACCGGACACGGGCCTGCCCTCCTCGTCCTCGACACTGCCGTTGACCACGATTTCGGCTTCCTCCAGAGTCAGGTTGATCTCCTTCTCTCTGGTGCAGTCAACAGCCGAAACAAAAATTTTGTTGTAGTCCGACCGGATCGAATAGGCATAGATATCGTAGACATTGGCTTTCACTACGACTTCCCAGTAGCCGCTATCGTCGGTCCAGGCGTAGAAATCGTAGGCGCCCTGTACAGGCAGGATTCTATCGGGCGGCAGGAGTACGAGGCCGATATCCGAGCCAACAGCCTGGATAACATCCCCGGCCGGTTCTTTTTTGACCGGTTCCTCAAAGATCGTGGGGTCAAGGGGCAGGAACCAAATTACGCTGTCCTGGCCGGTATCGTAATGGGGCACCAGGTGCACCATCACATCGCCGAGTCCGCGCCCGGCGTTGTCGGTAACCCGTCCATATACCCGTACTCCCGGGTGTAGCACCACATCGAGAGTCTGGTCGCCGGCCAACGTAACGGCCAGGGTGGCCGAATCCGGGAAAAATCCCCTGACCGGCGAAACAGCAGCAATATAGTCGCCGGCGATCAACCGTATTGAGAACGCCCCGTCCCGGCCGGAAGCGGCTGATCCGTGCCATATACCATCATTAGTATAAAAGTTTATATAGCTCCCCTCGATACCGTTTCCGTCCGGGTCAGTAACCCTGCCGCTCAACAGGTGCCCGGGCTGAAGATTGATCGTCAAATCCAGGTCGCTCTCCAGATTCACTCCCTCCACGCGCTGTCTGGGGGAGCCCGGGTCGCCGGTCTTCTGGTAGAAATAGAGGTCGTACACTCCGGCAAGCACGCGCAACTCGAAAGCGCCGTGCTCATCCAGATAAACCCAGTTGCCCCACCGGGCAATCCCCGAAGGAGCGATGATAGCATCTCTGTCGGCGTAAGTGACTTCTTCGGAGTTTGCAAGTGCGGGTTCTATAAAGAAAGCGCCGTATTTCAGGGGCGAACCGTCCGGAAGAAAAACCCGGCCGCTGAATTTAACTCCGCAGTCGATCCTCACCTGCGGCACCTGGACGCTTACGCCCTCCTCGACAGTGAAAGTTCCCGCTCTCACACTCTGCGGGGGATAATCAGCGGGCGCTACCACCTCAGCCGTGTATTCGCCTGGAATCAGCGCGATCCGCCAGTTCCCCTCCCTGTCCGTCCAGGTACGTTTGGCACTGTTCCAGTAAAAAGGCTTGCTTGTTGCGCCTAAATCCGAGCTCACCACATCCGCGCTCTCAACCAGGTCCCCGTTCTGATTTACATAAATAATTCTATCGTCAGTTTTTATGGTGTCTCCCGGTTCAACCGGATTCGGGTCGGTGTAAGTGGGCCGGAGGTTGATTTGTGTATTGGGCACTTCGTTGCCGCGGCTGTCGATTACGCTGCCGGAAAGCACCCCGCCCTCTGCGAGCCTGATATCATAGACCAGGTCCTCGTTCACCTCCAGCGGGCCGACCTGCTGCTCCGGCAGAAGGATGTCGGAGTCCGGGCGCACCACGATCCAGTACTCGCCTTCTGCCAGGGCGATCTGGTAGGCGCCGTTTTCATCGGAAACGGCGCGGCGCGAATCTTTTTCGCTGTAAAAGTTCAGGTGGACCCGGGCCAGGGGCGAACCCTCGGGGCCGAGCACATTTCCGCTGACCCGGTTGCCGGTATCGAGAATTAGATCGTAACTGGTGTCCTTTTCGATTTTCACCCCACGGATTACCGGCTGCGGAGGGTACTGGTAGGGAGCATGGATATGGATATCATAGGTACCCGGGAACACCGCCACACTGAAAGTGCCCTTCTGGGCGGAATAGCCCCAGCGGTATTGTTCGTGGTCCCGGTCGATCAGGCTGAAACCCACGTTGCCGACCACATCACCGCGATCATCGATTGTGCGGCCGGAGAATATCACTCCTGTCTTAAAAACAAACTGTAGTTCCGCGCCGGAGCCCTCAACAGTGAACCGCTCGACGATCTGGCCATCTGGATAGCGGCTGGCAGGAGGGCTCACCACTGCCACAGAGTATGTTCCCTGTGGCAGAACGAGGCTGAACGAGCCATCCTCGCCGCTGGAGGATTGTACGCCACCAAGGCCGTCGTAAGACCAGAAATGCAGCCCGGCTCCGGCTACCGCCAGGCTGCGATCATCGATCACGTTGCCGGACACTGGCAAGGTGGGAAGGTTCTCGAGTTTCAGAATGTAGGAGACCTCGCCGGAAGATTCACCAGTATCCAGACCATTTGCCTGGCTGTCGAGAAAGATTATATCTCCGGGCAAAGTGGAGACGACAATATAGTAGGTACCTTCGGTTTCCAGTGTAGTGGCGACAATATTGCCGCCTGGCCAGATTATAGGAGCAAGACGGCTGTCTTCAGGAGATCCGGGATATTCTTTTAGCCCGTAGAATCCTCCTGTGACCAGGTTGCTGTCCGGATCGAAAAGCACGGCTGTTGTCCAGCCCGTGAGGCCGTGGGGCAGAGCCTCTATCCTGACAAAATCCCCGGTCTTACCCTCGAAAGAGTAGATATCGATATCCTTTTCAGGCAGGGCGGAACAGTCCACAACGTCCCCGTACTCCAGGGCCTGCGCTTCAACCCAACTGTCGTTCGGCTCGTTCTCTGTCTTGTTGGCCTCAGGAGGCTTTTCACTGTCAAGAGCCGAAAAAGGCGGTCTTCCGCCCGCCTTTGCAGCCAGCCGATTGAGCTCTTGCAGGAAGGGGAGGTCGGCGCCGTCCGGCGAGACGGTCCTGGTGCGTAAGATGCGCGACAGTCCCTCGAGAATAAGCTGCCTGTCCTGTGGTCCGGGAGCCATGTAAACCCGTTCCGGTCCTGCCGCATTACCGTCTTTTTCTTGCTCTTTCACCTCTCGGTCCCAGCCGGGAAGTGAAGAAACATTTCTCTTTAAAATTTTAATCCCTGAAATACTCCACACTGGTTTATCAGCCGCTGCCGCCTTGTTTGCCTCGAGCAGCCTGATCAGCCGGGCATGTGTGGGAGAGACCGAGCTGGGGGCTTTGTCAGTTTCTCCGGCCAGAACGCTGTTTTCCGGTAGGGCAAGAAAAACCAGAGGAAAAACAACAAGCCAGAGCAGCAGACTTTTCATCCTTAACTGACAGTTCTTTCTCATCGTACACTCCTTTCTCGCCATGCTATTCATTCACCTAACCGTGGGAACCGTTTTTTATCCGGGGTAGAATCATGAGCCACAACATTTTTCGACAGAAAATTTAAGATTTTACACCCAGGCTTGTTTACAAACCCATCCTGAGGCCATTCATGCCGGCCGCGGTCCACCCGAGGCTCAGGCCGATAATAATGAAATAGGTAATTGAAATGAGGACGACTTTAATAGATGTGAGAATGGTCAGATAATAATTTCCAATAAAAGCTTTCATTTTTAAGCCTCCGTCTTTCCAAAAAAACCGGGTTAGATGTACTCAATTTTTAGTACTCACATTCTCTGACACTTAAATCCCCGCTCATTTAGCGGGAGTTACAGCTTTCTTTTCCTTTTCCAGCTTCTTTTGCTCTTTTTCCAGGGATTCGAGCAATTTTGAATAATACTCAGCCCTATCGAGAAGGCTGTTTAAAGAAGAGCCTAACCAGCCGACCGACTCACCCTTTTCCAGGCGGGAGCCGTCGAGCATTTCCGTGCCGCCTTCCAGCAGGCTCTTGGCCTGGAGCAAGTCAAGTTCATTTCGCATCGTATTGATCATGGTCTCCAGGTGGTTGATCTCCGCCCCCGGATCCCTTTCGATATCAGGGCCAAAATGTCCATCAACCGGTTTATTTCTTAAATTGATCAGTTGCGTGTTCAGATAGTCGACATTCGTTTTAAGCTCGTTGACATTATCCTGGTAATTCTCCTTGCTGCGCAGCCTGCCGTACAGGTGGTTGTCGAAAAGCCCCATTTCATCGAAAAACCCGCTTACAGAGCGGTGGAGCGAAATACGTTCTCTAATTCCGCCGAGCACCTTCTGCACCTCAGCTCTTCTGAGGGCAATCTCGACCGAACGCTTCTCGACTCTATCCGCACCATTGGCCTGGGAGTTGATCACCAGAAGCGAGATCAGGCAAATGTCAATGATTAGATTTTTCATTTTCACATCCACCAGTCAAAGTGAACAGCTGATTCGAAAATCTTGTGCGGTTCGAGTAAATGCAATCAGCGTTCCAGAAATTGTGCCAGGGGACGCACAGCCTCTGGCAGAAACTGCTAACTGCTTTTATTTTTTGAGTTGTAAACATTCGTTATGGAGAGAAAAGCCGCCATAAGGGGGTATCCTCTTTCCCTGAAAGAGGGGAACTGCTATCAGATTTCTGATACCTGCTTTCAGATTTCTGCAAATCAGCCCGGATTATTCATGAAGCCCAGACCTTGACAGGTCTAATCACTTATTTTCACATTTTTATCAGCCACGAGGGAGGGGGGCGGCGGCTGTGCGACCCAAGTCGCACAGACCGTTGCGCTTGCGCAACGGCGCGCATTTCATGCGCCCGCCGCCCCCCAGGCCCCGGGGAAACATAACAGCTTACTAATTTATGAATAATCCGGGTCAGAAGCGGCAGGTAAGGGCGAAATTGAGGAGGCTCTTGTGGAAATTAAGCTCGCGGATGGAGGACTCGTTGCGATAAACGCTCACTGTTAGCGCGGCTTCGAGTGTTTCGTTGAGCGGCCGGGAAAGCTTGACAATCGCGCCGTTGTTGTCGTTTTCCTCGGTGATTATATCGATCAGAATCGGCACATCCACCTCATCCGAATACCTTTTGAGTTCGAAAAAGAGGTAGGCGTTGAGGAAGAAATCCCAGGGCAGTCTCTCGGCTACCAGAAGGCTGAAACGGTTATTCCAGTAGGAAAAGCCGTAGTTTTTCGAGTCATTGCGCTGGAGCGACCAGGTGAAATTAACCAGCCTCCTCTGTGTGTAGGACACAGTTAAATCAAGCTGATGGAGGCGGTCCCGCTGTCGCTCATTTAGTTGGACGAGGATTCCGTCCGGATCCCGGACGTTGATCAGCCTGCGGTAACGCCGGTGGGTGAAACTGTACTGGACCGAGCCTGCAAGGTGAGGCGCCAGAGGGCGGGAAAGCCGCATGCTGGGGCTGTGAGCGCGGTAGTTGAAAGTGTTGAATGTTTCGAAATTGAAGAAGGAATAGCGGTAGGCAAAGATCAGCCTTCCCAGGTCTCCAACCTGTTTGCGAGTGAACAGCCTGCCTGCCCCCCGAACGTAGCCTTCCTCGCTGAGCAGGTTCAACTCGTTTTTCCGGTAAATATTCCGGACCTTGAACTCTGCACCCCCACCGGCGGTCCAGCCGCCAGCCATACGCCTTTCGCTGTCGATAGCCAGCTTGAGGACCAGTATGTCACCTGCGGTGAGCTTATCCTCTTCAGCCAGCTTGTGGTGGTCTTTGTAACCCAGATGGAAATTGAGCAGGGTGAGGCTTTGCGGGTAATTCAAGCGCACTTTGGAAAACAGTGAAACCGCTCCGGCACCGCCGCTGAGTTTATCGGAAGGTTCTTCAAGTACATTGTCATCGTACTCCCAGGCGAGGGTAAGACGGGTTTCGGCTCTGGCGCTTATACGCTCAGCGGCAACAGCAGATGGCGAGATGAAAAGAAGATATGGAATCGCCAGGCAGGTATGCAGCCAGATGAGGGGATATTGTCGAAACCGGCTCACTTTGGGGGGGCGCCCTCCTGCTCTCGTCCGATTTCACCTGCCTTAGTTCTCATGTCACGTTCCATGGTGCGCAAGATTTCGAGATTCTCTTTGAGCGAATCCCGGCGCACTTCAAGCAGGCCGACTGCAGCCTCGAGTTCATCAGCCGAGAGGTTCTCCAGGTACTGCAGCAGCCACATCCCGCTTTCCAACTCCCCCAGTTCCAGGTCGAGAATCAACGTGCCGGGCTGGGAAAGCTGGCTGGTCGCCTCTGTGGAGAAATCACCGTAACCCTCCATAGACTCAGTTCTCAAGCCGAAATCCTCAGGGGAGGTTGCCGAGGATTTGACGCCTGCTCTGCTGGAGGGGCCGGTTGCGTCGAAAAGGGCGATTTCCTGGGCGAACTCCCCGAGCCGCCTTCTGATTGCCCTCTCCTCGGAAAGCCGTTCAATACTTTTTTCAAGCTCCTCCAGAGTGCGCAACCACTTGGCCGCTATGTCTTCGAGAAAGCCCGCTTTTTCGCGTATCTCCTCCGGGGAATCTTTCGGGAATACCTGGACCACACGCTCCAGTTGTGAAAGGCTAAAGCCCCCCTCGTGGCGCTTTCTTGCCTTGGTGGCTGTCGAGAACCGGGCCAGGGCGGCTCTTTCGGTCTGCAACTGCTCTATTTTCTCCACTATCTCCAGCCGCAACTTCCTGTCGCGGACATCTTTCAGTGCCAGGGTCATTGAATCCAGCACCGAGGTGTAGTAGGCGGAGGCCTGAAGGCTCAGTGCGGTCAACTCATCATTGCAGGTGGAAATAGCGCGGGTCAGCAAGTCGATACTGTCAGCCAGGGCCTGGCTCCTGCTCAGAGTTCCCTCAAGGCGGTACTGCTCCAGCCGGGAGAATCGTTCGGCGAGGCTCTCCTTGAGACGTGCCACCTCTGAGGCCAGCTCGTCGGCCTGTTTCTGAATAGAATCCCGGCGCGCAAGGCTCGATGAGCGCAGCTCAAGCAGGGAGTCCAGTTCCGCCCTGATCCGCTGGCCCGAAAGCTCTGCGCCGGAAGCGCTGCCAGCCAGCGCGGGCCAGAGCAGAAGCAAAACGGTAAGGAATTTTCTGATCGGCTTTAACACTTTAAGAGATCACCTCAACAAAACATAAACAAAACATTCAGAAATCTGAAAAAAGAAATTCAAATCAGATCATATTTTGCAAAAGGCGTGCCGGTATTTCACCAGCATCCTGTTCGAGAGCAGAGCAACAATAATTTAGCTCCAGGGACATTCAGGCACAGCAAAATTAATCCGAACCTGCACGATCGTAAAGAAGTTATTTTTCCTGCTCATATCGCTCAGGCGCACCGCTTGTCTTGCCGTATTTCTCTCGCGTAAAAATATCAAGGTTGTCTTTGTATCGGCGTCCCGGCGGGTAATCTCCGGTGGCGGCTCTCCAGCGCTCTGTCTCGGCGCGCAAGCGCTCGAGGATTTCAGCGTACCTCGCGTCTGCTGCAAGGTTGGTGAACTCGAACGGGTCTGTCCAGGTGTCGTAAAGCTCCTCGCCTGGTCTGGGTATCATCCACAGCCGCATTTGTTCGGGAGTGAGCTGATTTAAATCACGCTTTGCCAGCAAAGACAGGTAGCTCGGGCTCCGCAGAAGGTCGCTCGAGGTGGTGAACATCCGCGGCCGGTTATTCTTGATATACTTGTAGCGCTTGTCGCGGCATCCGCGCTGGTGGTCGTCCAGGTTGTGCCAGTTGCGCTGGATATGGACATAGGCTCGCACCCCGGCCAGTGGATCGAAAAACAGCGGGCTTGCATCTGTTCCCTGCATCGCCTCAGGCACTTTCCTGCCTAAAATCGACAGAATAGCCGGTGCCAGATCGACCGTGCTGATCAGCGACTGGCTCACTGATCCTTCCGGTACGCGGTCTGGCCAGCGCACGAGAAACGGCACCCGCACCCCGCTGTCGTAGCAGGTGGTTTTGGCGCGCGGGAACGGCATGCCGTTGTCCGAGACGAATATCACCAGGGTATCCTTTTCCAGGCCATTCGCTTTGAGCCAGTCCAGGATTTTGCCGGTCTCCCGGTCCATGCGCAGACACTCGTCGTAGTAGCCTGCCAGGTCCGCCCTTGTCTCGGGAGTATCCACAAGATAGGGAGGCACGATAACCTCTGCCGGGTCGGTGGGGTCGGGCACTGTATCCGGCTGGTAGGGCCGGTGCGGGTCGCGGAAACCCACTGCCAGGAAAAACGGGCCTTTCCGGGGCCGTTCCTCCAGGACCTGCTTCCAGTCTGTCGGCCTCTCCTCCACCCGGTCGAACCGGGCTGCCCCCACTGGTCCCAGATGCAGCTTGCCCACGTTAGCGGTGAAATAGCCGAGTTCGGACAAATACGAGGGCAGAATCCTGGTTGCCTCGGGCAGGGGCATATGAAGGGCCTCGGCACCTGTGGCGTGAGGGTAGCGCCCGGTGAACATCGAGGCCCGGCTCGGGCTGCAACTGGAGGTGGTGACAAAGGCATTGGTGAACCGCATCCCACCCGCGGCGATCCTGTCCAGGCCGGGTGTCCTGATCGTGGGGTGGCCGTAACAGCCGGCGTCCCAGTCGCCCAGATCATCAGCGATCAGCAGAAGGATGTTGGGATATTTTTTGCCTTTTGGAGGCTCTGCCGCGAGCTTCCCCGGCAGAACGGCAAGCGCGCTTAAGGCCGCCCCGGTGATAAATTCCCTTCGGCCGAGTTCCGGCATGAGAAAACTCCTGTCAAAATCAGTTGTGCAGTATACCCAATTCCTGCTCACTTTTCGCGGAATGGGGGCGGCTTGCCGAGGATATCTCCTCTGATAATCTCCCGGGTGTAAATATCCATCAGGTCCACTCTCCGCGGCACCGGCGGGACATCATTGGTCGAGTTGATCCAGCGGTCGCACTCGGCCCGCAGGCGCTGAATCTCGCCGGTATAGCCGGGATCCGCGGCAAGGTTGATGAACTCGAACGGGTCGGTCACGGTGTCGTAAAGCTCCTCGCCCGGGCGGGGAACCATGAACAGGCGCATCTGCTCGGCAGTCAAGCGGTTGGCGTCACGAAGGTCCAGCAGAGAGGCGTAGGAAGGAGACCTGAGCACGTCCAGCGGCACGTTGGCCCGCTGGCGCGGGAAGTAGTTCCTGATATATTTGTAGCGGCTATCACGCACCGCCCTGATATGCTCGTCCAGGTCGTGCCAGTTGCTCTCGGCATGGATATACTCCCGCCCGACAACCGATGGGTCGAGAAAGAGCCGGCTTGCATCCAGGCCCTGCATGCCCTCTTCAGGAGCTATTCCCAGCAGCCCGAGCATGGACGGGGCGAGATCGACCATGCTGAACAGCGAACGGTTCACCGTGCCCGCGGCTACCCTGGGGGGATAGCGCACAATAAACGGGGTGCGGATGCCGCTGTCGTAGCAGGATGTCTTGGCACGGGGAAAGGGCATCCCGTTGTCAGAGAAAAAGACCACGATTGTTTGATCCGCTATTCCCTGTTGTTCCAGGTATTCCAGGATGCCCCCGATTACGCGGTCCATGCGCACGCATTCATCATAGTAGGCCGCCAGGTCAGCTCTGACCTCGGGCGTATCCGGCAGGTAAGGCGGCACGATCACATCCTCCGGCCTGGTGGGGTCCTGTATTGTGCCGGGCTGATAGTCCCTGTGGGGATCGTAAAAACACATCGAGAGGAAAAACGGCCTGCCTGCAGGGCGCCCCTCCAGGACAGCCCTCCAGTTCTCGATCCGGCTTTCCCTGTGGTGGAACTGATTCGCAACCAGCGGCCCCAGATGATACTTACCCACATTGATCGTGTGGTAGCCCAGTTCAGCCAGGTAAAAGGGGAGAATTTTGATATTTTCCGGAAGGTAAACATGCAGGTCCTCGGCGCCTGTAGCATGCGGGTACATCCCGCTGAAAAAAGAGGCCCGGCTCGGACTGCAACTGCTCGTGGTGACAAAAGCCGAGGTGAACCTTACGCCTTCGGCAGCCATCCGGTCCAGGTTTACAGTCCTGATCGAGGGGTTGCCGTAGCAGCCCAGGTCGCCATCGCCCAGGTCATCAGCTACAAGCCAGACGATATTGGGGAGTTCGTGCCCGGAGCTTGCCATTGTTTGCCTCAAAATCAGATGCTTTTTTCAGATATTTATCTGGCATTTGGAGAGAATCTTACTTAGAAAATTTACAATCATTTCAAAGGCACGCAATGGTTTTAGTTTCTTTTTGCCAAGGGCGGCCTGCCTGAGTATATTGCATCAAGCCGGTAACCCCTTTGGTGGTTAATCATGCCACCAGGGACGGACTTATTATTACTCTGATATCTTAACTTACCGGGTAAGCGGCTATTAGATACAGCACGGATGAGTATTTCTCCTGGAAAATAATGTAACACGGACCGTAATATATAAACTTATATATTTTCGGAGGGGCCGATGGGTATTGCTGAAGGCAAGTACGGCTACTTTGACGAAGAAAGACGCGAATACGTTATCATCAGGCCGGATCGATCTGCTTAGTCGAAGTTAAGATGTAAAAATTTATATACCATTGAGTCAATAGATATTTCATGGAGGACTGTTGAAATGCCCCTTTACAGCACGGTGCCCAAAGCGGCAAACTTGCTTGCCCTGCTTTTCCTTTTATCCTGCTCCTCTACCCCAACCATGGAGTCCGGCACCTTGAAACCTATCCGAGCTGTAATCGACCTGAATATCGGGGAAGAGAAAAAGATCGAGCTGAGCGACGGCAGCCTCGCCACTGTCAAGCTGCTCGATATCGCCTGTGTGCGGGATGAGTTTCTCTCGGCTGTGCGTTCGGCAACTGTCCGGGTTCGGGTTAACGGCGAAACGGTTACCCTGAACTCCGGCAACTACAATCTTCCTGTTACCGTATCCGGAGTGAGGATCGACTGCCCGGTAACCCGCGACTATTACACCAACGCCATGCAGGACAGCTGGGGCCTGGACAAGGACGCCCGGCTGCGGCTCTGGCCGGGGCAGGGGCCGCTGATCCACGCGGACGCCTTTGCCTATCCCGCAAGGCAGCTCTGGTTCGCCAACGATACCCAGATGAGTAACGAGCCGGTTTATGTCAACGGCTGCGAGAATCCCGAAGCTGAAGAAACCTACTATCATTCAGGCCTGGATATCGGTGGGTGTGAGGGTCTGGTGGAGATTATCTCTGCCAGCGCGGGAATTGTAATCCAGTGCGGAGACAGTGTTCTCTCCGGCTATGAAAACTACCCGCTCGAGCCCCGTTACGAGTCGGTTTACGTGCTCGGCGAATACGGCTGGCTTTACCGTTACAGCCACCTGAAAAGTATCGAAGACAGGCTTAAGCCGGGAACTGAAGTGAAAAGAGGCGAAAGAATCGGCACACTCGGCAAGGAAGGAAACAGCGGAGGCTGGGCACACCTTCATTTCGAGATCGAAGCCGTTCAGCCCTCCGGCAGGTGGGGCACAGAGGAAGGCTACGCCTATTTCTGGGAGTCTTATCTCAATACATACAAGCCGGCTCTGATCGCGGTTGCCAGGCCGCACGCGTTGATCGGCACAGGGGAAGTGCTCACTCTGGACGGCTCCAAATCCCGGAGTCTTGCAGGCGAAATCGAAAGCTACGAGTGGATTTTTACTCAGGGTGCCACAGCAAAGGGTGCAGTACAGCAACGCACATACGATACTCCCGGAGAGTACAGCGAAGTGCTGAAAGTTACCGATTCACAGGGCAACACGGATTACGATTTCACCCCTGTTGTTGTGATCGACAGGGATAATCCCTTGCAGCCGTTGCCTGCGATCCACGCCGCCTATTACCCGACTTTCGGGATAAAGCCGGGCGATCCGATAACTTTCCACGTGCGCTCGTTTAACTTTGACATAGGAAAGGAGACCTGGGATTTCGGCGACGGCAGCCCGAGTGTCAGCGTGCAGTCCAGGGTGGGCTACTTATGGAATCACTCGAAATACCTGGAGATGGGAATCGATATTCAGGCCAATGCGATGGATCCGCGGGGCTACGCCGAAACCGTACACAGTTTCGCCAAAGCCGGCGATTACCTTGTCCGGGTGGAGCGCACGGGAGATAACGGCCGCAGAGCGGTAACCCACCTGCACGTGCACGTGGCTGACGGGAAGAAAAAGCACTAAATGATAAATCTTAACACAATAACAACTGAAAATAAAAACAAAGTCTTCTTTAATTTCCTAATTATATTAAAGCGAGATTAAATTACTGTTGAATGCTATTTATATTTTTAATTTTTCCTAAGAATTCAGAAAAACGTGGAATAACAACTTCGTGGACCTTTCTAACTCCCTTGCTGATACCTTTCACAAAGTAGCTATCCGGGGTTGGGTATTCTATATGTATGTCTGGAAAAATCATTTTACTAAAAAAAAGACCAACTGTTTGCATCTTGCTTCCTGTTGCCGCACAAATAATTCTTTCATGAGATCCAAAACGCTTATGAATTGACTCAATCTTATAAACTGTTTCAATATAGTTAAGCGTACTCGCCACACGCTTAAGTAATCCTTGCTTATTCAGAGGATTATCAGCAGAATACTCTTCAATAAGTCTTCTATGGATTTCCTGGGTTGCTTGTTCGCGCCAAAAAAAATCTTTTCTGGGTGGCCGCCCATTGATAAATAACAATCTATGGGGGCTTATGGTTCCAAGAATGTGCCTTGCCAATTGTTCGTTGAAAGAGGTAAAAGATACCATTATAACAGGTTGACCTTGCATTCTAATACTACTCAAACACTTCATTCGAATTATTGATTCTACACCCCTACTTGGAAATTTTGCGATTAATTCCATATCATCTTTAGATTTATTATAATCCTTATAAGATGGAGCATATTCCTCGGCTTCTGAATATACAATCCTTACGGTACCAGAGAACTCCTTTAATTTACAAAGGCATACTAATATTAAAAGTTTAGTCATAGCGGATATATCTATAATTACTTGATCAATCTTATTAATTTCTTTATTAATATTCTGATAAAATATATCTTCTATATTTTGAGGAAAATAAACATCGTATGGAATATCTATGGGGTTAATCACACCTATACTTGCAATAGCATTCCTAAGCTCACTAATACGGTTCCTTCCTTTTGGGTGTAAATATCTAACCATAAGGGCTCGATTTATAATTTTTCCTTGTTCCTTTTGATATTTGACCCATCCTAGAGAGCGATCTTCAAAACCGTATGCTCCGATAAAAAGCCTTTTACTATCAGACAATAATTTATGCGCGATCGAAATGGGAGGAAATTTCATGGTTTGTTAATTGCTCCTATTATCAATCCCAAAATGTTGGTTGTTCTCCATTAGTGCGTTTGCTATTCTCAAGAATCTTTTTCTTTCTTTTCTTTTTCCAGTAGTTAAAGAATGCAGTTGGTCTTTTCAATAAGGATATAAGTTCTTTATTTTTAAGATGTATGTTGTCATGACTTGAAAATGTAAGTTGAGTATAGGGAATTAAAACACGATGAAGAAACAGTCGAGGAGTAATCATACCTCGTACACTTTTACCACGCCAATCCTGTAAAAAAATGTGCCATCTTACTAGTCCTTCATAATATTCCAAGATTTCATCTGGAAGATTAAACTTATCTACTATCTCCAAACGAAAAGCTTGTTTAGGATTTAGAATGCCTTCGTTTTTTACAAGTTTTCCTTCTGTGAGTTCATACCGAGATACATTGACAAATGCCTCAACTATATCCCGTAAATGTTTCCCATAAATATCCCCTTTTTTCTTTTTAGTTGCAATTTTTTTTAATACTGATGGATTCACAAGAAATTCAGTAAATACTAAAAATTCACCGCCAGCAGTTCTATAAGCCTTGTCTTGTATCTTCTCAGGAATAATATATTTGCCTTTATTTATACTATTCCTCGAATCACGAAGCATATCTGTAAATATCTGGATCATAATCCTCATATCACTAGCCCACATTCCCACAAATGCATCCATACCATGGTAAACTACTGATTGCCTGTGTCCTTCTTGAACAGCTTCTCTCATTTGTCTCGCAAGCTGGTTGTTTGAAAAAGGCGTTTTCCCTATAATTACTTCTAAGCCAAGATTTTTCCCCTTTAGAGTTGGGTCTCTATTTATCCTAGGTATAAAAATCTTTTCTAACAGTATCTTCTTATCGTTTATATTCTGGTGTATACTTTCAGTAGCTAAGTCTATTAATTCAAAGTCCTCATTAAGCTCTAAAGGCTTTCGCCTAAAACTTTCTCTTTCAAAGCTATTTGCAGACTCAGTCGAAACTTTAAAAAATAGTTTATCCCTTCTCTTGAATATTATTGGATTCAGAATACGCTGAACATCTTTGGTAATAATAGGGATAGTGTAATCATCCAAAAAAAGATAAAGCGGTTTTAAACCAATCCAAGATACATGTGACTCAATCTGTGTTTGTAAATCATCAAGAAAATCAATCCTAGCAAGCGGCCAATTTTTTAATCCTTCCACTTTCCCCAGATCGGTTGTACGGCATTTTTCCTTTTCATTTTCTATGAAAGCTCTCGCATGAGCTAATATGTCAGAACCTTTTGGAAGAGTATGATATTTATTACCAAATAAACCACTTGAAAACCCATCCAACCATTCAAAAGAACTTTTTTTATTGGTGTTATAAATAGCCAAGGTTTTAAAAATCTCACTACACCAAGCAAGGTGGAAATAATGTATTATTTGTTCTTGCACTCCTCTAATTATTTTCCGAGGCAACCATGGAAACGCTTCTACAAGATCTCTGCAATTAAGATAAAAGCCTACGAACTGGTCAGATCCTTTAACACCTGATGGTTCTCCAATAACTTTATCCATAAACGCTGTCAATCTTCTGAAAACCATTGTTTTTCCACAACCCCTAGCCCCAGTAAGCACAGTAATATTTCTACTTAAAAGGTCCTCGGCAGCAAGAAATTCTGGTACAAAAAGACTTTTCCATTCGTCAGCTTTAAAACCCAAAGCCTCTGCAACTAAATAATCACCTGTACCCTTTATTTCCTTACCTCTTGATGCCGCAGCAGATTCAATTTCTGATTCTGTTGCCAACCGATTAAATTCTTTTATTAAAGATTTGGGATTACCTACGTATCTACCTTGGGTATAATCCACTTCCAATATTTGCTTTCTTATGAATTTATCTAATTTTTGGTAAAATATCTTATCTCGAGGGTTTAGATTTGATGGATCTAATTTTCGGAGCAAAGTAGAAACTATCGCGAAAAATTGCCTGTAATCATCTTTAGGTTCAATTTCGTTATGTGAACCTCCATATCCAAAATCAGATATCCAAATAGTTCTTGGGTTGTCGGGTAATCTTATATCAGGATTCGAAATCAATATATTTCCTTCATGAAGATCACCATGCTCAATTTTTACAGCGCCACAAGCGTATAAAACGTTTAAAATAATTTTTGAGATATTCTCAATAAAAGCTAGGTCTAAAGGCCATGCGGGTTTTTGGAGATATTCTCTAAGGTTTATTCCTCCTATATAATCCCATAATATCCAAATAAATGGCCTATTGTTCTTATCCAAACAAGTTCCATGTGAATGATATTGCACAACTCCAGAAACTTTTCTAAGCAAAACCACTTTTTGTAATTCTCTTTCCCAACCTTTTTTCAGTTTGCTTTCTGGTATTATCTTATATGCCAACTCGTCATATGGATTTTCTCGAATTGCTTTGTATACTTTTCCTATTTTTCCTTCTCCTATTTTTTTAGTAATGCAATAATCTGAAAAGGGATTCAATCCTATAAAGGGATCTTCTTGTTCTTTTAATTTAACCATCTTATTAACCTTTCTCATTACGAAGTACCAAGATGGTTTCTTTAAGGCTACCTGATTTTCCGCGCCGCACACGTCGCGTATCAGGAATTTGTTCACTATAAGAACAAACCACCGAATATCCCCCAACCTCAATAGTAGCAATATGGGCTACTACTTCTGAAAGTGGCATATCATAAGTCTTAACCATGGTGTCGCCCAAAACAAGTATCAATAAACCTTTGTAATTAACTACATTATGCCACAAATTTAAACAATTACTAAATAGATTTATAAATTTTTTTTCTGGTGGAGAGA
Organism: uncultured Gemmatimonadales bacterium; assembly: GCA_964548275.1. GTDB lineage: Bacteria > Gemmatimonadota > Glassbacteria > GWA2-58-10 > GWA2-58-10 > JAUVUV01. The sequence goes on from CAZJQI010000003.1 coordinate 32,596, forward strand.
TAATACGATCCAACGACTTCCAGTCACTAATACCCAAAAACCATAGTCTAAGTCGGTTGTCTCTCCCATAGTCCAATTGTTTCATGTAAGGGGGGCTAGTTAATATTGCATTTACTTTATTTTCGGGAATAAATCTAGAAGCATCATTCATTATACATTTACGGCTAATTCTATAATCAAGCTCCGGTATTCTTTTTAGCGCTCGTTCTGCTTTTCTCACTAATCTATCTTTAACTGATCTATAATTATAAAGATCTGGATAAATTTCACGTTTAAATTTTTTATCTCTCAAATATGGTACCGTATGGCTGCTAGGGTATGATAGAAATCCTGGTCTTTGATGGTGTAAAATCCCAAGCAGACACGATAATAGGAAATAGGATTGTTTCGAGTTTAGAACTTGTGCCCATGCAATCACCTCTCGAAGTGTCTCTGGATGGAAGAATGCTCGCACCCATCTTGGTATTCTCCTCAAATCTATTCTCGATATAAGCAACTGTACCTGTTCTTCGATTTTATCAATTTCATCAATAGCTTTATCAAGGGAAAAAATAGGAAATAATTTTGCTCTAGTAAGTGTTACTGCATATATACTCAAATCATTTGCTATTATATTTCGAGAAGCCGCCCAAGCCTCTAATGCTACACTTCCTGATCCGCAGAATGGATCATATAGAGTTTCGGATTTTTTAGTAAAATTCGCAATTAAAGTATTTGCCATTGAAGACTTCATTTTCCCAATGTAAGGGGCAATTTGATGAAGGGTGGATTCTTTTCTTAAAACACTTCCTCCCCAGTTAAACCTGATACTATTGTAGGTCTTTTTAGATTTATAGATGGAAAACTTCTCATCTCTTTTTAAATTAGAAAAGTCAACATATTGTCTCATAGTATTTCTTTCTCAATCAAACTCTCTAGCCTTTCGCGGGCAAACAAGTTTAGTCCTATTTTCTATACTTTAGACCATCAAGCTATAGGGAAATTATTCCTTAATTAATTTATTATTATTTTTTTATCTTACAATACTAAAATTTTTTCAGCCGGTTGGGCATTAATTAATCTCGTTCTTATTTACTCCTGTTTTTTCCACTGTTCGAGTATGGCTTTCAGCGTGCGCTCTTTTGCTTTCAGCATCTCCTGCCTGGAGCGCGAGCGAACCGTGCCGCTTGCCGCGCCTGCGTGGCCGCTGCCGATATTGAGCTGGCGCATGATCTCACCCAGGTCGCGCCTGGCCGGGTGATGGGTGCCGGCAATGGTGAGGCTCATCGAAAAGGCCAGGTCGTTGGTCTTGACCTGCCGGTCGAAAAGGCTTTTGATCTCGAGCACGGCCAGGGCCTGGGGAGCAAGAAGCTGAGCCAGGTTCTTGACCACACTCACCCGGCGGGTATGGCCTGAGAAATCAAGCAGGATTATATCCTGCTCATCGCCCGGATACTCCAGGTGCTGCCCGATAATTTTCAGCATCTGCTCCTCCTCGGCGCGGAACAGCTCGGCCCGTTGGGTCACATCACTCCTGGCAGCAACAGCCTCCAGGCTCTCATCCATCAGGCTGAGCACCAGCCAGCGCAGAAAATCCTTTCTTTCGGAAGGCTTGCCCGCCTTGAGCTTGATCGCTGCATCGATCTCGTTCTCCGGGCGTACAAGGCGCCAGTCCTCGATTGACTCATAGGCGAAGGAATCTATCCGGTCGCTGGCCTCTGCCATCTCTACCAGTTCCCCGTCAATCTCGTATTCAGTTTCGAAATACTCGAGGATTACATGAGCGCAGCTCGGCGCGGGCCTGCGCAGGCCCGGTATCGTTTCCTGGTCTATTCCGCGAAGAGCCACATCTTCCAGATTCGCCTCGTGGTGGTCGAACCACATCCCGCATTCCAATGGATAAGGAAGATCGCAGACAATGTCCAAAGCCCCGGTGGAGAGCCGGGAGTTGGCGATGTCTCCAGGTCCGGCGAAAGCGATCTTTTCGATTTCAAGGAAATAGCCTGCCAGCGCGGCGCTCACCACCCCATCGAAATCATCGTGGGTTACAATACGGTCGTACAATTGACCCTCTTTTCGGTTTTAATTCCGGCCCGCCCTATGCAAGTTTCTGTGGCGCACAAGTTATCCAACCCGATCTGGCATGTCAAGTGCCCGCTGTCCTTGACAGTCCCTTCCAGGTCGGGTAATATGAACGGGAAAAGCCGAAAACCAAAAACCTGCCGAGGAGGAGATCGTGAAAAAGATTCTGCTGGTTGCTTTTGTTCTGCCGCTGCTCTTTTCAACTGACGGCTTTGCCCGCGCAGACAGAAAAAAGGAAGCTGTCTGGCGCTGGATGGATAGTATAAAGGAAGACGCCGTGGCTACTGCCAGGGACATCTGGGAGCACCCGGAACTCGGGGAACGCGAGTTCCATTCCAGCGAGCGGCTGGCCAGGTATCTGGAAGAAAACGGTTTCACGATCGAGCGCCAAGTGGCCGATCTGCCAACCGCCTGGGTGGCGACTTTCTCCAACGGCCAAGGGCCGGTACTCGGTTACCTGGCTGAGTTCGACGCCCTGCCGGGATTGAGCCAGGCAGCAGCCACCCCAACCCGCAGTCCGGTGGAGGAGGGCGGCAACGGGCACGGCTGCGGGCACAACCTTCTCGGCACGGCCAGCGCTTTCGCTGCGCTTGGAGTCAAGCAGGCAATGCTGGAGAACAATATCAAGGCCACGGTAAAGGTTTTCGGCTGTCCGGCAGAGGAAACCCTGGTCGGCAAGGTCTACATGGCGCGCGCGGGAGTGTTCAACGTGGTGGACGCGATGCTAGGCTGGCACCCGGGAGGCGGCAACGCGGTCACATTCAGAAGTTCCCTGGCAATGTCCTCGATCAAGTTCCGTTTCCACGGCCGCACGGCCCACGGCGCCGGCGACCCCCACCACGGCAGGAGCGCTCTGGATGCCGTTGAATTGATGAACGCCGGCGTGAACTACATGCGCGAGCACGTGATTGACAAGGCGCGGCTTCACTACGTGATCACCAACGGCGGCGGGGCTCCCAACGTGGTTCCGGACGTGGCCGAGTCCTGGTATTTCGTGCGCGCACCCAAAACCGAACAGCAGCGGCCGATACTTGAATGGGTAAAGGAAATCGCCAGCGGTGCAGCACAGATGACCAAGACCCGCCTCGAGGAGGAACTGCTGACAAGCTGCTACGAAGTCATGCTCAATGAGCCGATTGCCGAAGTATTGCAGAAAAACCTCGAACAGGTCGGCCCTCCCTCCTTTGATGAGAAGGACGAGGAGTTTGCCTGCAAGCTGGCTGAATCTTTCGAGGACGAACCGGACTCGATCCTGCTCGATACCGAGATCAAAGAGCTGGAGATAGTCCCGCCGGATAAATGGAAATGGGGCGGCGGCTCAACTGACGACGGAGACGTGAGCTGGAATGTGCCCTACGGCAGGATTACTACGTCATGTTTCGTAAAAGGGTGCCCCGGGCATACCTGGCAGGTGGTGAGCTGCGCAGGTTCTTCTGTCGGGTTCAAGGGCATGGTCACTGCGGCCAAGGTGCTCGCAGGGGCGGGAATCGACCTGATTACCAAACCCAGGCTGATCAAGGCGGCAAAAGAGGATTTTGTGGCAAAGCTCGACAGCAAAACCTACGAGTGCGGGGTGCCGGACAGTCTGCCCCCGCCGAGCAGGCGCAAATAGAATCACCGGAGTTCGAAAGTTGTAAAACGTATTCCTTATTTCCTGTAACCTTATACTATCGAGCGTGATTTTTTTGGGGAACAAGGCCTGGTCAAGAAATCTTAACCAAGAGGAGGGATTGCACATGCGCAAGACCAGAGGTGTACTGCTCGCTGCCGCTGTTCTGATCGGAACTTTTTTCGCTTCAGCCTTTGCCGGCGGAGGCAACCATTACCCCAACGGTGCCGAGGGTTTTGACGCCGGGATGGTTCCGCCCCCCGGTTTCCATCTGGTGCATTACGATCTTTTTTACGGCTCATCCAGCCTGAAAGACAACAACGGCGATGATGTTCCCGCTGCCGAGCTGCCGGCCGCGTTCGACCTGTTCGTTTTCGCTGATGTCACCCGGCTGATCTATATCTCCAATTCCACAGTGCTGGGCGGCAACTGGGGCATGCACGTCTTCGTGCCGATCATGAGAGTATCCAATTTCGGTACCAGCCGGAGCGGGCTGGGCGATATTATCGTCGATCCCTTCATCCTCTCCTGGCACAGGCCGAATTTCCACGCCGCCCTGGGACTCGATATCTACCTGCCCACCGGCAGCTACGACAAAACCAAATTCGTCAATCCGGGAAGCAACTTCGTCACCTTCGAGCCGATTTTCGCTTTCACTGCCCGCAGCAAGAGCGGGTTGGGCTGGTCCATGAAATGGCACTACGATATCAACACCGAGAACGGTGATACCAAGATCAAGCCGGGGCAGGAAATCCACTTCGACTACGCCCTGGGCTACGACGTGAAGCCCACCTGCACCATCGGTGTGGCCGGCTACTTTTACCAGCAGGTTACAGATGATGAAGCGGCGGGAGTGAGTGTGAATGATCAGCAGGGGAGGGTGTTTTCGATAGGTCCGGGAATCAGGTTCGCTTTTCCGGCGCACAAGCTGATGCTCGAGTTCAGGCCCTGTTTCGAGTTCGGCGCCAAGAACCGTCCCCAGGGTTCTCTGCTCTGGGCGAAACTGGTCTATTCCTTTTAGGGAGGACTATCGCCGACACCCCCTGTTTCTGCCGGAGTTGAACTGCGCCCCCCACCTGGGGGGCGCACCGGCAAACCTTGCCCGCGTCACTTGAGGAAAAAGGACTTGCAAAGGAAGATTTCCCGGTTCTCAAGCACGGCGAGACGATTGTGTTTGATTAGTTGTCATGAGCCGCTGGCTCACCCTGAAACAATGAGAATGTTTTGTTTTCTGCAGGGGCGCACGGCCGTGCGCCCCATACGGGTGGTTTTTACCGAAACCATGGAATAACGCACCTTTGGTCCATTATTTTCGGAGCAGAATAAAACTTTCCCCATTAAACATAAACCCAAAGACGTTCACAATTGATAAATAAACCTCTCAAACCGTTCAGTCTGCTGATCAAGCCGGTGGGCAGCCGCTGCAACTTGAGATGCAGCTACTGTTTCTACCTTGGCACTGACGAAGCTCTGAGCCGTGGTAAAAAACGCCCGGCGGTGATGCCGCAGGCAGTGCTGGAGCGGATGTGCGGGGATTATCTGGGCTATGGCTTCCCTACCAGCGTATTCACCTGGCAGGGGGGGGAGCCGACCCTGGCCGGGCTCGGTTTCTACCGCAGGGTGGTTCAGGCGCAGATGTCCCACGGCCGCAATGGGCAGGCGGTGGCAAACGCCCTTCAGACCAACGGCATTCAGATCGACCGGGAGTGGGCTGATTTTCTCGCTGAGTACCGCTTTCTCGTGGGAGTGAGTCTGGACGGCCCGCCCGAGGTGCACGACCACTACCGCCTGGACAGAAAAGCTCAGCCGAGTTTCGACAAGGTCATGAAAGCTATCGGCCACCTGAGAGACGCCGGGGTGGAATTCAACATCCTCTGCATGATCACGGACCTGAGCCAGGACCTGGGCAAGAAAATCTACCGTTTCCTTGTATCAGAGGGTTTCACCCACCTTCAGTTCATCCCCTGCGTGGAGTACGACCCGGCCACAGGAAAGCCTGCGCCCCAGAATGTCACACCCGCTGGCTACGGCAGGTTTCTCTGCGATATTTTCGACGAATGGTACTACAACAACGACATCCACCGGGTTTCGGTACGCACCTTCGACGCTGTGGTGGGAAAGCTCGCCGGGGCACGCGAACTGAGCCTGTGCAATTTCGGCGAAAAGTGCGACCACTACCTGGTGGTGGAAAAAGACGGCGGGGTTTTCCCCTGCGATTTCTTTGTGGAAAAAAAATACGAGCTCGGAAACCTGATGGACACACCGCTGGCCGAACTCTACCTGTCCGACCGGGAAAGGTCGTTTTCGGAGATTAAAGGCAGCTACCCTGATCTCTGCTTTGGCTGCCACCATCTCGACATATGCCTTGGAGGCTGCCCCAAGGACAGGCTGGCAGCCGGCGGCGGCAAGTTCGGCAGGCCGACATATCTCTGCGCCGGGCTGAAAGCCTTTTTTGACCATACAAGAGATAAGTTCCAGACCCTGGCTGACTCGGTCCGCCAGAGACGGATTCGGACGAGTGCCTCAGCACCCGCAGCTGCAGGTTTAAAAGCCGGTGTTCCCAGCAGAAACGATCCTTGCCCATGCGGGTCCGGGAAAAAGTACAAGAATTGCTGTATGAACAGATAAAATAAAATTTAGTATTTCCGTGAAAGTCGGTTTATATTTAATTATCTGAATAACGGTTCAAGACAGGATCCCGGCAATTTAGCGCATAAAATTAGCACTATGGGTAATTTTCTTTCCAGGATCTTTCTCACGTTAAGTGTAAGCTTATGGCTCTGTTTGACCACCGCTGCTCTCAGGGGGGAGTCTGTCCATAAGACCTATTTCGAGAACACGGACTACGAGTTGCATGTTTATGATATTCGGGGAAATGAGCCGGGTCCGACAATGATGATTATTGGTGGGATTCAGGGCAACGAGCCTGGCGGCTACCTCTCGGCGGACTTATACGCGGATATCAGCTTGCAGATAGGCAACCTGATCGTTGTCCCGCGAGCCAATTTCTATGCAATCCTGCTCAACCAGCGCGGGCCCAATGGCGATATGAACCGCAAGTTCGCTAATCAGCGAGCCTACGATACCGAAACGCGTATCGTGGCAATCCTGAAAGAGTTGATCAGCCGCAGCGATGTGCTGCTCAACCTTCACGACGGCACCGGGTTTTTCCGGGAAAAGCATATCGACAACTTTCACAACCCGATGCGCTTCGGCCAGTCTATTATCTCCGACGCAGATGTTTACGTGGGCTCCGCCAGCGGCAAAACAATCTATCTGGGTGAGATCGCACGCAAGATCTGCGCTGAAGTCAACAAGCATATTCCAGAAAAGGAATACAGGTTCCGGTTCAACAACCACAACACGATAAGCAAGTACACCAGGCACCCGGAGCAGAGGCTGAGCGCCACCTTCTATTCGCTCATCAACCACGAGATCCCCTCTTTCGGCATAGAAAGTTCCAAGGAGATCCCCTCGAACAAGACCAAGGTGCGCCACAAGACTCTGGTGATCAACTCTTTCATGAAAGAGTTCGGCATCGTACCTGAGAACCCGAAAATCCTTGTGGATAATCCCCAGCTCAACCACTTGATAGTGCTGATCAACGGTACAGAACGAGTGGCGATAAAAAACGGGGAAACCCTGTTGCTCAACCGGGGCGCCCGGGTGTTAATCGAGCATATAGACATGGAAAATTACAAGAGAGGGTTGGCTGCAGATATAATCGGCATGGGCGGGATAAACGATCTGGGTAAACCGTTCACGATTAACTTCCCCACGCGGATTATTGTGCGCAAGGACTCTTACAAGTGCGCCTCAGTGAAACTTTCCCTGAGCAGGAAAGAGATGATCGCCGGGGCTCCGCGCGTTGCCGAACTCGCCTCGCGGATACCGAACCTCGAATTCCTGACCATCCTGACGGACGGCGAAAGGCAGGAGGCCAACTCTGGAGACACTCTGGAGGTGCAGGTCGGGCAGGTACTGGAGATTATCGAGGCGGTGATCGACCAGCCCTCTTTCGGGAAATCCCTGGTGGTCAATTTCAAGGGGTTCGTGGGTGATAAGACCAACAACACCGGCGAGGACCGGGGCTATAAAATTCCCACAGACCGCGACCTGATGCTCAAGTACAGTCTCAACGGCCTGGGAAGGGTTTACCCGATCGTGGTCTCCTGCCTGGGCAAAGATATAGGCCGGGTTATTGTGCGGCTGGTCGAGTCCCAGGTGATGATGACTGAATAGTCATTTTTCATTTTCTTTTTATTTCCTTTTACTCCCCGATAATCTTTATAATAACCCTCTTTTTTCTTCGCCCGTCGAATTCGGCGTAGAACACCTGCTGCCAGGGGCCGAGATCGAGCCTGCCATCGGTCACCGGGAGCACTACCTGGTTATGCACCAGTATGTTTTTCAGGTGGGCGTCTCCGTTGTCCTCTCCGGTGCGGTGGTGGCGGTAGTCGGGGCCATATGGGGCAATCTTCTCTAACATCTCGTCGATATCCGCGATGATTCCCTCCTCGGCGTCATTGACAAACACTCCGGCGGTGATATGCATCGCGCTCACCAGAACCATTCCCTCTCTGATTCCGCTTTCTGTCAGGGCCTGTTCCACTTCGTGGGTAATCCTGATATACTGCCTGCGCTTTGGAGTATTGAACCAGAGGTACTTGGTGTACGATTTCATCATTCGCCTCCTTCCACAGTTATTTCGCCGGCTTCACCCTCCAGGGGGCAGCAGGCCAGGGTTTCGTAAATTGGTCCGCTCGGGGTAAGCGTGCTTTTGATTATCTCCACCCTTGTTACTTTCCATTCAGGCCAGCTCGAGGGCAGAACATTCCTGATACGCTCCCAGTCAGGGGGACGGGCCGGGGGCCTTTTCATCCGGGCCAGGGTCAGGTGAACCTTGAACGGCTTATCCGCCCGGCCGAATCCGGCTCCGGCTACAGCGCTTTCCACCTCCTCGGCAAGAGCGCTCAACTGTCGGGAAGCGCTCAGACCCAGCCAGACCACCCGCGGCCTTTTCTGTGAGCCAAAAAAGCCGAGAGATTCAACTGTCAGTTCGAAAGGGGCGAATTTAGCCGCCGCAACCGATACGGCCTGCGTGAGGCTGTCCAACCCTGCGGGGTCTATTTCGCCCAGGAAACGCAGGGTCAGGTGGATGTTTTCAGGTTTCACCCAGCGGAAACCCGGCAATTGGCTTTCAAAATGCTGGGACGTGAGCCTTCCGATTTCCTCGCGCAAACTCCCTGGTGGTTCCACCGCGATAAAAGTCCGCATGAGTTCTCCTTCCTGAAATTGGAACCTTTGAAGGTACAACGGAATATTTGATCGCGAAAGCGCATGATCTTAATACGATGATAATATTCTCCACTCTGGCAAAATATACAAGGCGTTATCCTGGCTTGGTACAGAAAGGGCCTTATCTCTTGAATGCACGGCAGTCTCCGAAAGAGAGAACCGCCAAGGATTTTGTCGACCTGTTCGGCAACGTGGGTGTGCTTCACGATTTCAGCCCCCGCAGGTGCGGAACATGTGGCGGATGATGATCGCTGGAGGGAGCTCGTTCCCCAGGAGCACCGGGACCTAGAAGCCTTGAGGGAGATTTACACTGGAGGAGGTGCCGGGCAGCTTTTTACAGTCATTTTCCTGCTGGATGAGAGCAACCGGGCCGAGCCGCCCAGTTGGAAAGAGCTAGTTTCGAGGATTGTGGGGAAGTTTTTTTTAGAGGGATCGGGCAAAGAAAAAAGTGGCTCAAGAAGAAGATCAGGGGCAATTAGAATTCACTTTCATATAATACACTTCGGTTATGTTAAACATTCTGAGAGCGCTTTATTGAAAAAACCTGCTGATGGTAGTTTACAGTAAGGATGAAATTATCCAGAAAATTTGCCACACCCAGCAAAACAACTTCGAGACCCTCCATAAAGTCTATTGGTGTATTGGGAATTTGATAAAGTAAGCTATCTTCATCGTCCATTATTTGAATTTCCGTTGTATGCTCATATGCATTTGCTTTGCCAGCTCCTGTGCCAACAGTTTTATGTCGACCAGCGGTCAAATTATGCCCTAATGGTTCGGCAAAATCTGCGGGAATAGCAACATTATCGGATCCCGTATCTACCAATCCAAAGTAAGGAAGCGATTTTTTGGTATCTGGATTAATTATCCTAACATTCAGCCAGGGGCGAGGGCGTTCAGTGGGATCTTCAATGCCGAGAATATCTTGGCTTATACGTCTGAATGGAAAGTTTGTAATCGGCATCAGAAAACGTAGGTAGTATCTTTTTCGGGAACAAAGACAACAACGGGATCATTAACTCCGCGCTTTGCAGAATCTTTATATACTTGGGCTGGTTTTTTGCCATGTGCTATAATTCTTTTTTCTTTAAAAGATGGTATAGCGACAAAGCAACCGGAGTATTTTTTTATCGCCTTGCTGTCAATGGGCTTTGACATATCGATATCCCCTTTGGATTCTAAGACCTATGCATACTTCTTAGTTACAACCAAACATAGGTTGCTGTAGAGATTGATTTTAATTAAATTTGATCGACTAAATTTCCTTATCAGGTAAAACAATCTAGTACAGCTAGAATTGACCCCAGTATAATATAGGAAATCGGCAGCTTAAAATCAAGACTTTAATTTTCTGATTATAAAAATAGCACGTAAACCGTTGCAGCATAATCGGATCGATTATACATCTTTTGAACCGTTCCTGTCAACCCTAGAATGCAATTTTCATTGGAAATTGCTTTTAATAGATTTTTAAAAAGTTACTATGTTATACCATTAGAGGGATAATTCCGTAATTTTTTATGCAACTTTAATACCGATTTTTTGAAATCAACATTCCAATGTTTATTACCCCTTGAACAATAAAATGTTACGAGATTATAAAAAGTGAACGAGCTTATACGGATCGCTCCCGAAAATGGCCCTGATCGGGTGCAATTGTGCCTGAGATCGGGTAAAATGCGATGCAAAGGCCGAATATCACTACCAATAGCCGGGACATTCCGAAATAAAAAGGCCAAATACAATATATAGAGGTTGGCCTTTTTAAAATTCCAGATTTTATTGACCTATTTTTTCAGCTCCTCAACCTTCTCTTTCCTCACCGTTACCCGCTGGTTGTACTTGCCCAATGCGCTGCGGATCGGGCCGACTACAGGAATCGTGTCGGGCACGGTTACCACGTACTGCGTGCCTTTATCATTATCCACTATCATCCAGCCGTAGGGACACGGCGCGCCGTGTCCGTACTTGAGAATCGCCCAGACATCTTCCTGAACATCATCGTGCTGGATAAAGTGAGCTTTCAGACTGTCTGCATGGCTGCTTCCCGGCCTCTCGACTTTAATCGTTACCCGCCAGTCAGCCGCAAGGCACGGCAGAGCTATCATCAGCAGTAGGGACACGGCGTGCCGTGTCCGCACAATTGTGATTAGTCGTTTCACTTTGCCCTCCTCGAATTTATCAGCAGATTAAAAATTGAGTCCCCATGGGTTACTTGCAGGGAATCCCCAACAATCCTGGGAAACCAGTCCCGCAATCTGAGGGCTTCACCGGCCAGGTTTGCGTATGCAACCGAGCCGAGGCCCATTGACCGCATTCTCTCGCCGCCATACCAGTAAGCTAATATTGGCTGTATATTAGCAGTCTTGCAGAAAGTGGACACACTTACCCAACTGCCGCCATTTACTCTTGCCTGACCACTTATAGAAGGGCCTCGGCGTTGTAGTTTCCAATCAATAACATCACCATCAGCTATAACAAGTACAGTAGAATGATAAGTATTTGTAGAGTCTCTAATACGAAAATTGTTGTTAAAAACTCCCACGATGGATGCCGGTAATGCATAGTAAAACATTGCCGCATCATTCTGCCCGGCCTCAACAGTGCCGCTTGCATCGAAATCGCCAAAGGACTTGGCATATTTGATGTAAGAGGCTGTAGCCGTTTCCGGCGACATAACCCCCAATTTGCCTGACTCTTCCACAAGCCATACATTCCCGTTCCCTTCCTGCGTCCAATCCGCTGTCCATGTTCCATCCGGCCCCTCACTCTGATACGGATTCGGCTCGCCGTCTATCCCCCGAACAAGCTGAACATTCTCAACAAGAAATATTAAAGGCCCATCGCCGCTTGCTGTCCCATTGATCATTATATAGAGAGTATCACATTGTGCCCAGCTTGGCGAACCAGCATTTACAGTAAAAGCGGAGAGTAGAATTTTTATATGGTTCCAGCCTTCAGAGAGACTGGCTTGTACAATATTAGCCTTGAAGTTGTTATTTGGACGTCCAGATAGGAAACGCATTCCATCAACAGGCAGTCTGGCTTGAGATACGCTATCCAATTTGATAGAAATACAGAAATACGTACCGCCAAGTTCCATCGTATCGCCATCAGTCCAATGAGTCCAATCGCCGTAAGGAACAGGGTAGTAAATTCCATCCAGCGCACCGCTGGCGGGAACGTAAACACCGATAGATTGATCATCCGTCAGGAAGTTGGTTGTACTATCCCCATGCTCACCAGCACTATGATTTACAATGGTGCTATATACATCCGCTCCCCATTGATGCACCACATTCCGGCTGAAATAATACGGCAGATCAAGCGAAAGCGTGCTGTCGACGGGGCTCCAATTCCCACCACCACCAGATGAGGCTATCGTTAGGCTTGAACCGTCCCAATCTACTGTAACATTATCACCCGCCGCAACAGCGCTCGTATCGAGCTTTGCTGCCAGGCTGTCCAAAGTTTCCTGCCTACTGAGCGGCCTCCCGCTGCCTCTATACTGAGCCTGAGCAAGCGCCGGCAAAAGCATCACAAGAAATATCGTGTATTTAAGCCATTTCATCTTTCCTCCTCAATCCCCTCTTAGGGACACGGCGCGCCGTGTCCGTACTACAAAAAGCGCCGTGTCCGTACTCAATTTGTAAACTCATCCTCTTGGCGGATCGTGAACAGGATTGCATTGTCGGTTATTTGCCCGGGCTCCTCGATCACCAGTTGTGTGTCGTGATTGATCTGAGCGCCGGCTGTGGTTACGTAACTGATATCGCAGAGGGCCACCGCCTGCACCCGGAAAGCTGTGTCGTGGTCGATATCCTCGAGGGTAAAGATCTCGAGTGTGGTGTCATGATCGATCTGCGCCGAATTCCGGATCTGAAACAGGCTGTCGTGGTCGTGCTGGGCCGTATTGGCAATCCTGAACGAGCTGTCGCTGGAGGTGGTAATCCAGTTAATCTCATAATCCGGTTGGAAGAAAAATCGGAAACTGTGTTGTGCAAGCGAGTAAAACATCAGCTCTGCATCTCCGTCCAGAACACGGCCTCTTCGACCCAGGACCAGACCAGCACCTTGATCGTTGTCGAATCCGCTGGCTGGTATCGGCTCATCGGGAAAAACACCTCGAGCTGGTAGGGGGTTGAGGCCGCAATGTATTTGATCGTGCCGCCGATTTCGATTGCGAACATTGCCTCGACTTCGCCTCCGCAACGGATTGCCGAGAGATATGTCGATCCATCGAACGAGTGAGTTAACAACTCGGTGCCCGAGGCAAGACGCACGTTCGACCCGTCCGCATGGTCTGTATCCGTGGTGCCGTTTTGCGCCCTGATAACCGTGCAGGTGGTCCCTGCAGAGGTGATCTTGATATCTTCTTCACCGACAGTTACCACATCGTTGTTACTGAATATGTCATCGGCGATATACATCGTGGTCGCACCCTGGGCCAGCGCTGCAGTGAGCCTGGTCGCATTCTGCGAGACCACCTTGCCTCGTGAGCTTGTCTGTGCTACAAGTTGCATCGCTCTACCCCCTTTACGTGGTCTCGTTGATCGTGGCCGACAGCCTGTGCACAATGTCCCGCTTGTATGCAGCCGGTGTAGAGGCCGGCACGACCACCCTTCGCCAGATCTTCTGGCTCTGGTCGTAATTCAGGTTTGCCATTGAGTGCGGCGCCTCCCAGGTACCCTCCGGGCTGCCGCCGTCGTCGTCACAATAGGTAACCCAGTCCGACTCGTCCGTGCCCTCGTTGTCCACACAGTCGATCGAGATCGAGCTGCAGTCATAGGCCAGCCTTACAGGATCTCCGCTGGAGTGGCTCGCCGGTGTTGTGCCGTTGTATCCACGGGTCACTGTGAGCGAGTTCGTGCCGTGGCCCGAGGTGATCAACATCTTCTCGCCCCCGACTATAATCACACTGTAATCCGTGTCGGCGAACCGTGCCGCTGCCAAAGGAATAGTCTGGGTGGAGTCGTCGATATCGCTCGACAGGGTTGTCTGCTCCACTGCTGCCCAGAGAGCTTTCTGGGCGGTGTCCCCGTTTGTGCCATCCAGTGAGTCCTCGTCATCCGGGTTGGTGAAATCTCCGTCTTTCGAGACCAGTAGGGTCAAGTCCGAGTCTTCGTATAACCTGAGTACGCTCATTTATCTCCTCCCTTCTCAGCTTTCCCTTTGCCGGGCGGCTTTGCCAGTTCCTTTACTTGATAATAGGCTTCCTCGAGCGCCCCCTGAGTCTTGACAAACTCGTTGGCGACTGCCTGGAGCTCCTGGGTTAGCTCGGTATGTCTTGCCTGGAGCTGGTTCAACTTCTGTTTCAGCTCCTCTATTCGGGCTTCGAGTTTTTCCTGCATAATCAAATCCTTCCCCCTTATTAAATCCCCCCCAGTTCCCCTTCCGTAGGGACACGGCGGCGCCGTGTCCCTACGGGGGAGACAGGGGTGATTTCCATTAATCCGCTGTCAATCCATGGCCAGAGGTGCCGAGCTTATCCAGCAGGGTATTGAATTTGCTCACGAATGCGTTGAAATCGGTTTTGGTTACACACTCACTCCACTGTGTTGGATCGCCGGTGGCATTTGAAGCGTCCCCGAGCGCAGCCTGGCGAGAGCCTACAACCTGATTTCCGCCTATTTGGATAACTTTACCTGTAGCAATATCTAAATCTAAACCGCAATAAATAAGTTCATCGTCTAAGTGATTTACAGCAAATGTCGCGGCACCCAAATCATTTCTTATTGTTAGATTACCACCCTTAGCTAAATTTCTAAGACGTATTCTATAACCTGAAATATCAGGAAGATCCAATTGTGAAACCTCTATTCTCGAACCTGATTTTAAATAACCCTTTAAATTTAAAGTTCCTTCGCTTTTATCCCATTTGATATAATAGCCGCTCGTGTTGCCGATAATCACATCTCCAACATCCGTACCGCCCACAAGACATTTAAAAACGTTATTCGTGCCGTCTGTCACCAGAAGCCCGGTATTGGCATCCGGGAAAATCCTCACTCTGGCGCCGCTGGCTGCACTGTTATAAGTGCCACCCAGGGCCGCCACCTTGGAGGTTGGGTCATAACCAGAAGAAAATTCGCACGAACCGGATATCTGAATTTTCCCGGCGCTGATCCGAATTCCCTCGGACGAGGCGTTGACCGTGCCGACAATGTTCGAGGTCCCGACAACCATGAAATTGCAGTGGCTGGTCGTTACTGCATTTACCTGGATTGATTGCTGTCCTATTTTCTGCGGGCTTTTGGCTGAACTTGCCGCACTGACCGGGCTGGCGTTTCCGCTGTGATCGTAAGCGGTCACCCGGAATTGCCAGGATTCAGTCATGCTGGAATTAGAGAGATCATGAATATAGACTGTACTCCTGTATTCCGGATCGAGTATCTCCCAGGAGCCGCCGCTTTTTTTGCCCTCGATCTTGAAATGCGAAAAATCAGGGCATTCTCCGCCGCCCTGGGCCGGTTCGCTGATATTGATCAGAAGGCCGAGGGGTAGAGAAGTAACCGTGATCACAGGCTGGTCCGGACCCGTTGTGTCATCTGTGAGCTGCACGGTCTGTGTGTTGCTGAAAGCGCCGGGCCGGCCGTTCTTACCCACAGCCCTCGCCTTGAACTGGTAATAATGTCCCGGCTTAAGCCTGCGGTCAGTGTTGTCATAAAAGATCACCAATGGGGCCGGACCGCTGGATTCATTCTGTTTAATCTGGTAGTCCGGCAATTGCTGCCACTCTGTCCAGCTAGTCTGGTTGCTCTCATTGTCATCCCGGCGCCAGACCTCATAGCGCTCGACCAGGTCTTCCTCACCGGAGTAGGGTTCGATTTTGAGCCGGAACGAAAAGGCCTGGTAGGGTCCCACAGCTTTGCGTCTGATCTGCGGGAAGCCTCCGGCTGAGGCAAGTGTCGGGGCATTGAGCACCTCGTCGGCAGGCAACATGGGGGAATAAGCCATGGTGCGCTCGGTGCCGTGCTCTCCCTCGGTGCCCCAGTGATCAACCGTGCTCAGGGCAAAGGCCATCCAGCGCTCGCTTCCGCTTGCAAAAGGATTGGGCGGGATGTACGAAAATGCGTCTCTTCTTCCCGCATTGGCCGGGATCGAACCGGCCAGTTGCCAGCCGGCATTCATGCTCAGCCGCACGTAAACGTTGTAGTGATGAGCGCCCGGGACCTCGTTTGTGACATATATGTTCACCGCGCCGTGAAGGTTGATCAGGACCCAGTCCGCAACGCCGGGGGGAGCGAGCGCGCTGTCTTTGAGCAGGACATCCTCATCTGTGACAATCGAGGAGGCGCGGCCGTTTAAATCCACAAACCGCACTCCGAAATCGTAAGCGATAAGCTCTTCAAAATCACTGTCAAGTTTGGAGTAGTTAGCTGAGCCATTGGCAATCACAGTCAGCTTTTTCGACCCCCAGTGGTCCATGTGGGCCGGGCGCTGGAAAAGCTCGTATTTCTCACCCGCTGCGCCTGTGTCATCCACACTCCTGTCCCAGGACCAGGTGACCGAGCCGTCCCCGCCAGCGGTGACAGCCACATTCTGCGGCGGATTGACCGCAGGCGCACTCTCCTCGCTCTCTGCTTTATCAAGCAGCACCAGCCCGCTCCATAGGATTTCCGCCAGGTTGCGGTCGATATTTTTGCGGGTAATCATCACCAGCAGCGGGTTCGGATCACTCACCCCGGGGCGGCTGTAAAGCGTGGAATCGAGATGGACATGATCGCCGATCTGGAGGTAGGCAAACTTGAGTTTGGTAGACCATTCGATCACCCGCACGCCTTGTTTCTGGAGATTGAGCCGCCTGCGGGCCACTGAGGAAGCCACCTCCGGCGATGAAATCGGGATGAACTCGCTGTGAAGCTTATCCGAGGCATGCTCCTTGTTCGCCTTTTCGCTGGTCTCGTCGTAGTCGATCTGAATTCCCCTGTATTGCTTGTCATCGTGCCCTTTGCCGCCGAAAAACACAGCCACAACATTGCGAAGGTGTTTGCGGCCAGGGTAGTATGCCTCGCTGCCGACAACCAGGTCATCACCGCCCAAGCTTTCCGTGTCCGGGTCGGGACTTGCCGACAGGTCGGCATAAGCGCAGCGCCATTTTCCCATTTCGTCAACCACCTGAAACGCCAGGAGGTGCCTGTTGAGCTCCCTGTCGACCGCCTGAAGGGATCTGGGCTTCTCGATCACATGGGTCAGTTTCCAATCAAATGCAGACTGCAGGGCAATGAAATTTGCATTGTTGATTTTTGACAGCCTGATTCGCGCCCGCTGCAGAAGGTCTCTCTTGATCGCCTCCGGGTTCATCCTTTCGTAGTGGATTTCCTCGGTCATTTCCGGCGGGTCGCCGGGAGTGGGGGCCTGGGCCTGCTTGAACCTGATCTGCTGGTCGTAGCCGTGCACGATTACCCTGCCCTCGGCGACCTCCCAGTCCTCGATCCAGATCGTCTTAAACGGGAGAAAAGCGCTCTCGGCCAGCCCAGTGCCTGCGAACCCGAGTTTGACCGCGATCTCGTCGTTTTTCATTTCGTAGCGCGAAAACAGTGCTGAGATCATCCCGCCTGGGTCGAGCATCTCGATGCGGCTGGTGTCTGTTGCCTGGGCCTCTCCGGAGAGCGGGTCTCCCTCGACCGAGTAGTCCGGGGCCTGGCTGACAACGTTCGGGTAGCCGAAAAGGGGCTCGCTTGCCAGGACAAATTTGTGGCTGCTGCGGAACGCCACCCTCATCGAGTAGACTCTCGGCGTGTCAAGTTGATCCGAATCGGAGCTGAGCGTTGGCCTGATCTGCACCCAGCCTTTGGTGACCTTCGTGCTGTCCGAGACAATCCTCCATCTCGCCGTGCAGAGCAAGCCCTTGGTGTCGGCCTCGCGCATTTCAAAGGTCAGGCTCGTGCCCCGGGGTCCGGTGTAGCGAAGCTCGAGCTCGCCTGACAGGTCGCTTGAAGGAGTCTCGCCCAGGTCGAACTCCCAGGTGCCGGAGCCTGTGGCCTCGTAGCCGAAAGCGGTCATCTTGAACGAGAGGCTCGCCTCAACCTCGGCGAAAAGTCCCGCCTCGGCATTGAAACGGTAAAGATTGCCTCCTGAATAATCGTCCCGCGAGTCGCCGCCGAGCAGCTCCACGTCGCGTATGCCCTCGGAGTTGACCAGCTTGATCACAATCGCGCAGGGACTGTTCCCGCCGGGCAGCCAGACATTCTCCTTGCTGAAATCAAGAATCCGCCACTTACGCCCTTCAGAGTCGGTTTCCCAGTCCTCGCCCTCGACAGGCCCACCCTGGCTATCAGGGAGGTCATCCTTCGAAAGGTCGATCGTTTTCTCGGCCAGCACCTCCGCTCCCGCGAGGATTTTGGCAATTTCGCTGGGCACATCCAATCTCTCCCGCCGGTAGCCACCCATACCGGGAGGCAGCACAGTGCGGAAATCACGGAAATTGCCCAGGATCTGCACAGAGAAACTCACCTTGCCCTTGTTTTCCCGGTTGTTTATCCCCAGGTAGAGCTTTTTCAGGCGGAACGCGGTGCTGAACTTGACAATCTGGACGGAGGTGACCGGGTAGTTGAAATAGCGCTCGGTCCAGGTGCCGCCCACCAGAGTCCGTTTCGGCTCGGGGTGCAAAAGAATGGCCTGGTAGTTCTGCTTCAGCTGCCTGGCGGGATGGGTGATCTCGGCCTGGGCCAGGCGCAACTCATCCGTGGTATGCTCCAGGTCGAGATTCGTGACCTGGCTGCCGGCTGTCCAGTCGCCGCGGAAATTCTTCTCTGCATAGAGCACTGTGGGTTTGAATTCGAAAATAAGTACCGGCTGCGCAGTTCCCGCAGCAGAGTCTTTTCGCCATTTTTTCGTGGGCTCAAGCGCCATCAGATCACCTCCCTGGCCTCGATTATCCCGTAACGCACTGTACGTGTGATGGCGAACCGTCTCGGGGCTCCCTCGCAATTGAGATAGAGCGGATCGGCTGTCTCGCTCTGCGGGAAAGTGAGCCACCACCAGTTCTTGCCCTCACCTGCCGCCTGGCTCCACCAGGGCTTAAGCAACTCGTACTGCGAGTCAGTGAGATTCTCGAAAGCAGCACGCAGCACGCGCCGCCTGAAACGCTGGTTCCACTGGAAAGCCCCGGAGGCCCCGTGCACCGGCTCGCCGACAATTTCCTCCTCGTATGGATCGAAATCGCCGTAGGGGCCGAAAGTGAGCTCGATCCGCTTGCCTGCCCAGAGGTTGTAGATCTGAGGCTGTGCAGCAAGCCCTGTGATCCGCAGCCGCCAGAACTGTTTGCTCACTGCGTTGAAAGTGCGCCAGTAGATCGAGCCGCTGTCAAGGGCGCTGATCGTGGCCGCGGTGGTCCAGCTCGTGCCGTTGGCCGAATGCTGGAAATAGACAGTGGCCGAGGCTCCTTCAATCGTGAAATTCCTGTCCAGCACGAAGGTGTCCATCTCAACCGCGCTGTCGAAGCTCCAGGTCAACCGCTGCTCGGATTTTCCCGCAGCCCCTTTCCAGAGAGAGCCCCGCGAGCGGTCGGTCAGGTGGGCCAGCGGGTAAACCTCGTTTTCATTCTGCGGATTACCGAAGCCATCTGTAAAAGAGACCGAGCTGGCTTGCTCGAGCTTGTTCTGTGCCAGGATATGTGGAAATTCGGGCATTATCTTTCTCCTTGACTGCTGAAATATAGAGAC
The DNA here is from genome assembly GCA_964548275.1 of uncultured Gemmatimonadales bacterium. Classification (GTDB taxonomy): domain Bacteria; phylum Gemmatimonadota; class Glassbacteria; order GWA2-58-10; family GWA2-58-10; genus JAUVUV01. The sequence continues at coordinate 52,231 of CAZJQI010000003.1, forward strand.
AGAGATATCCCGCAGCCGGAGACTCGCTCCGGCCGTTTTTCTGTACCCGGTCCCGCCGGAACCGGGCCAAATCTGGATTCGGGAAAGAGGGGTCAGTTAACGGATGGCCACCCCACCCTCACACGTCAATCAATACTCCCTTATCGGGTTGGAACCAGTGCGCACCAGCTCCCTGATCCTGTTCCGCAGCTCGCGGTCCACTCCGGCGCGGTCCAGGCTGCGGTCCACCTCGTAAACATTGGCACTGCGGATACCGTCGATATAGACATTGACCACCTGCGGCCCGCGCCAGGTGCTCTCAGCCGTGCTGCCGCCGGCGCCTGCTGTTGCCAGCCTGGTGGCTGAGCCGCCTCCCCATCCGGCTCCGCCTCCAATGCCGGAGGAAAGACTGCGCAGCATCTGGCCCAGGGCGATCAGGCCGAACGAGGCAGCCGCCGCGCCGAACGGGTTCAGGGTGCGGAAAGCGGCAAACGCCCTGGAGGCATAACCTGAAACCGTGCCAAGATTCATAGCGTAGCTGGACAGGCCGCCGTATAAATCCTTATTCAGTATCGAGGATCTCTTGCCGATTTTGTCGAACGAGCCTGTGGCCCACTCGAGCATCTTGCGGAACATTAAGTCAAAGCTCGCCATTATCTTGTCGTTGCCGCCTATTATCTGTTCGAACATTTTATCGTACATCTCTTTGATCGTCTTTAGATGCTCCAGGCCGCCATCCTTCCCTGGCATTTGGGCGAAAGAGGGCATCCAGGGAGCCAGCGGGCCGTCTTTTTTTTCATCGAATAAGCCTGGGAAACGTCCGCCTTTGCTGCCTGAAAGAAGCGGGCAGGAGAACTGGCAGGCTGGTATTTTATCGAATCCCGGGCCGGGCAGGCCGCCTTTGCCTGGGATGCCGCCCAGGCCGCCCTTGAATATGCCGCCGAATTCTCCCCCGCCGAATATGCCTCCCAGGCCACCTTTGCCGAGCAAATCTCCGAAAAGCCCGCCTTTGCCGAAAAGGCTGCCCAGGATTCTGTTTTTGCCGCCCAGCAGGCCGCTCAGGGTGGAGAGAATATTGGTTCTGCCAAAGCCCGCAAACCCTCTCAAGGATTTGAACAAGTCGCTACTTCCTAACTTACCCAAGGGTAAAGATACGTTCACTGAATCTGTTAAAAATGAAAGCATGGTTTTGAGAAAACCTCCTTTCAGCCCACTGCCTATAGGCTTGATAATGCTTGAAACAGTTTCTTCTACCGGTTTGATCAGGTATTTGTCGTAGTCTATTTTCACAGGCTCGATTTTCTTATACAGCTCATCCAGGCCTCGTATCCGCACCGGCAGTTTGGGCAGGAGCGGCTTTAACTCCTTTTCAGGCAAGGCTAACCGCAGCATGCCTAATTGCGATAAAAGAGTAGAAGCCGAAAATTGCTCCCCGGAAAGAGAATTTTTTAAAAAATTATTAATATTGTTAAAAATATTAGGATACTTTTTATACAAATCAATCGCTTCTTTAGAGCTGTCCTCAAGATCCTCAATAAACTCCACCCCCTTTTTTAACTTTATGGCTCTTTCAGTCCATTTTTTAATATTTTTAAAATCTTTATAAACGGAAAGAAAATTTAAAATTGGAACCCCTCTTTTTGCAAAAAATTTTAGAATTGGCCAATCTTGACATTCCAATCCTATTTTATCTTTTACATGAATGCTATCAGACATAAGAATTCTTTCATATTGTTCGGGAGTTATACCTGGTGGTATTGTAGGTCTATATTTTTCTTTCTTAGACATAATATCTCACAAACTTTCATACGCCCAATTAAGTTAAACACCCCAACATTAACAATGCTAATCTAATCCAAACATAAGATTAGCATTCTTGTTTATATAATCCCATTGACTATCAAAAAGAACTGGTGCCAATCCTTCAAAAAAAACACCTATTGAATCAAAACATGCTTCAAGAACAATATTACCAAGCGTGTCTATTACTCCCCATTTATTATTCCATTTTGCAGGGGCAAGTCCATAATTACATAAACCAAGGTTTTCAAATTGTAATTCGATCATTTTTTCTCTTCTTACATTCCATAAAGACCACAGATAATCGATTTCCCCTTCATCATTAAGAAAACAAATTGCGATTGGAGACCACCCATCCTTAACTTGTCCTGCTCCACAAAATCTTTTACTAAAAACCATATTTCCAGACTTATCAATAAATATGGAAGAATTATACCGTCTGTTAATAAGAGTATCTAATGTTACAAATGCTATTCCCTCTGAAAAAGAACTTGCAAATTCGAATTGTGATTTAATAAAAAAATCCCCTTTTTTATTTAAATAACCCCACTTCCCTTGAAACCTTACAGCAGCCAAGCCCTCCTTGAAATCTCGGACTTCTTCGTATAATAAAGCTATTCTAAGATTTGCTGTAGAATCAATAAATCCCCACTTTCCGCCGGAATCTACAGCCGCCATTCCTTCTTGAAAAACTCCAAGTATATCGTAATCAGCTTCAAATTTGATTTTTCCCGTTCTATCGATGTAATATCCATGATTTTCCTTGATAACACCAGAGAGCCCTTCCGAAAATCTAGTCATGTATTGAAATTGCGGCTCGATCACATAATTTCCATTTAAATCAATACAGCCATATTTCTCGGCTATCTTTATTACAGCTAAACCTTCAGAGAAATTCCAAGCATCTTCAAATCGCGGTAATATGGCAACAGCACCTTTTTTATTTAAGTATCCCCATTTACCGCCTATTTTTACTGGAGCGTAGCCCTCTATAAAATTTGCTGCTTCTTCTATTATTATATGGGAATTCTTAACTTCTATACGTTTTCCCTTTTCCAAAATGACTGTTATACTGGTGTTTGTACTGTTAATTATCTCACCTCTTAACTCAGTACCGTCTTTGAGTTTTATAGTGTTGATAGAGTCGAGAGATTTCTCTCTCTCGCATGCGGCAAACAAATTCAATTGGAGAAGTAAAACGATAAAAAGAATGAATATTCTATTCATCTTAACTCTCCAGGAATAAAAGTGTTTTTAGTATACTAATTTTTATACTCTCAGTTGCAGGCTTCGAAATTTTGTCTTTGTATTTGATTGAAGTTTGGAGCTTTTTCGAAAAGACCGCCTTTGCCGAGCAGGCGGCCCAGGATTTTGTCCCTGCCACGCAAAATACCCAATACTTATTCAATAAGGCCGATTTTACCGCCCCGTCCCCAGGGAAAACGAAGACCGGAGAGTTTTGCTTTTATTGCTAAATGTTGCGCCATACCAGAACCACCTGAGGCATAATTGCTGATAAAGCTGCCACCGACCATCTTTAACTCGAGGAGGAAGGTTCAAAGCAGGGTTTGCAGAACCGGAAACTGGTTTATTCTTTATTAAATTTATTTAATATTTTTCGTGATTTCCAGAACTTTTTCTCTTGCTCGCCCTGGTGCTCCTTCTGCGCCTGGATAAATACCTGGTAAATCTCGAAGTCACGCCATCTCAAGCTCTCAGGATCAGGCCGGAACGCCTCGATATAATCGGCCAGCAGCGCGGCGTAGTAAGTGGTGACAAAACGCGGCCGCCAGTGGAGCGTCTCCCTGGTCTTGCAGCCCCGGCACGGATCCGGTCCCTCGGCCTGCCAGCTGCAGCAGTCGGTGCCAGGGCAAACGAGGTCTTTCTCCGGGACATCCGCGCGCTCGAAGCTTGCCCGGATGTCCCGGATCAGTTTTTTGCAGTCTCCTCGGCGAGCGTGCCCTCCTGCCTCAGCAGCTCCTCCACGGCCCAGTACTTGTGCTCGATTGGAATCGCCTCTTTCCAGGATTCACCCCTGTCCCCGGGGTCCTGCATATTATAACCCTCGACCCTGAGAATACACCTGTCATAGAGAGTCTCGATCGCGCCCCAGTAGCCTGTCCCGCCTTCAGTGCCGCTTGTGCCGGTCAGTTCGGCACGGCTCATGCAGCCGTAGAAAACTTTCTTATCCGCAGCAGTCGGTTCGCGGAAAATATGAACCAGTTTATAGATTTCATCCTGGGCGCGCACCTTCAGCGTGATCTCGACCTCTCCCCCGGAGGGTGAAAGGGGAAAAAGCTTGTTTTTGCTCATCGTGCTAAAGGCTCCTTTCCCGGTTGGGGATGTTCAGGGCGATTCAAGTTCAGCTAGTCGGGAAATATTCACTCACTGTGCCCTCGACAGTCTTGACCGAAACCGGCCCTGCAGTGGCCGCATGCCAGGCCCCCTCGACATCGAGGTCCAGGTGAAGCAGGCCGTCGTCGTAGCCGTAATCCAGCCCGGTGTAAACCGCCTGGGGGATAGTGATCTGGATCTCGTCGAAATCATCCGGGGATGTTCCGGATATTTTCTCGCCAAGGCAGGAAACAATCATCTCGCTTGCTGTGCCGTCCTGCTGGGCCGAGCGGAAATCTGCCGGGTCCCCGCTTTCGGCGAGCATGGTCAGCCCGAGCGCCAGGTTGCGCTCCGGGGTGTAGGGCCACACACAGGGGTAGATCCTGTCGGCCTCGGCTGCTGCCTTGCGCCAGGCCAGGTCGTTGTTGATACCGGATTCGAGTGTGAGTTCGAAGGAACGAAGCTGGGCCCTTTTGCTCGGATCACCACCGATACTGAAAATGCCTGCATAGTTATAGAGATAGCGCAGCGCGCTCGCCCCGGGCCAGCTATATCCGCTGAGCGTTCCCCCGATCTTGGAAGCTAAAAACGACCCTCCGGCTTCACACCTGTTCGATCCCTCCCCGCGCAATGTGAGGCTTGCACAGGCGACATCCTGAAGGTAGTAGTCGTTGCCGTCCTCGTGCACTGCAAAAGTGGTCACATACGCCTCAGGCCGTGTGCCGAGAGACTGGAACTTGGAGGTATGCTCGTAAGCGCCGCTGCCCAACTGCTGGCTGCTGTTGTAAGAAAAGAAAAGGGCCAGAAGATAGCCCACGAAATCCACGGGCAGCGGCTGCACCGGGATTTCGAAGCGTACGAACTGGCGAATCTTGCCGCGCTGGGTTTCCCAGTCGTGGCCTGCGCCGATCATTCCTCGGTCGGTCCAGTGCTCGGCAGACTCGTCGATAACAATGGGGTCCTGAAGCTTGAGAAACCTGGTCAGGCCGGCATTGCCCAGCGGAGACCCGAAAGAATCCTGCTTTTGAACCGACCAGGCGATCTTACTCGCAGTTCTCTGCACTGGTGCCATAATTCACCTCAAAGATTTTTCTTTGTGATCCGGCCGCAGGATCACCGAACAAGGGCGGGAGAGCTCTACTGGCCGGTTATTTATACAAAAATTTTAGTAATAAAATAGTTTATCAACGGAAGAACGCCCTTTAAACCTGCTGGCGGACCTGCCAGGTTCGGACTGTCATTCTGTAAACCGCAAGTCCTTCTTTCTCGGCTTCCTCATCCTTTTCGCAAGTTTCTACAGTAATCGGTGCAAGGCCCGAAAGCCCGAGATCGTTGCCCATCAGCGCGCCGCGGACATCGTCGATCAGGCCGTAGGTGTTCTCAACGCTGAAACGCCGGCCCCGAAAATCCTCGGCCACCAGGGTAAGCCGGAAAGCAAGGTGTTCCTCGGCAAGGCTGCTGTCCGAATTGAGTTCTGCGTAGCGTGCCCGAGTGAGCGCTACCCCGACAAACGGAAGGTTGCGCCCCAGCTCAACAAACTCTTTGAGCGATCCGGCGAAAGTAGCCACTGTCTCCGGATTCAGGCTATCGACAGCCGAGACCAGTCTGTTGATTATCGCATCGGAAACGGTCTTGATTGTTGAAGCCAAGACGGCCTCCCTGGAGTAAAAAGTTCAAGAGCCTTTCAAATATCCTTCAAATGAATCAAGCTCCGGAGCCGGCGACGGGTATCAAGCCACTCTTTCCCATCAGCCTCTTCCACACTGGCGGGCCCTGTTTTCAAGCTGCCTGCCCACACCTGCATCCGCCGCGTCCGGCAGGGTCGCTTCTGCCTCGCCGCCAGCTCCTGGATTGTTGATAAATCAGAGCTTTTTCAACTTGTCTTCAGTATAGACCCGGTCTTCCTCCTCGGCATCCGTGCGGTAGGAACTGTTAGTGTGGCCGGCAACGCTGCCGGCATCATCGAGTCCCAGGCTATGGTCGCCTCGTGAGGCGGTCTCGAGCTTTGCCATGCAGTCCTCGTATATGATTCGCCAGTCATCGCTTACTGCCCTGCGCCGCAGGTAGAGGTTATAGACAGCAAAGGTTGCGCTGATGCGGTTTATCTCGTCCGGAACCGGATCATATCCCCGCAACCCGGGCCATCGCCCGAGGAGGTAGCTGTCGATCAGGGCGTCCGCACTCTCGATAGCCTCTGCAGCTACCGAGGTCACGCTTTCGCTCTCGATCGTTGCATCCGGATCCGTGGTGCAGAGCCGCACCAGCTCCTGAGCGTCTATCCAGCGAGTCAAGTCTGTAATCGTAGAATAAGCCATCTTAACCTCGGGCGTTACCAAAAGTATTAAACTTTATATACCATCAATATCCACCGACCATTGACCGTCGGCTCAGCTCGATTTCCTCTTTTCGGTCCGGGTTCTGGCAGCCATGCTCCTGCGGGTTTGTTTTACCGCAGTGCAAAGGCCGCGTTCGATACCGCTTCGGGCGGTCTCTTCCGGCAGATCAACAGTTTTGCCCACCTGGGGCAAGCGCCCGCCGCAGAGCCATGGTTTGAGGATTCTAACCTTCATCGGTCCTCCCGGATGATTAGCTCGAGTAAGTTCCGGTGATCAGAAATCCGCAGTCAGAGCAAACCACTTCCTCTGTCTGCTCGATCAGGCCTTCCACGACAGTGGCGTGCTTGCCCTCGTCACGGTAACGATAGGCTGCCACATCCAGGGTTCCGGAAATCGGACGGCGGAACTGGTATGCCAGCGAGATCGAACGCTTAGTCGGTGCAGTGCGTTCGACAAAGCAGACCAGCACGCTGTTGTCATCCCAGACGAAATCAAAATCAGGGCTGCCTACCCCGGGTGCCGCCTCATCGCACAGCGAAAGAGGGATCACCACCTCGAGGCCGAACAACCTGGGGGGTAACTCGCCGTTGATCAACAGGGTGGAATCGGTATGCTTGACCAGGTCGCGGATTTTCTCATCCTTCTTGGCTTCCACCGCAATATGGGGCGGAATGACAATCGTGTTCGGCTCCACTCCGGCTTTCTTGCGCACGCTGAGCTTGGCCCCGTCGATATCACCCTCAATATCGACACCGCTGGCGGCGTTCCAGGCCGCGGTTGCTGCTGCATTATTGGTGATCACGCTGGTGGACATGAGCATGGAGACAATCCGCAGCTCGATAGGAAGGCGAAGCTTCCTGATAATCAGGGCCATCGCATCCCGCTCGGGATCAATCACTGCGCGATCGGCGTTGTCCATCTCCTCATCTGCAATCAGTTCCCGAAGGCCATACTGCTTGCAAGCGTAGGTAGCCGAGTCGTAGGAACGACGGATCTCGTTGGATTCGGTCAGCGGTGCGCGCAAGGCGTCGTAGTCGTTCCGCAGCGCCGCGATGTTGCTGAATTTGTAATACTTGCCTGCGGTGGTCGGCACATGGACCACGGGGGCAAGTTGATCCGCAACGAAAGGTCCGCCGAGGCCCATGTTTTCCACAGCAAACTGGGTCAGGGTCCGGTTGAGATTCTGGGTTGAATATCTGTCTGCCATCTTTGTCTCCCGAATTCAATTTCGCACCGGCTGTTTGCCGAAAGCCGGTACTTTAATTTTAGTACCAATACTGGAAATTAGGGCGTTGGATTATCCACGCGCACCGGCCAGACTACGACCGGAATCAGCTGGTCCGCTGCTGCTGAATCACGCAGCGCATAGCCGACAAAATACTGCACGGTTCCCTGGCTGCCAGCCCCGGCTGTGGTTACCTTGCCGTTGGCGTCGCTGACCAGCCAGTCGCCCTCGCTGATATTTCCATCAGAAGCCAGAGCCAGCACCGTGCTTCCCCCCTGAGCCACCCGTACATCCTTTCCGGCGTAACCGGTCTCGGTGGTGATACCCACGAATTTGGCCGCATTGGCTCCGGAGGCGTCCACAACACCGCTGTTGAGTACCGCGCAGGTGCCGCGGGGAATCTCGCTGTTACCGACAGTGAAAGTGTCAGTATTATTCAGTCTCTCTCTGAGTTTAACCGTCATTTCCTCTCACTCCGTTTTGTGTTGAAAATCTCTCTTGTTCTTAAGAACGGCCTGAGAGCCTTCTCAGCCCCCAGCGGACTTTTCCAGCCGCACGCGTTTGATCGCTTCCTCAAAAGTGAGTTCCGGGTTGGCGGCCATCAGCTCGAGTGCGGCATCGTGCTCCGGGTCTTCGGGAAAGCCGCTGAACTCCTCTTTTCTGCGGGCGACCTCGTCCATTGCTCCCGGATTGTTTCCAGGTGCCGAAAGCTCCTGGAAAAGAGCCAGTGGCTGCCGCTGGGCCAACTCTTCGAGTATCGCCGTACGCCCGGTCTCATCGAGACGGGAGCCGAGCCGGTAGTAACCCTTGAGCTCCGCAGGGGTTAGCCGCCCCTCTTTCGCGGCTTCCTCCAGGGCCGAGGCAAACCGGGCAAGCTCAGCCTCTTTTTCTCTCCCCTGGAGAACTTTCTCCAGCTCTGCCAGGCGTGCTTCTGCAGCTAACCGCGCCTGTTTCTCTTGCTTGAGCGCTTCTTCGAGTTCAGCCAATTTAGCTATGGCACTTTCGCTCTCTGTATCAGAACTCTTCTTCTGATCCGAGTGGCCTGCAGGCTGTATAAAAATCTCTTTCAGCGCATGGATCGCCCGTTCGGCAATCGTTTTGTCATCCATTTCCACCTCTCCTGTAGTTGGAAGCGCATCGCTCAAGTTCATCTCGCCTGAGCCGACCAGGATCACCCCTTGCCGGGCCTGTTCAGCCATTACAGAGGGTAGCGGTGAAAGCCCCTTGACCGCTGGCGGTGCAGCTCCGAGAAAGCTAACCGCACCCAGATAAGCTTTGCCGGTCGGTTCGAATGGCTTGTACATCTCGATTGATCGGCTGCGGTAGGCTCCGCTGCGCAGCCACTGGCGCAGGCTTTCTGACAGGTCGGCTAACCGCGCCTGCAGCCTGTCGCCGAACACACGGAGCGAGGTTACCCAGCCGTGTGCCGGGCCTTCCCGGCGATGTTCGACCGTGACCGGGGCTTCCTGGACCTGGGAGTCGTAGTCGGCAGCCATATTGTACAGGTCCTCAGGGGTGATCTCGATCCGGGTGGGGGCCCCGGCGATTGTTCCCTTCCACAGACCGGTTCTGGCGATATCCCACCAACCGTCAATCTGTTCGTCTGTCAGTCTGTTCTCCTTCATAGGCCTTTAACCCTCTTCGGCTGGTTGTATACTATAATTTTTATACTTATTTTCTTCGGACGACCCGGCACCCGCCCCGCTGTTACCCTCCAGCAACTTGTCATCCACGCGCGGAGCCGGAAAGCCGATCTGCTCACGCAGCCATGACTGGCCGACAGCCAGGCCTAAATCGTTCACCGCTACAGAGACCGCCTGGAGGTAGGATTCAAGGTCCTTGTCCTCCTCGTAAGCGATACGGAAACACGGATACTTGCTCACTGGCAACGGACCGAAATTGATATCGATCAGAGTGCGAATTACCCCGTTGATCTGCGCCTGCTGCCAGAGAGAGTCGTCCTCGATAATGTTCTGCAGACCCTTGTTCTGGAACTTGGCCAGGGCGTAAGTGCCGCTTTCGCTTTCAGTGGAGAGAGTCTGGCCGAGAATCGCCTTGGCATACTGGCGGTCGACATATTCGGAGATAATGAAGCGAAAGACCTCGATCACTCCCTGCCGCCCGATCTCATTGACCTGGAACTCGGTACCCTCAGGACCGATACCGACCGCATTGCTGTGCATAAGTTTAAGTACTTCCATCAGCGCATCCTGCTCGGCAGTCGACAGGCCTCGTGGGTAATTGGCCCAGATGTAGGGAGCGCCGAACTTCTCCACGAAACGAACCAGCTCCTTGATAGCGTTGTTCTTGAAAAACCACAGCGGGTAAAGTTCGCGCAGAAGGCCCTGGCCGAACGGGATTTCATCGGAACCCCAGGTATTGATCACGAATTTTTCGCGCGGCATCACTTTCTCCACTCCGGGGCTCTTGCCAAGCAAGACCAGGTTGCCGCGTTCATCGAAACGGAAACGCTCCGGGTCCCGGGTCCGGAAACATGCGATCCCGAGAGTGCTGTCGGAGCGGCGTTTGAACATTATCTCCGCCGGTGCGTAACCATGGGAGATACCCCGGAAAAACCGCTTGCGGCTCAGATGCAAATTTTCCACGCCATTAAGCACCTCTTCCACCCAGGCGGCACGTTCGTGATCTTCGCGGGTTTCACCGCCGGGGATGATGCGCCAGCCCTGAGCCATCACGTTGAGAGCGCGCTGCCTGAAACACATTGCAAGCTGGGCATCCTTGCGCAGCATCTCGCTGTAGAGCCGCAAGCCCTCGCCCGAATGATCGTCCAGAGTGCGGTCGGGATTTTCCAGGTAACGCCCGAAAAGGCGATTGAGCGTGTCCCCGACCGGGCTGGAAAGTTCCCGGCTCAGCCGGATGTTAAAAGCGGCCTTCTTAGGTCTTTTCCTTCTTCTTCTGTTGCCGTTGGTAGCCATCACCCGAATACCCTTTTTAGATGTTCCTTACCCGTTCGCGGCCGGTCAAAGTGGAACTGCTTCGGCCCGGCGACTGTTTCCATGAGCTGTACCGCCATTTCCAGGGCGTCAGGGCCATCATCGTGACCAGCCAGAGGAAAGAAGCGCAGCTCATCCAGGAGTGTTTTGTGTTTCTTCTGAAAGCGAAGCGTGCCGCTTTTGACCAGCGGCTGAAGGCGCTGGATGCGCAGCTTCTTGTCTTTTGTCTGCTTAAGGCCTCTCACCGGGGGATAAATTCCGCGTTTGGCAGCTTCTTTCTCCAGAACGTCCTTAAAAAATTCCTGGAACTGGACTGTTTCCACCCCGATTACACAAGGCCGACGCCTGGCATAAAGCTCCAGTGTATCATCGATTATCGCATCCGGAGTCCTGCGCTGAATGTCAGCCTCCAGTACGTAGAGCGCGCCGTTTTCGTCCCGGGCGAGACATACTATCGCCGAGGGATCGTGGTGGCGGCTCTTGCCGCCGAGTGAGGGATCCACCGCGGCGACCAGGGTGAGGCGCTCAAGATCGATCTCGTCCTCCTCGAACCAGGTGAACCATTCCTTCTGGAAAAGCGCTTCTCGCGGGTTCACCGGTTCGTTCTGGATCTCGCTGTCAAAACTCGCCGGGCCCTCGGCCACACGCAGTTTCACCAGGTCATAGTAGCTGCGGTGCGTCGGCCAGATCACCCGGGTGCCTGCGGTCATCTGCTCCCTGTGCTCGTCAAAAAAAACATCGGCTTCTCTGGTGCGTTCCTTTTCAGGTAGCGACATGTCAGTGTAAAACCTTTCCCATTCTTCCCAGAGAGCGGTTTCCGGACTCCAGTTTATCACTCCCTGGTACTTGCGGCTCTCGAATGCCGGGTTTGAAAGCAGCTTGGAAAGCAAGCTTTCGTAGTGCAGAATCGTGCCGATCACAACAATATCAGCCGTTTTGCTTGCTGTCTTGCTGAAAGCCTTGAAAAACCAGTCGACAATTTTCTCCCGTTGTTCGGGGGTCTGGCTGTTCCGGTCGTTCTCCAGATCGTCGCCGATCAGCAGGTCCGGCCGGAACTGGCGGTGGCGCAGGCCGCGGATGTTGCCCCCTGTGCCCCGCGCGGTGATTTTAACACCGCTGTTGGTAATGATTTCACTCTTGGTCCACAGCGGGCCTGCTCCTGTAAGGTGACCGAAACTTTTCCGGAGCTTTTCATTGTCCTCCAGCTCGATCTTGATATCTCCGAGATGGCGCTCTGCCTGGGTCGCCGTGTCACTGGCGATCAGGATGTAGCGCTTGCCGGCACGCTCCGGGTAACAGATACACCACAGCGGCAGGAAAAGGGTTGCGATAGTGCTTTTCGCGCTTTCCCGCGGAGCGGCTACTGCGATCCTGTGGCCCTGTTGTTTATCAATAATGGCCCCGGTGAGCAGATTATACATCGCGAGGTGGAAATCACACGGTTGCTCACGGTGGTAATGGTCAAAATATTTTTCAGCAAACAGCCCGACATCCAGCCTTCCCCGCTCCCGCTCACCCTGGGCAGGCGGCAGCCTCCCGATACGCTTTAACCGTTCTCTTACGCTCTTGGGGACTGAGCGACTCGATCTCCCGTCTGACCTCTTCGACTGCCTTGCTCCGCTCATCTGTATCGCTTCTTACTCCTACTTTCGCGGGACCTTTTCCGTATGCGTAACCGTAAACCGTTTTCATCCTGAAAAGCAGGGCCTGCCGGTCACCTTCGCTCACCTTTTCCTCAAGCCGCCTTTCATCCTTTGCCAGTCCGAAAGATTCACTTTTTTCCACCGCCTTTGCGAATTTTTTGTCCAGGGCAAATTTCTGCTCCAGCCCAGCGAAAGTTATCCCTGCCCAGCCGCAGGCTCCCTTGCGAGTTCCTCCTTTTCGCAGGTGCCTGAGCAGGCGGTGAAGTTCACTGAATGTGATATGCAGTTCCCGTTTGCTCATCAACTCATCCTCTTCGACTCCCGCGTGAACCAGAACACGATCTCTTAATCCTTTCTGCCAGGCCTGCTACATGCGTGCAGCCACAGCCAAAGCGATCACCACCAGTGCGGCCAGCACTCCACCGACTCCGCCCCAGACACCGGCCTTAACCTCGAGCCGCGCCACAGCGGGTATCAGCTTATCGAGTTTTCTGAGCAGGCGCTGCTGGCCTTCGTAAATATCCTCTGCGCGCTGCTCCAGTGAATCGACCCTTGCCTCCACACGCGCCAGCTCTACCTCCTTGTGACAGATCTTGCAGGAGCCTTTGGCGTCTCTCTCGTTCATCATCATATCTTTAAATTGCTGGTCCGGGCCGGGCGCTGTTTTCACCTGATCATATGAGGAATGAACCCTCTTTTTTCGACCTTTAGCCGGATCAGCGTGTGGCCTGACCCCGGCCTGAACCGTTCCCTGTTTGCCGGTAATGTGCTTTTGATTTAAAACCGCCAGTTAACTCCCAGACTGTAGCGGGTTCTGCCTTTATTCCTATCCATCTTACCGAAAAAGCCCAGGCTTTCGGTGCTGACCCCCCCGGATAGTCCTTGGGCGCCGAACTCAAGGTTCAGGACGCGGAATCGCCGGGGGTAGGGCCATTTTTTTCCAGTTGACCTTCAAGGATCTTCTTTCCCTGGTGCGAGGTCAGACCCCGGCTCAACCCGTCGGCGAAGCCCTGGCCGAGCACACCGCCAATCCCGGTACTCGAAATCCCGACGACCACCCACTGAACCACATCTGCCGGGATATCAGGCCAAAGGTTATAAAGAGCCAGAACAAGGCAGTTGCCCAGTATCGTGCCGATCAGCATGATTACTTTCTTAGACATTCTTTTCACTCTCCATTTTGAGAATTTCAGGTTTGTTGGATAAACGTTTCAGGAATCTTCGGTGCACTCTCTAAGGGACCGACCTGAATGTGCAGGTGCTCGCCCAGTCCTCCCACCTCGTGAAGCAGCGCAGTTCTCGCCCCTGGCTTGCCCCGGTAGTGGAAAGACCGGTTGATCCAGTCCTCCCATTCCCTGGCAGCGGAGGGCTCCAGGCCGGCGGTTCTCATGTCCACGGCCCGGCCAAACTCGTGAGGGGAGCGGTGACCGGTACGGTCAGGATAAATCTGGCGCTGTTCACGTTCGGTTCTCAACAGGTGGGTCAGCACCGCGGGCTGGCCAGTGCGCTGGTAATACCAGTGGGAGGCTGCGAGTACAACTATATAGAGCGCTGGATGAATTTCCCCGCCTCCACTGCGAGCAAACCACTCCCGTTCCTGGCGCGGGCTCTTGAACCTGATATATGGCGCGGGATACATTTTTCATTCCTTGGACTGGGGGTAATTTTAAGTTGCGCCTTAAAATAAATTCGATGTGCCCCTGCGTCCAGCGAATATAGTGCGATTCTTGCGTTATATTTGTATTTGGCATAAAATTTTTATTATATAATTGCATTAAATTGCTTTTTATACTCTTATTTATAAATTCAATCACTTTTCGAGCATTAATCTGGATGATATGATTTATTGGGTTTGGCTGATTCGGAAGCTCAACAGTCAATTTTTGGGAGAAAATTAAGCAGACCGCGAGATAACTGCTCACCTACGTAAAATCAGGGTATTATAAAGGGGTGGGGGAAGGGGAAAGCCTCAGCTTGTTTGCCACCTCCTGCATGCCATGGGAATCTGGAAAAGGTGTACGGAGAACCGATTAAAGCGAGCTCGATATCAGTTCAGGTGCCCGGTATTACCACCAGGCAAATCTGAAGAATTGATTCTAATTTCCGTGTTGGAAGCTATCTGGCAGGTTCATTGCTGAATTTCTGGCATCAGGATATTGGAAGTATTTTAAAAACCTTTGAGTATTTATTGTGCTGAAAACTTGAGCGGCGAGGGCAACTCACCCGCCCGTGCCAGGGAGTACTTGAAAAGCACCGGCCCGGCCAGTTGGAAAACCGCAATCGATCCCACGACTACATTCTTGAAAGTAGTTCCCCAGCCGGGGAAAGTATCCGCCACCATCACCGCCATACCCAGAGTCACCCCGGCCTGGGCGAAAAACCCGAGCCAGAGGTTTTCTCGCACCACAGGTTGCTCCCCACCAGCAACAGAACCGGCCCAGGTCCCCAGCCAGGTAAAAATCGAACGGCTTGCCACCAGTAAAAGAACTAACTCCCAGGTTCCGGCAATTACTCCAAGGTCCAGGTCTGCCCCGGCAATTGCGAAAAATACCACGTAAATCGGGAGTGAGCCCTTCTCGATAGCCTCAATGAATTCCCTGCCCCTTCTGGACAGATTATTCACCACAAGGCCAGCGACCATGCAGACCAGCAAGGGGTGAAGGCCCAGCAGGCTCGAAGCCTTGGAGGAGATAAAACTCAAGGCGATGATAAAGACCGGGATTTCCGCATTGACAAATACCATGTAAGCGATAATACCCAGCCCGATCAGCACACCGCAGAAAATCGAACCAGCGATCTCCCAGGCCATACCCGCCATGAAATACGAACTGCCTGCCCCGCTGCCAACTTCCAGAAGGGTGAAGCCTATGGACAGTGCAAAAGCAAAAGCCACGATCACCACCAGGTCCTTTACAATGGTCACTCCCAGAACCATCTCGCTCACCCTCCCCCGGGCCCCGGTCTCTACGATTACCGCAACTGTGGAACTCGGGCTGTTAGCCAGCGCGACCACTGCAAATAGTAAGCCCACCACGAAACGGGATGGCACCCCGGCAACAAAATCCTCTGCTAAAAGGTCGAGTAGCAGAGTCATGGATACCAGGACTCCGCAAAAAGTTACCAGCACCTGGCCGCAGACTACCGCGTAAAAAGACCTCAACCGTTCATATATTTTCCTCAGACTGACCTTACCGCCTGCGGTAAGGGCAATCAGGGCCAGGGCGAAACTGTTGATCAACTGCAGGTCACCCACAGATTCCCGGTCCAGAATCCCGAAACAGGAGGGTCCCAGAGCCATCCCGGCCAGCAGGTAGCCGGTAATCCCCGGCAGGCCGATATTATTGCCGATCTTGCCGAGGACAAACCCCACCAGCAGAAGGAAACCCAGCAGCATGGACAGCGGCGGGACACCTGTCCCAGTATCCGCAGGCAGGTAAATTAGAAGACCCATCAACAGGACCAGAACCAGCAAACCGAATACTCTACTCATCAGCCGCCCTCCTCATCATTCCCGGCAAGCACGCAGCGAGCCGCATAAGCACTGAAAGCCTCGGAGAGCACAACTGCGCAAAGCACTACACTGACCGCCATGGTATCGGCCGCGCCGCCGAAAAGAAGCTGGTAGTTGGCAATCAGTGCCACACTCATCCCGCCCTGGCCGAGAAGCGCCAGACCGGCAGCCCAGCCCCCCTGGGTGAGTTCCTCGCGAAGAAACGGCCGGGCCGCCGCAACTGAGACCGCCTTTCCCAGCACTCTTGCCGCCAGGTAGATTGCCAGAAGAGCGGCCACAGTGACTAACCGCCCCTGCGGAAACGGTATCCAGTTCGCCCCCACCAGAACCAGGAGCACGATCAGAATCGGCCTTTCCCGGGAAACCAGCACGCGGAAAATCCTCTCGCTGGTGGGCAATAAGTTGGCCAGAACCACCCCCAGAACGACATTGATAAAAAGGCTCGAAAGGTCCAGGTACGCCGCTATCCCGCCACTGAAAACCGTGAAAGCGATAATTATCATCGCCAGCTCGTTCTCGCTGTGGCGGTGCCTTGCGTAAGAATAGAATAACAGCCCGAGCGCCAGGCCGATGAGCGCAGAGACCGCTGTCCACTCCAGAGCCGGAACGATTCCTCCTCCGGTCCTGCTGTGATATAAACCCACTGTGAAGGCGAAAATAACCACCGGCAAGAATGAATCGAGGCTGGAAATATAGTGAACCAGCCGGGCAAGTTTCCTTTTTACCCCACCGCTGGCCGAGGTTGCCAGGACGGTCTCGGCCGGGCTGCTTATTGCGCCGACAGTAGCTATTAACAAAAGCGCCCGCCACAGACTTCCTCCCCCGCCTGGTGTGAACCAGCCCAGCGCCAGGTACATCATACCTCCCAGTGTGGCAACGGTAAATAGAGACTGGAACAGGGTAACTCCGAAAAATTTTGGCGGGAAACGGCGCAGGCGTTTGATTTCGAACTGAAGGCCGAAAAGGATTCCGATCCATCCGAGCGAAAGTCCCACCACTGGTTCGAGGTTGTCCAGCATATCTTGCTCCAGCATACCCAGGCCCTGGCCGCCCAACGCCAGGCCCAGCGCAAGGTAGGCCAGCGTGGTCACCCTGAACAGGGGCGGACTGCCCTTTCTGCCCCGATAGAACCTTCCACCGACCAGAGCAATGAATGTTACCAGCAGGATCAGCAGCACTGTCTGCGTGCTCTCGGCCATCGACTCTCCTGTTGCCTGATACCTGAATAAAGGGAGATCAAATAATGTATCTTCTCAACTAATTCTATCTTTTGACTATTTTAGCAAGTGGAAAGTTCAGACTCTTTTTGGATCATTCCTTATCGCCGTCCGAGCAGATCAGACTGATACCGTATTAGAACCCAAGCTAGAGCATTGCTCGTGATTTCGAATTGGCACGATTTCCAGGGGGAATTGGGAAGAGAAATGTTTAAGGAAGGTGCTAATCTTTATCCATCCGCAGCACTCCCCGGGCATCGATAACGGGAAGGGCAAAAAGGATGCCGTTTCCGGGATCATCAAGGCTGCCGCAGACATCCTCGATCAGCTCGGCAGCCCGCTCGAAAGTCTCCCTGTCCGGAAGCACGGAGATAATCGTCTTGTTGTGTGGCCTTCCCCCTGCAAGCATGCCCCTTAGCCCGGCAAAAATCGGAATGTCGTAGGCCAGAATTCGTCCCATACCCATGCTGTCGAGAATTGTCGCACCGGATATGCCGATTTCTACAAAACCGAAAAGAATTTCCTCAAGAAGTTCTTCCCGGTTGAGCACGAAAATCATCAGTAGCTGCTCAGCCTTTGTGTTTCCCATCTTCTTCAGCCAGTATTTTAAGGATTTCTTCGGCCGTTCCGGCCCTTTTGATCGAATCGACGAAATTGGTGTGCTGAATGAGGCGGCTGATGCGGGCTAAAATTTTCAGGTGGCTGCTGGCGGCCTCCGGGGGGCCGACCAGGAGAAATACGAAATAGACCGGTGCCCGGTCGAGTGAATCGAAATCAGCGCCCTCGGGAATTCTGGCCAGGGCGATAGTCTGCTCCTTGACCGCCGGGTTCACCGCATGCGGTACGGCGATTCCCCGTCCGATACCGGTAGTCATGATCTTTTCGCGTTCGAGCAGGCTTTTCAGCAGTGGAGCCGGATCGTCGATTTTTCCACTGCAACGAAGCATATCGACCAGTTGAACAAGAAGTTCCTCTTTGTCTTTAACTTCAAGCGAAGGAGCCACGTTCGGCAGCGAAATAAAATTCATCAGTCTCATCAGAACCGGTTCTCTTTCCGGATTTATCAATGATCCGCTTTGTTTAAGACCACATGTCCCAGTCTATCTCTACTGGCCGCCACTTTTCAATCCGCTGGAAAAGAGCCTTTTTCACAGAGGACAGATCCGCCGGCAGTTCGATCGGGTCGTTGGCGTAATAGGAGGCAACCTCCTCAAGATCCCGGTTGTGGTAATCGACTTTGAACCCGGAGAATTTGAGCCCATGAGCCGTGGAGATCACTACCACCCTGTCTGAAGGTTTGATATCCCCTCTTTTGATCAGTTTCAAGGTTACTGCCAGTGCTACACCGGTGTGCGGGCAGTTGAACAGCCCGGTCATATCGGCCAGGGCGGCGGCATTGGCCAGCTCCTCCTCGGTCGCCTGCTCCACTATCCCGTCGAACCTTTTCAGGATGTCGATCGCCTTGTTGATCGAAACCGGGTTGCCGATCTGGATCGCGCTTGCCAGGGTCTTGCCCGCCTCCACTGGCTGAAACTTCTTGAAACCTGTCTTATAGCTCAGATATAACGGGTTTGCCCTGGCGCTCTGGGCGCAGACTATCCGTGGCAGCCTTTTTATCAGGCCCATCTCGTACATCATCAGGAAACCCTTGCCCAGGGCGCTCACATTACCCAGGTTCCCTCCCGGGATTACCACCACATCCGGTTCCTCCCACCCGAACTGCTGCACGATCTCGATCGAAATTGTTTTCTGGCCCTCGATCCGAAGGCTGTTCATCGAGTTGGCCAGATAGATCCTCTTTTCCTTGGTCAGCTCCTTGACCACGGCCATGCAGCCGTCGAAATCCGTGTCCAGGCAGACCGTGATCGCCCCGTTGGAGATGGGCTGGATCAACTGGGCAGTGGAGATTTTTCCTTTCGGCAGCAATACCACAGAGGGGATTCCCGCGCAAGCGCAATAAGAGGCGAGCGAGGCGGAGGTGTCTCCGGTCGAGGCGCAGGCCACTGCCTGGATTTCCGCCCCATCTGCGATCATCTGCTTGACCATCGAAACCAGCACGGTCATCCCGAGGTCCTTGAAACTCCCCGTGTGGCTGTTCCCGCAGAGCTTGATCCAGAGATCCTCCACGCCAACCATCTTCCCCAGCCGCTCGGCCCAGAAAAGGTTCGAGCCGCCCTCGTACATCGACACCACATTATCGTTGTCCACTGCCGGGCAGATCCATTCCTTTTTGCCCCAGACCGTGCTGCCGTATGGCCACTCGGCAACTTTATAACGGCGGTCGAAAAGGTCTTTCCAGTAATCGGCGCTTTTAGTCTGAAGAACCCCGGTATCGTGGGCCACCTCAAGCAGGCTCCCGCACTTTTCGCAATGATAAATGATCTGTTTTATGTCGTAGTTAGCGCCGCATTCCGGGTTGATACAATGAAACCAGCACTGGTAATTCATGGTGGATTCCTGGGTTTCCATCTCACACGATCCAAGGTCTCGATTGCCGCTCTCAATCAGGATCGGCAATAGCTAAAAAGGCTGTTTCTCAAATTTTATTCGAGAAAGGGCTGAATTTAATCGTCGGAACAGCAAAAATTTCAAAAAGCAAATTTCTATTTTTCAGAGAGATATATTAAATTCAAGATACTTTTCACAATAACCATAGTCAATAAAAACTCTATTTGACCACGAGAAGGATCGCGCAGATAAGGCAGATCATCAGGAACAGGTTGAAATAAAGGAAATACCAGTGGTGGGAACTCAAGCGGGGTAGTTCATAGTCTTGGATTTTGCGGCGATCATTAACAGGCGCTGGCCGCCTTCCCGCAGGTATAGGGCTGGTGTAAGTTTTCTCCAGAGTTTCCTTGATCTCCCGTGCTATTTCCGGATCGACACGTTCGATCATCTTGAGCGCCATGCGTCGCCTTCTTACGATAGTCCGAAGGCGTTTGTTGCGCTGGTTTTCTTTCACCTCTCTGGAGGACAGCCCGGCTGCGGGTTGCTTAACGCTGGAGCGGTCGTAGAAGCATTCCATGATCTGAAGCCGCTCAATTAGCATTTTCCGCTTGCGGACATCCCCCACACGAGCTTCAATCATTTCCCTGCATATTTCCGTGAACTTTCTCACGCGCCACTCGATCTGGTCGTCACCGAGTTCCCGCATCCGGGTCTCCTCGATCAAATCATCCACGGCTGTTGTTATTTCGTCCATAGGCGGTTAGGTATACGTGTGGGGAGGATGAAACGTTTTTAAAACCAGAATGTTATAAAGTCTATTCAATTATATCTGGCTGTCTGTGGCCTGTCAAGAACCAACACGACCGATCCGGTTCGAGCGAATCTGTATCTTGAAAAAAAGGGGGAAATGACTTAAATCTATATATGCTTGCATTTCAACCAAACAGGAGGCAAGCTCTGTGGCCAGCAAACTTCGTGTCATACTGGGAATTCACTGCCACCAGCCGGTGGGAAATTTCGACCATGTGTTCGAGCACGGCTACCAGGTTAGTTATAAACCTTTCCTGGAAACCCTGGCCCGTTTTCCAGCACTGAAAGTCTCTCTTCACTACAGCGGCCCACTCCTTGAATGGTTATCAGAGAGACACCCAGAGTTCTTTCATCTTATCTCCGAGCTTTTGAAAAAGGGTCAGCTCGAGATCATCGGGGGCGGATATTACGAGCCGATACTGCCGGTTATCCCGCGTGAGGACAGCCTGGGACAGCTCAGATACATGAGCCGTTATCTGGCCAAACATTTCGGCGTGAAAGTGCGCGGGGCCTGGCTCACAGAGAGAATCTGGGAACCGGGTCTGCCGGGCTTGCTGGCCGAGGCCGGCCTGGAATTTACTACTGTTGATGATTTCCATTTCCTAGCTGCAGGCTTCGATACCGAAAAACTCCACGGATACTACCTGAGCGAGGATGACGGCGCCATGGTCAAGATCTTTCCGATCAGCCAGCGCCTGCGCTATCTCATCCCGTTCTATCCGGTCGAGGAGGTGATCGACTATTTTCGCCAAAAAGCGCGCACTCTCCCCGATCACGCTGCGATAGTTCTGGCCGATGACGGTGAAAAATTCGGCATGTGGCCCGGCACCCATGACTGGGTCTATCGCCAGGGCTGGCTGGAGCGCTTTTTCACCACCCTGAACGCGTCCAGCGACTGGCTCGAGCTGGTCTTTTTCAACGAGGTGCTCGACAATACGCCCCCCACGGGCCAGGTCTATCTTCCCTGCTCAAGCTATTTCGAGATGGGGGGCTGGTCACTGCCTGCCGAGGCTGGGGAACGCCTCCAGAAGCTGAAAGTAGAACTCGAAACC
Source organism: uncultured Gemmatimonadales bacterium (assembly GCA_964548275.1). Classification (GTDB taxonomy): domain Bacteria; phylum Gemmatimonadota; class Glassbacteria; order GWA2-58-10; family GWA2-58-10; genus JAUVUV01. Next base: position 73,540 of record CAZJQI010000003.1, read on the forward strand.
GAGGGAAGGCTGGAGATATTCACTCCATTCCTGCGGGGCAGTTTTTGGCGCAATTTTCTGGTCAAGTACCCGGAATCCGGCTGGATGCACAAAAGGATGCTGGATACCAGCCGGCGGGTGCACACCGCTCTTGGAAAAAAAGCGGAGAATTTTCAGCGCCTTCCCACCGCCCTGCGCAGGCTCTGGATGGCCCAATGCAACTGCGCTTACTGGCACGGCATTTTCGGCGGGCTTTACCTTCCCCACCTGCGCAAGGCCGTTTATACCTGCCTGATCCAGGCCGAGAAGCTGATCGCAAAAGGCGGCTCGGACACACCGCGGATCCAGGGCGAAGAGGCTGACATCGACCTGGACGGCCACACCGAGGTAAGGCTTGCCAACGAGCATCTGAGCCTCTATATCAAGCCCTCGCGTGGAGGGGCGGTTGTTGAGCTGGACGACTTCGCTTCCGAGTTTAACCTGATTGACACCCTGGCCCGCCGCCGCGAGAGTTACCACTACCAGATGGCCGAGGGCGGCGAGCAGAGAAGCGATCAGAGCGGTCATGCCAGCATCCACGAACACCAGTTCTCAGAGAAACCTCCCCAGGATGTGTTCGTTTACGACCCCTACCCGCGCTGGATGTTCCGGGAACATTTTCTCGAACGTGCCCCTCAGAATTTCCAGGAAGCCTCCAGGGACGAGCCGGCAGAGCTGGGTGATTTTGCCGACGGCTCCTGGAACTGGCGTCTTTTGGTCCGGAAAGGCGTGCAGGCTGCCTGCGCACTCAATCGCTCAGGCCAGCTCCGGCTGCCCTCCGGCCAATGCGCTGCTTTCCGGCTTGACAAGCGAATTTCCCTTGAGGCTGGCTCCCGTTTAATCGAGGCCGCCTACCGGCTGGAAAATCTCGAAGAACAGCCGCTTGAATTTGTTTTCGGCATCTCTTTCAACTTGACCGTGCTCGGGCCTGCCGACCCGAAAGTCGGACTCATCTGCGAGCACGGCAGGCAAGAAAGCCTGGCCCAGGGTTCAATCCTGCCAGCCTGCAAACAACTCACCGTGTTCAACCACCGCGAGAATGTCAACCTCAGGCTCGGCTTTTCGCTCCGCCCCTCCTGTGTCGTTCAGTACCCTGTGGAAACAGTGAGCCAGAGCGAGAGCGGCATCGACCGTACCTACCAGGCCACCTGTCTGCTCCCCCTTTGGCCGGTAAAACTGAAACCCCTGTCCTCCAAAAGTCTTAAACTGACTCTAACAATTTTTCAATGAAAATAGTTAAGCGATTACAATTACTTTGTTATATTGACACTTGCACCAGAAATGATGTAAAATAGTAATATAGAGATAATATTTAGCGCGTTTTTTCATTCGTTTGGTAAATTGCACCTTTAACCGCCCACTGGGCATTCACAGAGAAGAGCGAGTGAATGGCTGAGTTCAGACACGATCCCGTCCATCGAAGGTGGGTTATTGTCACAGTTGACCGGAAACGGGGTCCAAAGGATTTCGATATCCCCCAGAGAGTACCAGATGAGGGCTTCTGCCCCTTTTGTGAGGGACAGGAGTCAAAGACCCCACCCGAAGAGGCCGCTCGCTTTCTTCGTGAAGTACCCCTTTAGAGTCATTTAACATCTTCAGCATGGAGAGTTCTCCGGATTTGAACCCGAATTTATTAGATCTCTTTTGCTTTAAAAAATAGAAACCGAATTCACCACTCACCGCTCGAGTGCTGGAGCGCGATATCGGAGACAGATTGCAGGACCGTTATGGATCTAGGTATCACCAAGAAGAAAAGGAGAGCCGATTTTGTCTAAAGGATATTTCACTTTTGTTTTGCACTCCCACCTGCCCTATGTGATTTCTCACGGCCAGTGGCCCCATGGCATGGACTGGCTCAATGAGGCTGCTGCGGAAACTTACCTTCCACTGATCGATACGTTCGAGAGGGTGAGTAACAAATTCAGCGGCCGGATTGGAGTAACCATCGGTGTAACCCCGATCCTGGCCGAACAGCTCGCTGATGAGCGTTTCAAAAATTCTTTCTCCGACTATCTGGAGCAGAAAATCGCAGCGGCAGAGGAAAACAGGTCCGAGTTCGAGCAAGTTGGTGACGGTCATAAAGCCTACCTTGCCGATATGTGGAGAAAGTTTTACCAGGACGCTAAAAAACTGTTTACCGAAAAGCTGGGCGGAGATATCCTGGCGGCCTTGCGCTCTCTCCAGGAAAGGGAAAAAATCGAGATCATCACCTGCGCGGCAACCCATGGCTATCTTCCGCTTCTGGGCCGCGATGAATGTGTCAGGGCGCAACTTGTTCAGGGTGCGGCGACCTACCGCAGGCATTTCGGAACCCAGGCTCGCGGGGTCTGGTTGCCAGAGTGCGCCTACCGCCCCTCATACGACTGGGTCAATCCGCTGGCCGAGGAGGGCTACGGCCCAAAAAGACCGGTCAGGCGCAAAGGGATTGAACAGTTGGTAAGCGAGGCCGGGCTGAAATACTTCATTGTGGACTCGCACATGCTCAAGGGGGGCAAGGCAATCGGGGTCTATATCGACCGTTTCGAGGCTCTGCAGCGGTTGTGGAAGCAGTTCGAGGAAACCTACGAGCCTCGCCCTGAAGACACCGAGCGAACTCCCTACATGCCCTACCTGGTGGGGGATACCGGCCACCACGACCCGGTAGCCGTCTTGACCCGCGACCCGAAAAGCGGACTTCAGGTCTGGAGCGGCGAGTGGGGGTATCCCGGTGACGGGATGTTCCTCGATTTCCATAAGAAACATTTCCCCGGCGGGCACCGTTACTGGCGGGTCACCTCTGCCAAGGCGGATCTGGCCGACAAACAGGAGTACGAGCCGCACCGGGTGGAGGAAATCATCGAGAACCAGAGTTCTCACTTCGTCGGACTGCTGGAGGGGGTAATCAGCGAATATCATTCCGAAAGCGGGTTTGCGGGCATGGTCACCGCCCCTTATGATACCGAGCTGTTCGGACACTGGTGGTTCGAGGGCCCCCGCTGGCTGGGTCGGGTGTTGGAAAAGCTGGAGGAGTCGGATATTGTCGATCTATACTCCTGCTCGGCTTTCCTCGAAACGGCCAAACCCCTCACGGTGGTTAGCCTTCCCGAGGGAAGCTGGGGCGAGGGAGGTTTCCACTACATCTGGCTCAACGACTGGACCAAGTGGACCTGGCGCCACGTTTACGAGGCAGAGGATAAGATGTGCGAGGTGGCCAGAAAACTCCACGACAGAGGTTCGGAAAACGCCCACCGGGTGGCCTGCCAGATGGGCCGCGAACTGCTCATCCTTGAAAGCTCCGACTGGCAGTTTCTAATCAGTACCTGGAGCGCGCGCGATTACGCCGAGGCCAGAGTGGCCAGGCACTGGGAGAATTTCCAACGCCTCCACGCAATTTTCGGCCGCCTCGAGGCCGGGGATTCAGTTGATGAGGCTGACTGGCGCTTTCTGCAAATATGTGAAGAGAACAACAAAGTATTCCAGGACATTAAACCATCCCTATGGCTACCCTGATCACAAATAAAGAAGCCATGTTGAGACTGGTCCTCCAGACCAGCTCGGAGGCCATGCTGCTACTCGATGGGCAGGGGGCTATCCTGGGAGCAAGTCTCAGGCTTACCGACCTGCTGGGAACAAACTGGCAGAAACTCCAGGGCAGACCGTTCAGTTCCCTGGCGCCGCCCGAACTCAACAGCGTGCCTCTTGACCCTCCGCCCGAGGGTAGGGTTAAGCTGTATATCGTGGACGCGTCAGGAGAAAAAATCCTCTCGCACTGGAAAATCCTCGCCTGGAGCCCGGATACTGAGATTGGCATCAAGGAGAAGATGTACGCAGCTTATCTTCAGGAGTGGTTCGGCAGGCCCGGGATCGGATACGATAGCTTTCTGGAAGAAACCGTGCGCGAGAACCTCTCAGACAGCCTCCCGCTCGGCGTGCTGGTCACCGACCGCAAGGGTAAGATCGTCCTCTATAACCTGGCCCAGGAAAAAATCACCGGTGTGGACAGGCAAAGTGCTCTTGGTGGAATTCTTTTCAAGCACTACGCCAGGCATGCACCTCAGGAGGCGGTTGCCTCTTTCAAGAGGGCTCTCAAAAAGAAAGTCAGAAACGCCGAGCACGAGTTCGACTACACCGACCGTTTCGGGAAAACCCGCAGGTTTAAAAGCCGGGTAAGTTCGCTAATCGGGCCGGAAGGCCAGATTCACGGCGCTGTGCAGACCCTTGAAGATGTGAGCCGCCCCAGGCTGCTCGAGCAGGAGATAAACCGCACCAAGGACTTCCTCAAGAGGCTTCTGGACACCACACCAAACCCGATATTTACCGCTGACATGACCGGCAAAGTAATCTTCTATAATAACGCGGCCGAGGAACTTCTCGGTTTCAAATCTATCGGAAATAGAGACATTTATACCGGGGATCTCTACCTGGGTGGCAAGCGGGAAGCAGAACAGGTGCTTCAGTACCTTGAGGAATGCAGCGGCAAAGTGGAGAATTACGAGACCTATTTCAGCGATATCTCCGGAAACGAGTTCCCGGTAAGCCTCTCACTGGCATACCTTTATGACGAGTCATCCAAGCCTGCCGGGATCATTGCCATAGCGCGAAACCTCAGCCATGTAAAAGAGCTGGAAAGCGAAATCCACCGCAACGAACATTTCCTGGCCACTTTCATCCACAACAGCCCGGATGCGGTGATCACTCTCGATGAAAAGGGGCTGGTGAAAACCTGGAACCAGGGCGCTGAAAAGATGTTCGGTTACGCTGGCGAGGAGATGCTCGGCCAGCCGCTGCACCGCCTGATACCCCCGGAAGCAGAAAAACCGGAAGACAGCCGTTTCGGCAAAGTGGAATTTTCCAAAAACGGTACGCTGAAGCATTATATCACCGACCTGGAGAACGCCTCGGGTGAGCGGCTTATAATTGAAGCCACATCCACTGTCCTCGACGAGCAGGCCAACCCCGAGCTTAGCGGAAGGCTGATTATTTTCCGTGATGTCACCCTGCGCGCCCGGCTGGAAGAGGTTCTACAGGAAAATATCGCAGAACTCTCCACAATCAACGAAATCAGCGAGGCGCTCCTCTCCTCGAAAGACCTTAACGAAATCCTGGAGATCATTCTTATCGGAGTCACCGCTGGACAGGGCCTGGGTTTCAACCGGGCGTTCCTGCTGCTTGTGGATCATGAGGAGCAAGCCTTGGTGGGCAAGCTCGCCATTGGGCCATCCAACGCGGAAGAGGCCGGGATTATCTGGAACGACCTTCAAGAAAAATTCCACACCCTCCGCGAGGTTCTCGAAGCTTACAAGCACAGCGGCCTGGATCAGGATATTCACGTCAATGAAATCGTGCGTAACATAAAAATACCGCTGAAGGAGACGGATAATCCCCTGGTGCGCTCTTGCCTGGAAAAAAAACCTTCTAACATTGTAAACGGTGTTGCCATGGGCACTTTCCCCCAGAACCTGGCCTGGCTGCTGGGCACCGACACCCTGGCAATCATTCCGATTGTCTGCGAACACCACAGTGTCGGGCTCCTGCTTGCCGACAACCTGATCAACCACAAGCCAATCGATGAAGAGGACGTGCGTAAGCTTCTTGTTTACGCCAACCTTGCCAGCCAGACTATCGAGCGCAACCGGCTTTACCTCAGCCTCGAAGAAAAAATCACTGCCCTGAACAAGGCTTACAAGGAACTCAAGGAAAGCCGCACCAAGCTTGTTCGGGCAGAAAGACTTTCAGCCCTCGGGGAACTGGCGACCCAGGTGACCCATGAAATTAGAAATCCGCTGGTCAGTATCGGGGGCTTTGCACGTTCGCTACACAGCGACCTGGATGAGAAGGATCCGAAAAAAGATAAAGCCCAGATCATTGTTGAGGAAGTCGACCGCCTGGAACGCTACCTCAAGGATACACTAACTTTCATCCGCCATAACAAACCGGACTTCCAGCCCACTAATCCCAATGCACTGGTTCAAGACACGTTCCAGATGATTGACAGCGAAATCGAAGAAAGCAACGTGGAAATTGAAATCAATCTGTTGGACAACCAGCCTCAGATAGAGGTCGATCCGGATCAGATCCGGCAGGTACTGCTTAATATTTTCCGGAACGCGTTGGAAGCCATGCCGAATGGTGGGAAACTGACCGTGTCATCAAGTTTGAATAGCGGCTACTTCACTATCAGCGTTGCCGACACCGGGGTCGGGATCGAGAAAAAGCACCTATCCAAACTCTTTACCGCCTTCTTTACCACCAAGAGCACTGGCAGCGGTCTCGGCCTGACAATCAGCAGCCAGATCATCAAAAACCACGGTGGCAAGATCGGTTTGAGCAGTAAAAAGAGTAAAGGCACCGTTTTCCATATCACTCTGCCGGTTAATCAGGAAACTACCAGGGAGGCAAACCATGAAAAAACTGTTGATCGTGGATGACGAAAAGTATCTTCGCCTGCTTTACCATACAGAATTCGAAGCGGAAGGGTACCGGGTGGATACAGCGGCGGATGCCATGGAAGCACTTGCGATGTTCGAGCACGAACATTACGACCTGGTAATCCTCGACATCAAAATGCCCGGAATGGACGGTATCGAGGCCCTGGGCAAGTTCCTGGGCCGCGATAACAAGATCCCGGTAGTTATCAACAGCGCTTACGACAGTTACAAAGATAATTTCATGAGCTGGGCCGCCGACAGCTATGTAATCAAAAGCTCCGACCTCTCCGAGCTGAAACAGAAAGTCAAGGAGGCGCTCGGGGAAAGTATTTACGAGTTCTGATCTCGGTGTATTAGTTTATATATCAAAATGGAATATTGACAGGATTGAAAACAATTGGCAAGCGACATATTTAAAAACCTGCTGACAACTATTCTCGCCGGTGGCAAGGGAGAGCGCCTTTACCCGCTGACCAAAGTTCGTTCAAAACCTGCCGTGCCTTTTGGCGGAATTTACCGTATAATCGATTTTACGCTTTCAAATTGTCTCAACAGCGGCTTGCGCAGGATCAAAGTGCTCAGCCAGTATATGAGCCACTCCCTGGACCGCCATCTCAAGGAGGGCTGGAACATCTTCTGCCGCGAACTGGATGAATACATCGACTCCGCGCCCCCGCAGCAGCAGTTCCAGGAAACCTTGTACAAGGGCACTGCAGATGCCATTTTCCAGAACATCTACCTTCTCGACCTGATCCATCCCAAATATGTCCTGATCCTCTCCGGCGACCATATATATAAAATGGATTACGCTGAGATGGTACGCTACCATCTTGAGAAAAGGGCCGAGCTTACCGTGGCCACTGTCGAGGTGGAGACCTCCCTGGCTGCAGACAAGCTGGGTGTCATGCAAGTGGACTCCAGCGGCCGGATCGTGGATTTCGAAGAGAAACCCCACAAACCCAAGCCGAGCCCCACACGCCCTGACCATGCGCTGGTCAATATGGGAATCTACGTGTTCAACTCCGATGTTCTGGTGCGCAACGTGGTCGCCGACGCCAAACAGGACACGACCCACGATTTTGGCCGTGACGTAATCCCGGAGATGATCCCCAAGCACCGCTGCTACTCTTTCAATTTCGTGGATGAAACCGGTGGGGAAATCCTCTACTGGCGCGATATCGGAACCATTGAGAACTATTATGAAGCGAACATGGATCTGCTGAGACCAACCCCCAGATTCGACCTGTTCGACCCGGAATGGCCCATACGCGCACACATCGGACAGTACCCGCCCACCAAGCTGATACGCGCGGCGCCTGCCGAGGGAAGGCGCGCCAAACTCGGCCGGGCCAAGAACTCGATCATTTCACCGGGATGCATCATCGACGGTGCGGCTGTCAGCAAATGTGTGATTTCCCCAGGGGTTTACATCGGACCCGATGCAGAGGTCGAGGACTCGATTATCATGCACGGAACGCGGATTGGTGCGGGCTGCCGTATCCGCCGGGCACTGATCGATAAAAACGTCATTATCGCGCCCGGTAAAAGCGTGGGCTACGATACCGATCAGGACAGCCAGCATTTCATGATTTCTGAAACAGGGATAGTGCTGATCCCCAAGGATTTTAAATTATCGGAATTATATACCTGATAAATACTAATATATATTAATTTATATACTCTCTCGGTTTGCTTCTTCTGGCCGACTTAAAATTACCCTCGGTTTCTTAATTTCAAAGCAAACATCTGCTGAAACTTGACCTGTGGAAAAAATACCGGCTCCCGAGCCAGGATGATTTGCATAGGGGCAAAACCGGTGTCTCTTCCCCTGATTTTACCGCCGGGTTCAACAGCCGGATACACGGATACAGAGGTAGAGTGAATCGCTGAATCTGCAAGCGGGCTGGCCGGCCCGCCCCTTTGATCATTCTGTAACATTCAGGAAGGACTCATAAGGAAAAACCTGCTTTTATTCATTGACAGGCCATCAGGGTCTGCCTTATTTATATCCCCTGACTGTTTGAGCTTCTTCGCTTTTACATAATTCTACCGACAAAAAAAGGCCACACCGCCTATGGTTACACTCACCTTGCTGGACTGGCTCTGGGTTGTCGCCTATGTATTGCTGATGGTTGCCTGCGGGATTCTTTTTCACCGCCTGGCAAGCCGCAGCGAAAGCGACTTCTTTCTGGCCGGAAGAGGCCTTCCCTGGTGGCTTCCGGCAACCAGCGTGTATGCCACCCACACCGCAACCGACACCCCGATCTGGATCGGGGGGGTGATCTACCGGCACGGCCTGAGCGGGCTCTGGTATACCTTTTTCTGCGCCTGGTGCGCGGTCAGTGCCTTTGTCAGCACGCGGATTTTCCGCCGCTCGCTGGCTTACACCCAGGCTGAATGGCAGAACCTTCGCTACTCGGGGCTCGGCTCAGAGCTTCTTCGAGGCTGGCTTGCCGGCTGGCAGATTTTCATGAACATGTTCATTCTCGGCTGGGTGGGAATCGCCATGGGCAAGGTGTTCCATTTCCTTTTCCCCGGCTACCCGGAGTGGGTGGGGCTGGTGCTTTTCAGCTCGATCTGTGCAGTGTACGTTCTGTTTGCCGGATACTGGGGAGTGGTAATGGCCGATTTCCAGCAGGGTATAATCGCCAGCGCCCTGATTATCATTGTCTCGGTGTGGCAGATCGTAGCTGTGGGCGGGCCTTCCGGGATCATGGAGCGCCTGACCGAAATGGGCGAGACCTGGCGCGCCAACCCGTTTCATTTCACAGGCCTCACAGGCGGAGACTTCCCTGTGGCCTGGTTTGCCACCATGATCTTTGTTGCCATTCTCGGCGGGCTCGGTATGGGCACCTCGATCGACTGGTACGTGGAAAGCCAGCGAATCCAGAGCGCCCGCTCGGTGCGCGATGCCAGCTACTCGATCTGGATCGGCACCTTTCTCACCCTGACCCGCAACTCGCTCTGGGCCGTGGCGATACTGGGCTTTTTCACTCTCTTTCCGGCAATCGAGAACCCGGCAGAAAGTGAGATGGCCTGGTTTGTTCTGGGTTTCAAGGTACTGCCCGCCGGGATGGTAGGCTGTTTTTTCGCAGCCATTCTGGCCATACATTTCAGCACGATCTCGACCCATCTCAACCTGGGCTCGATGTATTTCACCCGCGACATCTATCATCACTATATCAACCCCAAGGCCAGCCAGAGGCAGCTTGTCTGGGTCGGTCGGGTGAGCACTCTGGGCTTGCTGATCGGATCGTTTTTCTATGGTCTGATGATGGAGAGTATCACCCAGTGGCTGATTTTCGCCCTCTGGATCATGGCCGCCGGAATCTGGCTTCCCTCGATCCTTCAGGTTCTCTGGTGGCGGTTCAACAGCTGGGGCTACCTGGCAAGCTGGCTGGCCAACCTCGCCCTGAGCTGGCTGGTGGTCTGGGTCTTGCCGGCATACGGAGTCATTCCCGAACTTCCCGATTACGCGCAGTTCTGGATCCTGCTCGCCCTGGGCGCGCTGATCTACTTGCCTGTTACCTACCTCACCCCGCCGGACGACATGAAAAGACTTGTCAAATATTATGTGCGCTGCCGGCCGCTTGGTTGGTGGGGTCCCGTGCATCGCGAGGCCGAAAGGCTGGGCCTGCTCGAAGGTGGGGAGGCAGTCCTGGAGGAGGCTGCCGACTAGTAACTATCGGAAAATACCCTTGGTAACCCAATTCTAAAAAATGCAGGGCTCATCCGTGTATGCCCCGGAATCTGTCAGAAACCGGAATCTTCCTTGATGGTATCCGTGGTTCATCCCCTCTTTTCTGCCAGCCTTTCGAGTACCGGGATTGCAAGAGTCAACGCCCTTGCGATATGAAACGGGTCCTTTACCGGCAGGGCCACCACCTTGCTCTCGGGCCTGCCTTCCCGGTCGCGGATCTGGATCCACTCACCCACGCTTTTATCCGGGTTGGGGAATGTGTTCAGGGTGTAGTCGTGCACTTTCCAGAACCACTCTTCCATCCAGGATTCTCCCATCTCGTCCAGGGCCAGCAGCAGAGCGTAAATTGACTCGGAATGCGGCCACCAGAGCTTGTTCGACCAGTTTGAGCGGAGTTTACGCACCATCTCGTGGTCTTTCAGTTCTTCTGGAACCCCGCCTTTCGGCGGCCCGCCACTTCGGTCAACAAACTGCGGGAGGCCGCCATAGGTGTCATCCCAACCTACCTCCAGCGCCCAGCTCACGGTTTCGGCCGCCTCGGCGAACAACTGCCTATCCTTGTTCCGAAGGGCCCAATGCATCACGAACCACATATCCTCAATCGTATGCCCCGGGTTGATATACCTGCCGAGCAGGGTATCCACGGGGTGATTGTCAACGCCGATCATCTCCAGCACAACTTTCCATTCCCGAATGCGGAAAAAGCCCATGATTTCCCGCACAGAGCTGTCGGCAGTCTCGCGTAGCTTTTCGGCCTCAGTTTCCAGCCCAAAAACCTGGGCCGCATCTGCCAGCTCCTGTGCGGTTTCGAGAAGGATCATCGGCTCACCGTGTACTTTGTAACCCCTGGGTACCGGATAGGGGTCGGTGCGATAATTGCCGCTGGATAACCGGGCAATGACACTTTTGTAAAGATCGTGTGCAAAATCGAATGCCGCCCTGTCTCCTGCAGCCTGCGCGAATTCGCCCAGGCCGTAGATCACGAAAAAGTCGGCGTAAATGCTCAGGTCGTATCCCTCGCCCGGTACGGCAGGACGCGTCTCTCCGTTTTTATCGAGAAGGATCGGGTTACCCGCGCGGTCCAGGATAAAGGCACAATTTCCGTTTTCCAAACAGGCATGCTTCATCAGAAATTCAGCACCTGAAGCAGCAAGTTCCAGGTAGCGCTCCCGCTGGCCTTCTTGCACCCGGCCTTTCATGCTCCGGTACAGTCTAGCGAGCATCCAGACGAAACGGCCCTGGCTCCAGGTGAATTTATGATGGTGCAATAGCTGGCTACCGTCATTGCTGAAACAGGTAAAATACCCTCCGAACCTTTCATCGATCCCTTTCCGGAGCCAGAAAGGCAGAATATTGACGAACAACTCATCCCTGTAGATTTCCAGCATTTTCTTGAAAGACCTCTCTTCCATTTTTCCTCCGTCAATTGCACTAAGGTTAAATTAAATCCTTGAACTTAGAAGGAAAACCGGCTGTCAGGAAACACCGTATTAGATAAGCAACAACCTCCTATGGCGCAAGTTTCCATCCCCTTGACCCACAGGTTTTGATTGCCTTTTCAGCATCAGGACCGTTTCGGGAGAAAAGTCTGCCAGCCAAGATTGAGGGGCAAGAATCGAGGAGGGGATGAAAATAAAAAATCATAAAGATTGGTTATCGTTAGTGTTGCTTATTCGAATCTATTTTGATATACTATATTTGTTGTATAAGACTCATTATATAGTAGTTTTCATGTTGATTCAGCCATTAACAGAAAACCGGGGAATTTTCCCCTGAATTAATCTACGGAATGCTTATTTTTTCGACGAGAGGCCATGGTCATGAACGGTGATGAATTAAACCTCGGAATTGTGGGCAGTGGCGGCGACGGCGTGATGGTGTGCGGCGAAACCATAGTTTCCGCGTCTGCCCTGGAGGGCATGAAATGCCTGATGCTTAAAAGCGTCGGGCCCCAGATCCGCGGGGGAGAAAGTTCCTGCAAGATCCGTATCAGCAGTAAAAAAGTTGCAGCTCCCCCGGATAAGCTAGATATCTTACTTGCTTTTAACTGGAACGACTACAAGCGATTCGGCAACGAACTGGAACTTCAGCCCGAGGGTGTTGTTATCGAGGAAGGCGAGGAAGGCGAAGAGGAATCCGAGCGTCCCCTGCTCGGCCCTCAGCCCAAGGAGGTTTACCGCGTACCCCTGACAAAGCTGGCTAAGAACTCAGCAGGAACCAGGCTGGCGCGCAACATGGTCGCCCTGGGCGTAATGAGCCAGTTGTTCGCCCTTCCTGACGAGGAACTGAAAAAATCGATCACAAAAACATTCTCCCGCAAAGGCACCGAGATTACCGAGAGCAACCTTAAAGCCTATCAGGCCGGGAAAGAATATGCCGCGCAACATTTCACCGAGCCTGAAAAACTGAGGCTGCATCGCATGGAAAATGGCGAAAAGCGCCTTGTGATGACTGGCAACGACGCGATCGCCTACGGAGCACTGCTGGCCGGCTGCAGGTTCTTCGCCGGCTATCCGATCACACCCAGTTCAGAGATCATGGAATGGCTCAGCCTTTATATGCCGGCCTATGGCGGAACCATGATCCAGACCGAGGATGAGATGGCTGCCCTGGGCATGGTGCTCGGTGCTTCACTGGCCGGGGTTAAGGCGATGACCGCAACCAGCGGGCCCGGCCTTTCCCTGATGACTGAGATGATAGGCCTGGCAGCGATTGCTGAGATACCGTGCGTTATTGTGGACGCGCAGCGTGTGGGGCCCAGCACCGGAATTCCCACCAAAAGCGAGCAGAGTGACCTGATGACTGCCGTTTACGGCGGGCATGGCGACGCCCCACGGGTTGTCATAGCACCGGCCGATGTTGCCGACTGCTTCGATGTAATGCGCGAGGCGTTTTTCGTCTCGGAAAAATACCAGATCCCGGTAATCGTCCTTTCCGATGGCTTTATCGCCCAGTGCAAGGCCTCGATCCACGAGCCTGAACTGAGCAAAATCCGGACCTGGAACAGGGCGCGTCCGCGCGGTATTCCGCTCGAGGACTACAAGCGATTTGATTCCACCACAAAGTCAGGGGTTTCTTGGATAAGCAAGCCCGGCAAGGATCACTACCTCTACCGTGCAGCAGGTATCGAGCACGATGAGAAAGGCAACCCGACCTCAGATTATGAAATGCACCAGAAGATGAACGAAAAACGCTACAGGAAGCTAAAATACATAGCCGGGGATTGTAATTTCATGCGGTTTTACGGGCCAGAGGATGCTACAGTCGGGGTGCTCGGCTGGGGTTCCAGCAAGGGCCCGGTGCGCGAGGCAGTGGAAATTCTCAACGGTCGGGGCCACAAGGTGCGCGCCCTGATCCCGCAGGTTCTTTTTCCACTGGCAGTGGATAAAGTGCGATCCTGGTTCGAGGGTCTGGAGCACCTTTTGATAGTTGAACTATCTTATTCCAAACAATTTCTAAACCTTTTGAAAACGCAGATCGACCTTCCTTCCGGCACGACACACTATGGACGAAGTGGAGCCAGGCCGTTTGCGGTGAGCGAGATGGTCGAGCAGATCGGTAACTTATTATAATTTCAATGTTGGATCGGCTGGAGGATACCTGAAATGACCACCACTGAACAAGCGGTAAAGAAGCCGGTTAAGCCGGATGAATATAAGAGCGGACTCAAACCTGTATGGTGTCCCGGTTGCGGGAATTACGGTGTGCTCAACGCCCTTTGCCAGGTTTATTATCGTCTGAAGCTGAAACCTGAAGAAACGATGATATTCAGCGGTATCGGCTGTTCGAGCCGCATTACGGGCTATCTCAAGTCCTACGGATTCAACTCAGTGCACGGCCGCCCTCTGCCCATTGCCATGGGGGCTAAACTGGCCAGGCCGAAGATCAATGTAATCGCCGCCGCTGGTGACGGCGACGGTTTTTCGATCGGCATCGGGCACTTTCCCCATGCCTGCCGGCGGAATATCGACGTGACTTACATTGTCATGGATAACTATATTTACGGACTGACAAAGGGACAGCTTTCCCCGACCTCGCCCCACGATATGATCACCTCCACCTCAAAACTCGGCAGCATCGAGACCCCGATCAACCCAATTACCCTGGCTATCGGCTGCCAGGCGACTTTTGTCGCCAGGGCTTTCTCAGGCGATATCAAGCATATGGTGGACGTGATTACCAAAGGTATCGAACACCGGGGATTTTCATTCATTCAGATACTCAGTCCCTGCGTGACTTATGTGGGGAAGGAGCAGTTTCTTATTATCAAAAAACTCCTGCATTATCTGGAAGATGACCCGGACTACGACCCCAGCCATCGGAGTTCGGCTTTCCAGGTAGCGGATGAGAAAAAGCGGATTTCTGTGGGGGTGATCTATCAGAAAAAGAAACCCACTTATATGGATAAGCTGAAAATACTGCGTCAGAACGCCGCCAGCAAAAAGAAAGAGAGACTTGTAGACCTCGTGGAGATATTCAGGCCCTGAGTGTGATGGTGTTCCGGATTTACTCCTTGAAGCAGGTTCACAACTTTAAAGGCTCACTCTCCATGGACGAAAATTATATCATACTCATCGTCGAGGACGACGAATCCCTGTCAAAACTCTTTTCAGAGTTCCTTTCACTAAAGGGCTACCGTGTGGATACCGCTTTAAACGGGGCGGTTGCCTGTGAGAAACTCCAGGGGCATATTTATGATCTCGTGCTTATCGATCTCAAATTGCCGGATATGAACGGGATCGAATTGATCAAATTGGTGAAGGAAAACTCCCCGGACACGATTTCAGTGATCATCAGCGGCCACGCCACTATCGAACTCACCCTGGATGCTATCACGCTGGGAGCATTCGATTTCCTGCTCAAACCCGTCCAGCTGGCCAAACTCGCCATTGTCGTGGAAAACGGCCTGGAACAGCGCAAAATCACCTTACAGAACAAAAAATTGATCTCGGAGCTTCAGATCGCCAAGAAAAACCTGGAAGCCGGCATTCGAAAGCGTGCCAAGCAGATGGAAAAAAGCGAGCAGAGGTTCCGCACTCTCTATGATAGCGCACCTGATGTTTACTACACTGTGGACATGCGCGGAAATATCATCGATTGCAACAAAATGGCCATCGAGTTTTTCAGTACCACAAAGCGCGAACTTAAAAACAAACACCTGCTCGACCTTTATACCAGCGACAATTTCGAGCTTGTCACGAAAATGGTTCCCACCTCTGACGCCAAAAGCGGCAAGGTTCGCCACCAGGAGGTCGTAGTCAAAAAGGCGGACGGGGCCGTGGCGAACGTGGAGATCAATTCAAACCTGCTCTATGACAAGGATGGCAAGGTAACCGGCGCGCTCACCATACAGCGTGACATCACTGCCCGGAAAAAAGCCGAGGAACTCCTTCGTGAGTCCGTGGAGAGATACCGTACCATTTTTCAGACAGCGGAAGTGGCCCTGATCGAAGTAGATTTCAGCCAGTTGAAATCCGCCCTGTGGAAACGGAAAGATCAGGGAGTCACCAAATGGACAGAATATTTCGAAAAAAACCCCGATTTTGTCCGCTCAGCCGCAGAGCTACTTAATGTAGTGGATGTAAATGAAGCAGCAATCAAACTCTTCGAAGCCGAACGCAAGGAAGAACTGCTCGGGCTGGCGGCTAACATGCTTACCAACCCAACCTCCCGTTATTTCCGAAATCTCCTCGCCGCCATTACCATGGGCCGCAAGAATCTCCAGGCTGAGGCGGTTTACCAGACCCTTAAGGGTTCTGAAATCCATACTCTGGTAAGCCTCGCCATTCCCAGAGAAAATGCAAAATTCAAAAATCTTCTGATAAGCCTGGTCAATATCACGGAAAGGAAGAAGAGCGAGGAGGAAAAAGACATGCTGCTGGAAAAACTCCACCACCTCAACAAGCAGCTTGAAACCCTGGCTGTTACCGACGGGTTGACCAGCCTCTATAACCATCGCTTCTTCATGGAAACTCTTAACCGGGAGTTCAGCCGGTCCCGCCGGATGAGCATGCCTTTGGCCTTGCTGATGGCTGATATTGACAATTTCAAAAACTTCAATGACACCTTCGGGCACCATCTCGGAGATGAGATCTTGATCAATGTTGCCGATGTGCTCAAAAACTCCCGCCGCGGATCCGATATCGTTGCACGCTACGGCGGAGAGGAATTCGTAGTCCTGTTTCCCGATACCGGACTGGAACAGGCGGCAATCGTTGCCGAAAAGCTCAGAAAGTGGGTGGAAGATTCAAGCATTGACAGCGATCAGGGCAAGCTGAAAATCACGATCAGCCTCGGTGTGTCCGCAATGGAAAGAAACAGCCTGCGCAACCCCAAGGACCTCCTGATTCTGGCGGATAAAGCTCTTTACCAGGCGAAAAGGGAAGGCAAGAACAAGGTCTGCAAGGCCAAGGAAGGCGCCGCTCCGGTTTAACCCAATTCCGATCCAATTTTGACATCCGGATTGAAAACATCAGAGGTGAAAGGTATCTCACCCCTGTTCTGTTTCCGGGCAAATTCTCAGCAGTTTCCTTTTATTTCTTTTACCTTTGCAACAACTTCGGGCAGAATTTCCCCGCTTCTGGCAGAAAGCATGATATCCGATCCGGCAGTAATCTCGCTCGGGGTGGGATTGACCTCCACGATCCTCGAGCCCCTCCTTCTGGCAACCACCGGCAAGGAGGCAGCAGGCTGCACCTGCCCGGAGGTTCCCACCACCAACATCAAATCGCAGTTCTCCGCAAGTTCGAAAGCAGCCATGAGAGCCTTCTCGGGCAAAGACTCACCGAACCAGACCACGTCGGGTCGAAGGTAGTTACCACAAGTTTTGCAACGTGGGGGAATTTCTCCCTCGTAATCCTCGTCAGACCAATTCTCGTAAAGCTCATCGCCCTGGAAACATTTCACCCGGTTGATATTCCCGTGCAGTTCGATCACTGCCCGGCTTCCCGCCCGCTGGTGAAGACCGTCGATATTCTGCGTTATCACCACCAGCCCGGGCAGCAGCTTCTCCAGCTCCGCAATCGCCTCATGACCCGGGTTCGGAAAAATTTCAACAACCATTTTTCTCCTGTAAGCATACCATTCCCAGACCAGCTTCGGGTCCTGAAGAAACCCCTCCACTGTGGCAAGCTGCTGTGGATCGTACTGCGCCCACAAACCTGTGCTTGCCTCCCGGAACGTGGGAATCCCGCTTTCCCGGCTGACTCCCGCACCGGTAAAAACCACCGGCTTGCGGCTGCTTGCAATCCAGCCCGCCGCCCGTTCGACAAGTTCCGGATTCACTGCCATTTTTCCGCCTCTTGCGGCTTGAGTTTGAAGATTATCAGAAAAAAATCAATTCAGCAGATAATACACTCCTCCGAAATTCTAATTCGTCCTCCCATCCGGTATGGTCAACAACGAGTGTAAACTCTGATAATTACTCGAAACGCACATAAGAGTAGCTCTAATCCTGATTAACTCAAATCCGAATCGGTATAGGCATGAAAGTGAGGATCAGGATCAGGAATGTCAGCACGCCGACAGCCCTGCGCCAGGGATCAAGCGGAATCTCCTCGTCGATAACCGGCGGATGCTTGACCCGGATGAAAACCAGAATCAGAATCCCCCAGAAAATCCAGCCCGGCCAGAAAAAACCCAGCAAAAGCATCATGAAAAAAATGCCGTAAGCCACCCTCACGTGCCGCCTGCCGAACAGGGCATAGGCGATATGACCGCCGTCGAGCTGGCCGATTGGCATCATGTTCATTGCCGTAACAAAAAAGCCGATCCAGCCGGCGAAAGCCACCGAGGACATATGCAGAAACTCGCCCGGCGGGGTCGGCCCGAGGATCAGGTTTCTCAGCCAGGAGAAAAGCAGCGATTCGCCTGTAATAAAATACGGCGGAGGAAACGGCGCCCAGTGCGATGACATCAGCCCCGCAATCAGCACCGGCACGCTGACAACAAACCCTGCAATCGGCCCCGCAGCGCCCACGTCCAACAGCATCCTCCTGCTGAACAACGGCGAGCGCATCTTGATCAGTGCCCCGAGGGTGCCGAAAATAAAGGGAGGCGGCATGGGTATGAAAAAGGGCAATGTCACGTCCATACCGTGATGGCGGGCGGCAAAATAGTGCCCGAGCTCGTGTACGAGCAGGATCAGCATTATCGCCGCAGAAAACGGCAGCCCGAGGGCCAGATCGCCGGCCGAGGCGAACGGGTCTCCGCCCTCGCGAAAGCTGCCCACCAGCAGCGTGGTAAAGATCGTGACCAGGAACAATCCCAGGTGCAGCTTCCAGTTCTGCTCCCGCCTCCCGCCAACCGAGGCGCTGATCGTAAGGTAGATGTCATCCCCTACGGTTTCAAAATTGTAGCGGCCGTTGAAAGATTTCAGGTAGCGTTCGATAAGCCTGCGCATCTGGGCGAACCTGGGTTTCAGCACGCCGCGGATGACCCACTCGGTGCGCAGGTCGAGCATCCGGTAGCGGGAGTAGAGCACGGCCAGATAATCCTCTATTTCTTTCCCGGCAGAGGTGAAATGCTGATACAGTTCCAAGATTTATCCTGTTCATTCAAGTTATATGAATCCGTAACCAGATGTATTCTATAAAGATAGGAGAATGGGCAGGCTTTGTCAAGGCAACCCGGGCCACTAGCCTGCTCAATCATAGAGTAAATACTCCTTGCGCACTTTCTTCCACTCCTCCGGCTCGCCCTCGCACAATTCACTCAATTCCTCGAAAGTACATTCAGCCTCGATCGCCATGCGGAATTTATCCGAGCCGAACAGCAGGTCAACTGCCGGGATATGCCGCACGAACTCGTACGGCCTGCGCAGCCAGCCGAATACATGGGGAGCAAGCCGGCTCACTGTCCAGATAACCGCTGCGCCGGTCAGAAACGGACCGAATGCGCCGCGGTCGGTTACATGGAGCTGCGCGCCTGAGCAGAGCTGTCCCGTATAGTCGGCGAAAGTCGGGATAAAGCAGTGCGGCCGGAAAATCACCCCGGGCAGTTCCAGTCTGTTGAGTTCATCCGCCAGTGCGAAAGAGTCCAGATAAGGCGCGCCGAATATCTCGAACGGATGAGTTGTACCGCGTCCTTCCGAGAGGTTTGTTCCCTCGAGCAGGCACATCCCCGGATAAGCAAGCGCTGTCTCCGGGGTTGGCATGTTGGGCGAGGGACTAACCCACTGCGCGGGGTAATCGAAAACTGTCAATCGGCGCCTCCAGCCGGCAACCGGCACAACATCGGGTTTTTCGCCCACCCCGTGCTCGGCGTGAAAATAAAACGCAAGTTCAGCAGCGGTCAGCCCGTGGCGCACCGGCATCCCGGCAAACCGGCCAACGAAAGACTCAAACCCCGGCTCCAGAGCCGGTCCCTCCACTTTCTCCCCTCCCAGTGGGTTCGGCCGGTCGAGTATCACTACTCTTACTCCGGCCTCTGCCGCTGCCTCCATCACGTAGGCCATGGTGTAGACATAAGTATAATAACGGCTGCCCACGTCCTGGATATCGAAAAGGACCAGATCCAGGCCGGATAATTCTGCCGGATCCGGTTTTAGCGATTCGGCGCCCGAACCGTAAAGGCTTTTCACCGGCGCTCCCCAGGCATTTTTCGCACTTGCCTCCACAGGTACCTGGTCCTGCTCCTGCCCCCAAAGGCCGTGCTCAGGGGTAAAAATAACCTCAAGTTTAGCACCTGTACGCACCTCAAGTACGGAGGGCCAGAATGTGTAATCCGAGGTCACTGCAGTGTGATTGACCACTGCACCTACCCGTCTTCCCGCGACCAGAGTGCGAAATGTCTTCTCCCCCAGAAGCCTGTCTGCGCCGCAGGTTACCGTTGTCTTAGGCATGGTTTCCCCATTTATTTTCGGTTTATGAAGTTATAATACTAATTCAAAGCAGAGTGTTGATCAATTAGAATCACCCATTCCAGAGATAAAAGATATGATCTGCCTTAAACTCCGCAAGCTTCCACGAGCGGAAGGGGGGGGCTTGCTGTCTTTGCTGTAACAAGCTCATCCGTGATCCCGGAACAGCTTGCTCCTGAGTTTCAATCAATCCCTTGCCTGGGCGAAAGAATAATTTAGATTATAGAAAAAATAATCCCCACTGATTTTAGCCAGCCAAAACCTTAAAACCCGGAGAGAGTCGATGAAATCGTTCGTTAGTGTAATCCTTTCAGCAGTATTTTCCACCTCCTCGCTTTTCTGTGCAACTCTCGATAATCATCCACATTGGAAATCCGAACGCCTCCCCGATCTCTATTACGAAGTTCTTGCCAGGAGCGCGGAACTGGAAACCAGACTCCAGGCCCCGGACGGCCGTTTCCGCACCGGGATACCAAAACCCGGCGCTGAAGATGAAAAATCCTGGCGGGTCACTGTGATGCAGTATATTTACGTCCCGGCTCTGCTTTACACCAGCGAACACCAGGCAAACCATCTTCGGGGAGACAAACGCCTGCTGGAGATGGCCCTGCGCGCCGGTGATTACCTGGCCTCTATCATTACTCCCCAGGGAAAGTTTGCGCCGACTGTGAACGGCCGGCCGGTCAGTGCGCTGGACTCTCACCGCTGGCTATACTGCTGGGCCGAGGCGTACGGCCTGCTGAAAGATCACCTGGAGCAAAGGCGCAAAGCCCACTGGAGCGGCGCTCTGGTGCGTGCCGCAACCGCTCTGGCAGCCCAACTGGCTCCGCGCGTGGACAGACCCCGCTATATCGCCCCGTTCATCGGCACCTCGCCCAATCATTTCGGCCTCTGGGCGACAACCCTCTGGAGAATCGGCATGATCCTGGGAAACGAGGAATGGGTGCAACTTGCCGAACCCGTGCTCTTCCGATTCGTGCGTGAGGTCGCGCCTGGGGGCTACTGGGCCGAGCATGACGGCCCCACGATGGGCTACGACTACCTGAACAACTCGGTGGCCGGCCTCTACTGGCATTACTCCTCCGACCCTGCGGCTCTCAGTGCGATGAAGCTCAACACCGATTTCCACCTTCACTGGACCACCCCGGACGGGATCGATATTCACACTGTTGACCAGCGCAACAGGAACCGTTTCAGGGTCAGGGCTTCCTGGGGATTGTTTACTTTTTGCTATTTCCCTGAGGGCCGCCGATTCTCGCGTTTCAAGCTGCTGGCCGCCCTCGGCGACAGTGACGATCCGCTGGCCGCCTTGGGTTTGCAGGCCCTGGCCCGGATCGCCCAGGATACGCACTACCACACGGACGGTCCCGAGGCGCCAATTCCCCAGGAACTTCACACTTACAGGCACACCCTCGACCGCCCGGCTGTGGTGAAAAAATGCGGCCCGTGGATCTATTCGATGAGCGCTCTGCTGAGCCCACCCAGCACGCATAACCAGTTTTTCCTGGACAGGATAGTCCCGATAAGCCTCTGGCACGAGAACAGCGGCCACATAATCGCCGGCGGCAACTCCAAGGGCCAGCCTGAACTCGCCACTTTCATGGTGAAAAGAGCAGACGGTTCCACCAGCGACCTGCCGCTGGATGCCCTTATCTCCGGCAACTGGGATGCCGATACAATGTGCGTGGCCCACGAGGGTTTCAGCCTCAGACTGACTGTAAATCCCGAGAATAATTCCACTGCTGTGATCAGCGTCCAGGCGGAACACACTTACAACCGCCCCGATACGGTATTTCTCAATCTGCCGCTGCGGCTTTTGCCAGGCGGGGAGCTTGAAACCGGCAATGGAAAATCCTATAAACTAGCGGAAAATGAGATCAGGCTCTCCGGAGCCTCTCTGGGAGGATCGCTTTCGCATAATCACTGGCGTATCACTCTTCCTGAAAGCGCCCGCTTTGTATGGCCCTATTATACCTACAATCCCTACGGGCCGGTGCGCGTTCCGAAAAACATCGGCGCAGCGCTCGGAGTGGTAACCATTCCCCTTGAAGTGGACTCGCGGTGGATCAATGTGCGCTTTAGCGTGCAGTGAAATAGGAAAAGAGGAGATCTAGTATGGAAATCACTCTGATCGCGTTTTTACAGGCTGTGCTTTGGCTGTTCGCCATTGTCGACCCGGTGGGCGGAATCCCGGTTTTCATTGCCTTGACTCGCGGAATAAGCGACACCGAGCGCAAACGTGTCTTCCGTCTCGCGGTTCTGACCGCATTCGCCCTTGTGGTGGCATTTGCCCTGCTGGGCTCGGCAATCATGCAGTATTTATTTCATATCAGTGTGAGTGAGTTCACCTTTGCCGGGGGACTGCTGCTGGTTGTGGTGGGAATCCGGGAGATGATAGTCACTGGCCATGTGGAGGACTCCGAGCCGCAGCCAGAGGATGAAAACAGGCGCCAGCACTACCATGCAGTGGCGGTCTCGCCGATTGCAGTACCTCTGCTTGCCGGGCCGGGAACGATTGTGACCGTGATCCTTTTCCAGGGGCAGTACGGCCAGCTTTTCGCCATCGCGGTCTGTTTCGTGGTTTTCGGCCTGACCATGGTTATCCTCAATCTCGCCGGCCTGATCAGCCGCCTGTTCGGTCGAGTGGGGATGCTTGCCGTGAGCCGGATCATGCAAATTTTTATCATCGCCATTGGAGTTCGATTCATGTTCATGGGCCTCAGGGAGTCTTTCCCCGCACTGTTCGGCGGCTGAACACACAATCATTGGTCATGTCATGAGGCTCAAGGCGGCCTCTATATCACCAGTGATGTTCTGTGCAACCATGTAATCCTTGCGTAGTTTTTTGATCGCCTCCACATCGGCCTTGTTCTCTTCTGCAGACATGATTGATCCCTCCCTTTTGATTCTTTCGCAGGGGCACGGCGCGCCGTGCCCCTGCTACGGTTAATTATCAGTCCCAAAGCAGCCCTACCGCTCAGGGCAGGGTATAGGTCTCCGTGAATTCGTAGTATGTGGCGAATCCTGGAAAGAACTTCCCGGAGCAGGAACTACCCCCTTTCGCATTGTAAAGAAATTGTCTCGTTATATCGGCCATATTCGGCAGAGGTGTTTTAAACAGGGAAAAGCGGCGGAAAATTCTGCGGCGGCGTCTTTGAATTCGAGTCTATGAATATGATTATGCAGGGAATTTTCCGTGATTGAATTCCTAATTCACTTTTAACCCTTTGTCAATACTGTCCAGTTGAATTTGGGGGTTGTTTGGTGGATTGGGTTTTTTCCGAAAACCAAACCAGTTCCAGTCTTATCATTATTTCAAAGGACTAGCATTACCTTAGGGTTCCAGTATTTCCCCCCAGCGGCCGCAGGCCGCCTCATCAGGGCCGCATGTTCGAGAAACACCAAAGGAGCGTGTAAAGGCCAGGTAATTTCCATTCCAGGCAGAGCGGAGCTAGAACGGTGGGCATGCCATTGATTCGGCTTGCCTGTGGACAAGCCGAATCAGGCGACCTCGTAAGGAGCGCCTTTTTACCTGGAAAACAACAAAGGATATAACAGCCGTATTGGTAGTCGAGTTTGCGGCCCGAAAAAACTTTTGGTTACTTTTGGTTACAAAAGTAACATTAAAAAATACTCTTTTTCTTTCCGCCTGTTAGTTAACCGGACATTATAGATCCTTTGTCAAGATTTCAACTAAATTTCACCAATAAGAAATGGACTCAGTCATCATGAACCGGTGGCTCACCCGGAAATTAATGAAAATGTTTTGTTTTCTGTAGAGGCGCACGGCCGTGCGCCTCTACGGGTGGTTTTTACCGAAACCATGGAATAACGCACCTTTGGTCCATTATTTTCGGAGCAGAATAATATCAATAAGTGCAAAAATTTAATCTGAAAACTTTTCACCGATCAGTCCAGGTCATTATTCAGCCCATGGCAATAGAATCCCCCTTGTAAATCCATTATTCCTCAAATCCATTTCCTTTTGCCTCACCTGAAATTAGATTTATTTTCCATCAATGTGAATCGATTTTCTAACAATCTCTTCAAACAATCAGAAACCAGGGAGAATACTCATGTCAAGTAAAAAACTCACCTGTTCGGCAATCCTCTGGGCCGTGATAATTATGTTCATCCTGCCGGGAATTACACGGGCCGGGGAATCCCCGGTCAAAATGTGGGAGGAGCCCCTAATACTGCCCACTTACGGAGTCGGCGAACCGGAACGAAACCCGGTATTCTATAACGGGAAAGTGTACCAGGGAGCCAGAGGCGTTCAGTATCCGTATCCCCTTCAGGACAAGCTGACCGATATCCGCGCTGACCAGAGTTACACTGCTGTGTATCTTGAAAACGAATACGTCAAAGTGTGTGTGCTCCCTGAGATCGGCGGCAGAATATTTTCAGCTCTGGATAAAACAAACGACTACGATTTTTTCTACCGTCAGAGCGTGATCAAACCCGGTTTTATCGGAGTGCTCGGGGCCTGGATCTCAGGGGGCGTTGAGTGGAACGTTCCTCACCATCACCGGATTTCGACTTTCATGCCAGTGGATTACACGCTGGAGGAAAACCCTGACGGCAGCAGGACTGTCTGGGTGGGCGAAATCGAGCTTCGCCACAGGCTGAAATGGCTGCTCGGTATCACGCTTTATCCGGGCAAGAGTTACCTCGAGGTATCCGCTCGTGTTTCCAACCGCACGTCGCTGGTGCATTCGTTCCTGTACTGGGCAAATGTCTCCGTGTATGCGGATTCCTCCTACCAGGTGATTTTCCCACCGAGCCTGGAATACGCCACCGGGCACGGGAAACACGTTTTCACCACCTGGCCCTTTGCATCCAGCTCAAAGGTTCTGAACAACGAGGGTTATTCTCCCGGAGACGACCTGAGCTGGTGGAAAAGCCATCCCTCGCCGATATCGCTGTTCGCACTAAACTGCTCGGAGGATTTCATGGCAGGGTACGATCACGGCAAAGAGGCAGGGCTTGTCCACGTGGCTGACCACCATATCGTTGCCGGGAAAAAACTCTGGGAATGGGGACCCGGACCAGCAGGCCGGATCTGGGACGAAATCCTCACCGACACTGACGGCCCGTATATCGAGATCATGGTCGGCGCCTACACCGACAACCAGCCCGACTACAGCTGGATCCAGCCTTACGAGGTGAAAACTTTCAAGCAGCGCTGGTACCCGCTGCGGGAAATCGGCGGAGTAAAAAACGCCACCCTGGAGGCTGCGGTGAACCTCGAGGTTCCCTCACAGAATACGGCCCTTTTAGGGTTTAACGTCAGTGCCGAATACAGGGGCGCCAGGGCAGTCCTCACAGCCGGGGACAAGGTGATATTCGACCAGGTTCTGGATATCAGCCCGGCAAAGCCTTTTTTCAAAGAGATTCAGCTTCCCTCAGGAGTGAAAGAGAAGCAGCTCAGAGGTTCGCTTCTTTGTTCGAAAGGCAAAGAGCTGGTTGCCTACACTCCGGTGAAAAAGAAAGGCTCGCCCATGCCCGAACCGGTTACTGCTCCACCGCCGCCTGAAGAGGTGAAAACAATCGAGGAACTTTACCTGGCTGGCATGCGCCTGGAGCAGTTCCACAATGCCGCCCTGGAGCCTGACCCTTACTACCAGGAAGCCCTGAGGCGCGATCCGGGTGATTACCGCACCAATATCGCCGTGGGAATCCTTTACCTAAAGCGCAAGATGTTCGAGCAGGCAGAGCAGCGGATTGCCGCGGCAATCCAGAGGATCACCGCCCACCACACCAGGCCCAGGGATGGGGAGGCATACTATTACCTGGGTGTGGCCTGCAAGGCCCAGGGAAAGAACGAATCTGCCTGGGATGCTTTCTACAATGCCTCCTGGAGTGCAGCATGGTATTCCGCCAGCTTTTTCGCCCTGGCCCAACTGGCCACTGAAAAAGGGAATTACTCCAGAGCGCTCGCTTTTCTCAACCGCTGCCTTTCCACGAATTTCCCCAATTCCAAGGCGCACATCCTCCGCTGCGCCCTGCTCAGAAAACTCGGCCGGTTTGGGGAAGCAATACAGGCTGCTTCGATGACTCTGGCTGCTGATCCGCTGGATTTCTGGGCTGGCAACGAGCTTTACCTGGCAAGACTAGGCATGGGTGCAATCGAGGAGGCCGAAAAGCAGTTAAACCAACTGAAACGAGTAATGCGCGGCTCAGTGCAAAATTACCTGGAAACCGCCACGGATTACGGCAGCTGCGGCCTCTGGGAAGAGGCTGTCGGCCTGCTTACCCGGTTTGCCGAATCGGAAAAATCGCCTGAGGCCGCGAATCCCCTGGTCTACTATTATCTCGGCTATTATAGCGGGAAAAAAGGAGACCACGAGCAGGCAACCCGATATTACAGGCGGGGAAGCCGGATGCCGCCGGATTACGTTTTCCCCTTCCGCCTGGAGTCTATCGACATGCTCCGGGCTGCATCCGGGCACAACACGGGGGACTCCCGCGCGCCGTATTACCTCGGAAACCTTCTTTTCGACAGCCAGCCAGAGAAAGCGATCACTGAATGGGAAAAATCACGGCAGCTGGACGGCTCGTTTTCAATCGTGCACCGCAACCTGGGCCTGGCCTATGCCCGCATCCGCAACGACATCCCGAAAGCCATTGCCAGCCTGGAGAGGGCTATCAGTTGCAATAAAAACAACCCGCGGCTGTATCTGGAACTGGACGAGCTTTATGAAACCGGCGGCGTAGCGCCTGAAAAAAGGCTCGCGTTCCTGGAAAATAACCAGAACGCGGTTACCGCTCGGGACGATCTGCTCTCACGTGAGATAGTGCTCTACGTGCTGCTCGGCCAGTACGACAGGGCAATCCAGTGGCTGGACAACCACCTTTTCCACGTGTGGGAGGGCAGGGGCGAAATTCACGACATCTACGTGGACGCGCATATTGCCAGGGGGGAGGAGTATTTCAGGGAGAGGAAATACCGCCAGGCGCTGAAAGATTTCCAGGCGGCTCTACTGTATCCAAAAAACCTCGGGGTGGGACCTCCTCGCAGCGGAGGACGCCCGCCGCAGGTTTATTATTTCATAGGCACAGCGCACGAGGCACTGGGCGATCAGTTCAAAGCGCAGGAGTACTACGAAAAATCGGCTGAGGCCACACTGCGCCCCGGCACTGAGATCGGTTATTACCAGGGGCTTGCCTTGAGAAAACTCGGCCGGGAAAGCGAGGCTGATCGGATATTCCACGGACTTGTCCAAACCGGCAGGAAGAGTCTCGTATCGGCAAGCCCGGACTATTTCGCCAAATTCGGAGAGAAGCAGACAGAGGAGGTCCGGAGAGCCCAGGCGCATTACATTCTCGGGCTGGGATACCTGGGCCAGGGCAATCCGGCCCGGGCAAGGCAGGAATTCGAAAGGGTGCTTGAGCTCAATATCACCCACCGGCGAGCAGGGAAAATGCTGGCCGCAATGTAATGTAAGCGTGTCAAGTACGAATGGGAACACTTTGAGGTTTAAGAATAAGCGATATTGACTGGCGAAAAGCGTAATAAAAACAGGGGGCACGGCAGGCCGTACCCCCTGTTCTAATATTTCCATTGATTAGCCTACCTATAGCAGTTGTCAAAAGTAGGGGCGGTTCTCGAACCGCCCCTACAACAAAAAACGACCTCAATCGGAAAATTATTTTGACAACCACTATGGATTCTATCATGGTATTCTGTGCTGGCTCACCAGGTCGCCGAATTCGTCCATCAACTCATACTTTCTCAGCCAGGTTGTGTACATGATCCCCATTGCGCCCGGGGTTGCGTCCAGTGCCTCCAGCCAGGTGGTGTCGTTTGCGATATCGTCCCTATCGTAGTACCCGCAGGCCATTGTCCTGAATCCCAGGCCGGAAAAATGCTCCAGGCTCTCGTAGCGCATCCTGTGAAACCAGCAGGCGATAATCAGGTCGTTGGGGACATGCTCCCAGGAGCCGGTGAACGGCTCGTCCACATGGTAATAGTAGTTACCGCGGCGCGTGCCTGCGTTGTGGTTGGGATCGAGCATGTCGGACCAGATAATAAGCTCGGCCTCCGGGTTGACCTCGCGCACAATGGCGACCTGCCTGGTGATACAGTCGCCGAGGATTTCACCCATAGTCATATTGCGATCCTTGCATGCCTTGCAGGTACCGCCAGCGCGGATTTCATCAACGCTCAGGAAATATTTCGAGGGCTTGAGATATTTGTGAATCAGTCTCACATTGTTGCGCCAGATCTCGTAAACCGCGGGCTCTGACACGCAGGCCGTGACCTGGCTCTGATAGACCGCAACACCGTGATAGAAACTCACCCGCAGCCGCTCGCCGTCCCTGATCCTGCTGCTATCGAGTATCCGGATCGGCGGGCCTTCATGGTCAAAGCGGAAACTTCTCAAATCCGGGTCAGCAACCGGAGCGTAATCGACTCCCTCCTCGTACACTGTACCGCTCTTTTCACCGCGTACAGTCAAAGGCGTGCCGGGCCGGCGCAGGAGGTTAACCAGGGCGATCTCCTCAATCTCGACACCATCCAGCCAGAACCGGCCTTGTTTGCCGCCAAAGACACCCAGCGAGATTTCCACCCTGTCGTAGTCCTTGCTGTTGAACCCGATCTGTATCCTTTGCCAGTCGCTTGTGGAGGGTACCCGCACATTGTAATAGTTGAGCGCCCGCTCGCCGCCTCCGAGCACCTGCACGCGGAAACGTCCCGAACCGAAAGGACCGGCTGGATCCAGGTCATCGGTCTTGACCCAGAAATTGATCCGGTACAAGCGCCTCGGGTGGACTGACACTTCGGCGATCAGCCTGCCGGGATTGCCTTCCTTTCCACCGAAATTCTCGAAGCGCAGGGCCGCTTTGCCCTGTTTGACTTCCTCGGTGTCCACGAAAACCACCTCGCCGATCTTGCCAGGAAAGCTGAAACCTGCCACAGCGTCCCTGCTGTACTTCTCGAAACCGCCGTTGGCAATTTTCACCGGCGGATCGGCAACCAGCTCGGCTTTGCCTCTTTTCACCACGAACAGCGCATCCTCCACAGGAATTCCTGCGGCCAGGTTCCTGTCGTGGGACAGCAGCCCGCCGTTATAGCCTACATCCAGGCAACGCGGGATGATCTCTACATTGTGTTCGGCGCAAATTTCTTTCACCTGCTCCAGGCGGCTGAAATAATCGTCATCTTTCAGGTCAATCGCGTCAAACCCGGAAGAAAAGTACATGCCGTTCAGGCCGTGCTCGCTGGCTGTTTGGACAAGCTCGCGGATTTCCTCTACAGCGCTGTCGTCTCTCAGGCCATTGCTTACATAAAACCAGCGTAAGGGATAAACTTTGCCCCTGCTGCAGGCAACAGCACCAATCAAGGCGACAAGTACAAGAAATGAAAAAACAGTGCGTTTCATATTACCGGCTCCTTTCAATTAACCCGGATTATTCATAAATTCTTCGGCCGATTTTCTAAATTGTTGATTACTAGCAGGGTGTTGAAATTTCATCGCTTTCCTTTTGTAGAAAAACGAAACAATGTCCGGGTTGAATTGAAACTGTTTAAGAAACGATTACTTGCGTAGGGACACGGCGCGCCGTGTCCCTACTTTTGGTGGCAAAAGAAGCAAAACCATTTCTTTTGTAACCAAAAGAAACAAAAGTTAATTCCGAATCGGTCTCTTTTACTTCGCTCCTTTGGAGGTCGCCTTGTGCTCAGGGCACACCCTGAGCACGAAAGGCATGCCGGATGTTGGAACATCTATCAGGGCATCAATGGAAATTATTTGTCATCTACACGCTCCCCCTTTTATATCCTTTAGCAACGAGACTTCACTAAGAACAGGGCGACCAACCGGTCGCCCCTACGTGCTTGGAATTATGCGTGATTGAATAATTCCAGCTATTTAAAGGTGATACTCTCGTAGAAAGAATCCTGTTATGGCTTGTGACAATTATAAATAATTCAGGCTAATAATCGTTTTAAGATATAATCAATCTTCGCTCCTATTTCCTCCGGCTCACCAGGTCTCCGAAAGCAGCCAGGCCCTCGAAATTCGCGCTCCATGTGGTGTACATGATCCCTACCGAGTTCGGAGTCTTGTCCAGGGATTCGAGCCAGCCCCTGGCAACGTCCAGGCTGCCGGATGAGGAGCCGAACGTGCGGAAACCATTGCTTGAAAAATGCGCCAGGCTCTTGTCGCGCATCCTGTGGTACCAGCAGACTATAATCAAGTCTTTCGGGATGTAATTCCACGAGCCCT
This sequence comes from uncultured Gemmatimonadales bacterium, assembly GCA_964548275.1. GTDB lineage: Bacteria > Gemmatimonadota > Glassbacteria > GWA2-58-10 > GWA2-58-10 > JAUVUV01. The sequence goes on from CAZJQI010000003.1 coordinate 103,756, forward strand.
CGAAAGTTTCATCCACGTGGTAGTAATAGTCTTTGTAGCGGCCTGGCGCATTGTGATTGGGGTCGAACATATCCGACCAGACAAAGATCTCGGCCTTTGGGTTGAGCTCGCGGATCATTTTCACCTGTTTTGTGACACAATCTCCCAGCAACTGTGACACAGTCATCCCGCGCCTCTTGCAGGTCTCGCAGGAGCCGCAGGTGCGAAGTTCATCCGCCATCAGGTAGTATTTGTTCGGATGAATGTACTCGTGGATCATCCTTGCCACCCTGCGCCAGATCTCGTAAACCTTTGGCTCGGAGATACAGACCGGTGTCTGGCCCTGATAAATCGGATAATTGTTGTAAAAGCTCACTTTCAGCCTCTCACCCTCTTTTATTCTTCCTTTGGGAAGAATTTCGATCGGGGGCGGCTCGTGGTCGAAAAGCAGGGTCATCACCGGATCATAGACCTTAGCGTAGTCCTTACCTTCCTCGTAGACTATGCCGCTTTTTTCGCCTTTCACCACAAGCGGGGTGCCTTCTCTGCGCAGCACATTGACCAGGCCTTCTTCTTCTATCCTGTAATCATCGATCCAGAACGTGCCGCCCTTGCTGGCAGGCGCACCTACAGATACCCTGACTTTATCGTATCCCAGGCTGTTGAACCCGATTACGGCCTTGACCCAGTCGCTACTGGTGCCGGGCACAGGGGGGATATAAAACTGAAGGCGGCGGCCGTCGGTTCCCTGGACGATCATGGGAAAGACATCTCCCGAACTCTCTATACCATCGGTCTTTACCCAGCAGCTCAGTGTATAGCAGCGGTATGGGTGAACATTGACCTCCTGGCTCAACAGGGCACTGCCTTCCTCGTATTCTTTGGACAGCTCTACCCGAAGTGCACTGCTGCCCTGGTTGAATATTTTCCTGTCCAGGGAAATTTTCGCCCCAGGGTCTTCGGTTATGCTGAAATCCGCAGGCCGCTCCCCCTCGGCTTCCTCGAAACCGCCGTTGGCTATACTCACAGGCGGGTCGGCCACAATATCGGCCTTGCCGTTTTTAACCACAAACAGTGCATCCTTGATCGGCAGTCCCTCGATCAGGTTCTTGTCATAGGCCTGCAAAGGAGCGTTATAGCCCATACCCATAAAAGCGGGAATGAACTCCAAATTGTTCTGATCACAGATCTCCTTGATCTTTTTCAAGTTCTTGAAGTTATACGGAGGTTCCAGCAGAAGCCGGTCGAAAAAAGCGTCGAGAATCAATCCATTGAGCCCGTGCTCCGAGGCGGTTTTCGCAAGCTTGCGGATCAGCTCCACCTGATCGACATCCTCCAGCGGCTTGCCGTGCACATAGACAAAGCGGTAGGGATACTCTTTCGCCTGGCCCCAGACCCAGGTGCTCTGAAAAGCAACTACAAGTAAGGAAAAAAACAAACTTCGTTTCATCTCCGCTTCTCCTTTGGTTAAAGTTTATAGAGTTTGAAGAAAGAAGGAGAAATTGACGATTCCTTTTACCGGGATTTTCTCAAGTATAAATAAACTCGGCAGTTAGTGTGCAGTTCCGGTCTGATACAAGCCGGACCCAGTGTGCGCTGAAACCCTGAGGAAATATGTGATAGCGGTATTTTCCGGGACCCAGCCGAATCGATTCATATTTTTTCCACGTGCCGTCACCCAGGAAATCCACCTCGACCGTAATTTCCACCTCCGGCCCGCTTTCATGAACAAGATGCAGCACCTTTTTATCGAAACCGGTCATCAGGTAAGGATCGGACGGCTCACCGGCGGTCACCTGTGTCCTGCGCCAGGGGCCGCCCCAACCCTGCGGTTTGCCGAAACTCCAGAGATCATCTGTCTTGCCGAACCAGATACCCGACTGCGACTGTGGCGAAAGCAGGTTTCCCCCCACCGGGGTGGCCTGGTTGCCTGCCATAACAAACATCCCGCAGAATGAGCAGAAATCCGGCACGATCCGCAGGTGAGTACAGATCGGCCGCACGCCCCATATCTTGTTCCCGTAGGCCAATGGAGACAGTTCGTAGAACATGCCGTGGCAGTCCATGAGAAAGCGTTCGGTCTCCACCTCGCGGATCCGGGTCCATTCGGTGGTCCACCCGTGGTCGAAAGTGTGGCTGGCCTTGGGAAAGCGGCAGGTGTTCCACCTGCCGCCTGTAAAAACTTTCAGGATCGCGGATGAATCATCCCAGCCATTGGCGAAAATCGCACCGCCCAGTGATTCACGCGCGAAAACATCCATGAACGGCTTGTCTTCTATTACTGTCCACGTTTGTCCATCCCATTCAGCGAGCTTGCCGTCCGTATCACCAATAAAATAATAGCTGTTGTTCGCCACCACTACACGGGCCTGGGCTGTGTATCCCCCCTTGAAATGCGGCTGCCCTTTAATTTTAAATTCCCTGGCCAGATCGAACAACTCCTTTGCCCGAAGGGTATGGACATCCACCTCAAAAAAAGGGCCTTCCATGGTGAGGAAATAGAGCTTATTCTCCGGATCTTCGAGATGGGTCATAGTGGCGGTGAGGCGGTGATCCAGCAGATCCTCGATGACCCGGAAATTCCCTTCCATGTCGATCATGTAGGGCCCGATACTGACCTGGTTGGAGGGCGCGTGAAAAAGGCGGTTGGCATAGACACCGTTACTGACATGAACCTGCTGGATGTCGAGGTTTTCATCGATACAGTACAGGCCGGTGCCTGTGCCGGATTTTCCGCCCCGGGAACTGACATAAGTCACTGCCCAGAGCCTGTCCGCCCAGGCGATCAACGCTCCCACGCCGCTTTCCGTGCGCCTGGGCCCGCTGTCTGCCTTGACACCCAGAATCGGGACAGAGGAACGAATAGCCAACCCCTCAGCCGCGGCGGTGACCAGCCCGCAGGCAGCCAGTTTAAATGCGTCCCTGCGGGACAGATCCATGATCCATACTCCTTTCCAGAGTGAAAACCGCTCAGGTAAAGATCACGATTTGATCTCGACCCGGCTGAGCCTGTACCAGCCTTCCTGGTCAAGGTCTCCAATAGCGAGCTTTATCCCGGGCTTCAGGCTTTGGGGGTCCAGAAAAGCGATATAAATATCGTAGCTCCCTGAAGCCAGGCCTGAGGGAAGCTCGAGCCGGGCCGAAACCCGGTGTTCTCCGGGAAGCCAGCCGGTGATATCGATATCGGTTTCGAATGATTGTACTGCGCCGCTGCCGGTATTTCGAAGCTGGAAGGCCACGGGATGTTTCAGGTAACAGGGGGCCACGCCTTTATTCTCCCAGAGCATTTCGAGAGCGAGCGTTTTACCGGCCTTTGCCCTGTCTTTGTGTTCGAGCCTTTTAAGCACGTAGCGGTAGCCCATCTTTTTCTGAAGTTCCTCCACTTCGGGCCACCACGCCTCCGGGATCGGGAACGACTTGTTGTTCAAAGCAGACATGTGCCATTCCAGGATCTTGTTGAAAATGAAATCCACATCCCAGCCTTCATCGTACCACCACTGGAAGTTGCCGCAGGTTTCAAACACGATCGGGGCGGTTTTCCAGACCTTGCTCATGCCCTCGAGTCCGAAAGCGCGGGGATAGCGGATGAGCATGTGGTTGGTCGGTGTGCCGTCTTTCTCGAAAAAGCGGTTCTCGGTCATATCCCCCACGCAGTCTGCCCGAACACCGGTTCCTTTGGAGATTGCATATTTCAGCGCCTCGTGGGCGTCCACTTGCATTACCAGGGGGGTTTCCTGGAAACTTTCAAGGTAGATATCGACCATCCGGAATTGGTTCTCCAACAGAGGCATATGCTCGTAGTTCAGCCCCTCGGTATGCCATTCGCCCCAGTGTCCGACCGAGCCGATATCTACATGATCAATATCAGGATGGCCGTCGTAGCGCTCAGCCAGTGCACGGATCAAACGCCCATGTTTTTCGAAAAATACCTCTGAATCGTAATCCGGCATCCAGCGCTTGCCATCTGGATAGTAAAAACCCGACGCACCTGAATTTTTGTACCAACGAGGAACCTCCATTCTATCGTCGGCAGACTTGTCTGCAACTTCATGCCCGTTCTGGCACATCACCCGAAAGGCGAGTTTCTGACCCCTCTCGCGGCAAAGTTCAAGAATGCTGTCGATCATCGCGAAATTGACCCTTCCCTCCTCTGGCTCCAGCACGTCCCAGTACCAGCGGAAATATGCTATCGAGCACTCCGGGTGGTTTGCGTTTATCTCATCGTGGTTGAAACTGTAAAAGGTGGTGAAACCCATCCCGGGGTTGACCAGCACCTCATCTATCTCCACCGGCTCCACGACCAGCGTTTTCGGCAGGGAGCAGCCCTGGAACATAAAGGGGAAAATCAGAACGGCAAGTATTGCCGTAACCTTAAACAAACTCCTGGGTGAACACATGGATTAAATCTCCCTTCGCGTGCATAAAAGCGGAAAGCAGTGATAATTTCAACTGCCGGACTGCGTGACCACGATCATGTCGTAAACCTCAAGAAACGGCACGGTGAACCGGCAGCGCTTGCCCACGAGACTGAATTCAAGTTCCTGCGAACCCTCCCGGTCAGGAGAGATCACCCGCACTCTGCGGACTTTCCTGCCCCGGTCGATCCTGACATCCACAGGGATATTCGCCAGAACGCCGCCCTTCTTGTAATTGACCAGATGGATCATGATCAGGTTGTCTTTCTCCACCTGCTCCACTGCCACCCAGTCAGGTACTTCTACCTCCAGGCTGAAACGGCCTCCAGCAGCCCGGCCCACCGCATCTCCCAGCTCGCGCCAGTTGGAGGGCAGGAGCCAGGTTCCCCGCCCCAGATGACCGTCCCAGGAGCCGGTCCAGCGCGCGGCCTGCTCCCTGTCCAGGGGAATAATCTCCGGTATGTATACCACCCGCCCGCCCCGGGTGGCCTCGGTCTTGTTCGAGAAAGCAGGGGAAGTACCCTCGCCAGGGATCCAGCTTTCATCCATCCCGATCACTTCGGCTAAACCGGGACGAACCCGCCTTCGTCCCCAATGGTCGAAGTTCGAGGTTTCTCCGGTAAGTACCAGTCCTCCGCCGGAATCGACAAACCTTGCTATCCGCGCGACATGTCCATCAGCCAGGTTATTCTGCCCGGCCAGCACGAGAACTTTATAGCGCGAGAGGTCTTCCATCTGCTCGTCGAATATCAGGTCGAACGGAACGTGGCTCTGGATCATCGCCTGCTCGAACATGCACTGCTCCAGTGCGGCCCGGTGGTTGTCGTAGGCCATTGTGGCGTAGGAACGCAACAGAGCGGCGTCCTCGCGGTTGCGCGTGCCTGTGAAAAGGTCTCGATTGTCCATGTAGAATTTATAATACTTATAATGGACGGTTTCCCGATTACCGAGCTGTACGTTGCCTGCAGTCTGGTTAAACGCGAGGTTCTCGGCCAGCATCCGCTCGTCACCCTTGTAGGTCAGCACGATGTTATCCAGGCTCCGGCCTAGCTTGAAAGTCCTTATTTTGGAGATCAGCACTCCACGGTCGTCATAGTCAGCGTGGTTGATTTCCTCGCTCCACATGATCTCGGTATATTTCATAAACCAGGGATGCCAGAGCGCGGCCTGGAAAGCCCTGTTCCGGCCGTAAAGACCGTGGGGGTTGGTGTCTATGGCAATCTCGGGGTTCAGCGAGCGGGCGTATTCGGTCATCTCTCTCAACCAGTCGGCCATTACCCAGCAGCGGAAATCGACCCACTCCTGCTGCACAGGGTCCTTGATCACCCTGATATTGCCCGGCCTGTTGGTCTGGTTCCAGACCGGCGGCTCGACCAGATGCATGTTGGTGTGGCCGAACCGTTCGATCTGCTGCTGGAGGGTATATTTATCCTGAATGTATTTGCGGAACGCCTCGACCGTGACCGGACTCTTGTCCGATTCCGGCTCCATGTTGCAGTCGTAATTATCGAAATGAAGCATATCGGTTTTACATTCTTCCACCAGTGTCTTCAGTATTTTTTCTTTGTAATATTTCCGGTACTCTGGATGCGCCAGGTTCGGCTTGTAGCGGTAAGACTGCTGAAAGCCATAGGTAAGCCGGATCGGCCGGCCGAGTTCATCCCGCTGGATCCACTCCCTGGCCCGGGGGTCCTCGGCAAAGAAAGTTTCCCCCACGATAGTCATCACCTGGCTGTAGGTATCAAGCTTCATCCCGTGTTTGTGCAAGTAGCCTGAAAGCGTTTTGAGCATCTCCATTTCTTTGCGCTCAGCCCCGTAGCCGAACCCTTTGTAACCGTGGGTATGGTACACCTCGATACCGGCGTTTTTGGCCGCGATTACGGTACTTTCCTTGTGCTCATCCACAAAACGCTGCCAGGCTTCCTCGTACTGAAAGCCGCCGCCTTTCCTGACACGGAAAATGAAAGGTTCGTGGTGGCCCCAGCCGAGCACCACGCCGTTGTCGACCCAGCCGGCCCGTTTTTCCTGATAATATTTCCTCTCAGCCTGCAATACGGAAAAGGCGATCAGCAGCAGGAAAACAATGATTCCGGGCGTGGAGCTTTTCATGATTACCTCACTTGTAAGGATTCAGTCTGTTAGCAGATCAAGCAGCCTCTCCCTGGCGAAATCTCAGCTATCAGCTTTCGCAAGCATGTCAGGGATCGATTTCTTTCTATGCCGTTCAGTAAGGCACACGGATCAGGTATGTTTTGCCCTCGAATTTTACCCGCAGCAGCCCTTTATTTTCAGAAGCAGTTATCAGAGGATCTGACGGCAGCCTGCCCCGGGTGCCGTCAACATAAATCGCCACAATCGTATTGGACGACACCGGCTGGCTGCTCTGCCAGTGCGGGAACGCACCCCTGCCCCCGAAATTATGCGAGTGTTTCCACCCGGTGCGTGGTTCCAGCAGCTCGAACTCTAGCTTTCCTTCGGGAGCCTGAATGACTTTCATTGTCGAATGGCACTCACCCCCGTGGATCCTCAGGCTGTTTTCGCCCGCTTCTCTTTGCAGGTTCTCGCCGTGGGGCACGCTGATCCCGTATCCCCCGAGATAGAGATATGCCGGCCTTGCGCTGTTATGCCAGAAAACATGCACCTCGCCGCTGGTGCCGACCAGGGTGTGCGTGATTACCTCGCCGAAATCATACCAGACAGTATCTGCTCCTTCCGTATCAGGGACAGGTATGTCCTCCACGCTGATTAGGTGGTCGTCGGTTACCTGAATCGCCCGCGGCCGCTCGCGGAAATGCCAGTTTTGGCTGTCAAAAGAGGTGCCGGTTCGTCCTGCTCCCAGGTCCGGGCCGCCGTCGCCGGTGGCACACCATCCGAGATAGCTGGAGTAGGCGTGCTGGCAATACTTGATCCCACGCTGCCAGCTTCCCCAGTGAGAGAATGGCTGCCCGACCGGGTAAAGCCGAGCCTCGCCGTCGATCGGGCTGACTTTCACCAGCATCTGCGCTGCCGGCAGGGGTACCCTGCCTCCTGCCTCATCTGCTGGCATGGGCAGCTCAACTTCGTTCCAGAAAGGATGGTTCTCCGGGATCAGAAGGGCAACAAGCCCCTGGACAGCCCAGTAGGGTGAGCCCCGGTCGATATACGGTTCGGCGACCACGGTGTTGGGGCCGCGGTATCCCGGCTCCAGAAGGCCGCGTTCGCTCAGGGCTCCATGCTCCCAGAAATATTTCAGGCAGCCCGAGGCGATCCTCCGGGCCTGGCCTGAAGCAAGCGTGCAGGTATTGTTGAGCACGGTCCAGCCCACTGGCGCAAGACAGGCGAAACGGTACGTGGTGGAGCGGCCCCAGGGCACAGGTGAGCCGTCCCGGCCGAAAAGGTAAGGATAGCTCTCCAGGAAAAGCGCGGTGGTTTGCCTGACCCGCTCCCCGAATTGACTATGCCACGGCTTGTCGAACCGGGTCAGGGCATGATTGTAGAGTTGAAAGGCCCAGAGGTTGTAAAGGTCGAAACTGCGGTTGCCCCCGTCGATAAACCAGCCGTCCCCGCGATACCAGTTGAACAGGCGCTCGAACATCCGGGTAAGGAATTCGCGGTTGGACTCCACCCCGTGGCGGTCGAGGATCGGCACGGTGATCATGTGAAAGTGCCAGTGATTGCAGTCATAGGCGATCGTGTGAGCCAGGTCCTTGAAATAGGCCAGGATATTCTTTTTCTCCTTTTCGCTGAACGGTTTCCAGAAAAACTCCGGGCTGATCAGAATTCCCATGGCCAGATTGGTCCCGAAAACGTCGTATTTGGGATGAGGACCCCAGTAATGCGGGCCGTCCGGGTCAGTGCCGCGCCTGATTTCTTTCAGGTAGGGCTCGGTTATCGAGCCTTTGTATCCGGGAACCCTGTTATTTCCGGTGGCGGCAGTATATATCGCAACCAGCGTCAGGCTGCGGTCGAACGCCTCGCGGCTTCCACCCACATCGAACAGTCTCCCGAAATGGCCGGTCTCCTCCGGGTCTCCGACCAGTTCAGGCATCCCGGTTTCCCTGTCGAAATAGGGAAGGATTCCGGCGATTATCTTTTCGGCTATCTCCAGCCAGTGCTCCCTGGTGTACCCGGTGAACGGACTCAACTGGAAATTATCTTTGGCTTTCAGGACAGCGTTTTTACTCATCGAGCTTTCCTTTTCAGCGGCCATGCTGGGTACCGGAGTCAAGGACAGCGCGGCAAAGAGCACAGCGCACAACACGATCAGAATTTTCGCAAGCCTCGACTTGCTTTTCGGTTCTTTCATCGGTACCCTCCCTTGTAATTAAATCTAGATCTCAAAACTATAGTTTCTCGCGCTATTCTGATATTTTACTAAGGCTGCCAGGATCCTGCCGGTGTCATTTCAGCAGGATTTCTCTCTTACCCAGATCCCAATCAATAGAAATCCGCCTATCTTCAAAGTCCCAGCCTAAACTGGTTAGGCCATCCATATTTATTTCTGAATGCAAATCTTTCAGCTCCGGAGAATCTTTACCTCTTGCATGCAAAAGGGCAAAGATAGCTGTAAAGCCGTTATTAAAAGAAGGAGAGATAACGAGCCGTTTTGTCTGCCGGAACCTGTCATGTGGATTTTTAATCTCGAACTCTTCCCAACTCAGGCCAGTTTCAGTCGACAGCAGGGAATACAGGTCGAGGCTTGCCTCTCCCAAGCTGGCCATGATATGGGAGGATTCGCTAACAATTTCGGCTTCCGGGTCGAAGTGCAGCAGCCATTGAGCCTCTCTGGGAAAAGCTACCTCCTCGCTGTGGACGGTCATGCGGATCAGGCGGCAGTTGTGCGGCATGTCGGCCCCGCGGAAAGAAATCCGGCTGCCCGTTTTCAACTGCACCGGCGGGGAGACGATGAAATGATTGTCACAAACCCGGGAGGTTGTCTTCCAGCTATGCACGGTTTTCCCGTCAACCTCGAACGAATACCTGCCCTCACCGGGGAAGTTGTCGAGGTAGTTGGCCGTGATAGTATAAGTGCCTGGCTTCCCCTCGAAAATCGTATATGCCTCGCCCTCTTTGCCGACAACATAACCGTTGCTGGCATGCGTGAGCCCGCCGCTGACTTTAAGTTCCTTACTAAAGTAGCTGAACAGCACGCCTTTATCATCAAGTTCTATCCGGTCTGCCACGAGCAGGACATCCGGCTTGATAAACAGCAGATGCCGCTCGAACTTTTTCAGCCCCAGGGCCGGGTGATAAGCGCGTGTAACATCCCCGACAATATAGTCGTATTCAGGGCTGGTGTTGACATGGACGATTTCCGGGTAATGCCGATACTGAAGGCACTCGGCCACGCCCATCCAGATAATGTCCTCGCCCAGTTGCCCCCGTCCCTTGAACAGCATGGTGTTGTGGTTGGCCGTGCGCTTGAATGTGGTGTAAAGCGGATCGATAGCCAGGAACTGCCCCTTGGCGAAAATCTGGAACGAGCCTGCGTCCGGTTGCTGGTGGTTGGTTCCCCAGTCCCACTCGGCTGTAAGCGAGTGTGTTTTGCCCATGAACGGCCCGCACTTGAACCCGACCAGCATGGCATCCGGGTCGGTCCACGAGGAGCGCATCATCACCTGGTCGTTCTCCTCGAAATGTTTGAAAGTGGGAAACTGCGCCGGGTCTGCCTCTTCCACGTCCGAATCGTACCAGAGAATGGCCCAGAAAGTGGCCGAGCCTAGCCCGCTTTCTTCTAAATTGATCAGGTATTTGCCCAGCCACTGTGCCACCCGGTCATTGTACTTTGAGGCAGCCAGAAAAAGCTGCGGCTCCGGTCCGTGCCAGTTTGCATGCCGCGGGGCGTCGCCGAATGTCATGGCCCATTCCTCTGCGGTGTGGGTGGGCAGAATGCTATGGAGGATCCACGAGGGCATTTCTTTCAGGCCTGGGGTATCGTAAAAATCCCTGCCGAGCAGAGTTCTGGCAAACTCGGCGTACTTGGCGATAAATTCGAAATCGTATTGTCCGTAACTCAGGCCCTCCAGCGATGTGCCGTCCACGGGCAAGGTACGAAACACCACGTCGAAAAAGTCCTCGCTGAGCGCCAGCCATTCCGGCGCCCGTTCATCCTCGCCGTAAAGCGCGGCAGCGGCATAGGCGAAACCGCAAAAGTTTGAAATCGCATGGTTCTGGAAGTACTGGTTGTGGTACCAGACCCGGCCGGTTGTCATTCTCTCGTACTCGGCCTGGGCTTCCCTGGTCAGGCGCTCTGCCACCAGGGAGCGTTCCTCGGACGTTAAGGACTGGTAAAGCCAGTCGTAGGCCAGGGCGATTCCCTGCAACAAGTGGCCGTGGACAAGGTCATTTTCCGGGTCCCATTCTTGGCTGCGGGCGAGGTTGAGCAAATGCTTTTTCGCCACTTCCAGATGGGCCTGATCGCCTGTCATCAGCCAGGCGAAACAGAGACCCGGAGCGAGATCGGCGTGTCCGCGGTTTAGATCCTCAGGCAATGCCTGGCGGCTACCGGCTTCGAGCTTGTCCGGCAGGTCCTGAAAGTAGCGTTCCCAGAGCCATTTGTGCGTACTGCTGAGGCTTGATTTCAGTCTCTTCTGCACCTTCGGGGTGAGGAGAATTCTTGGGTGAGGGTTGTTGAGAGCTTGCCTGCCGGTAAGCTCGGCCTCAGGGCCTTCTTTACCGCAGGAGACAATAACCAGGCATGCTGCGAGAATAAAAGATTTCCAGGCTCCGGCATCCATTTTTACCTCCGCTCTTCAGGGCGAAAACCTGTACTAAAGAAACATGAAAAGAAATATTTCACATCCGCGGGCAATTTGGAAACAATTATTTATTCCCTGGGGGAAACAGCCGCCTTGCGTACCACGAGTTTACAGGACACAAGCAGCAAGGCGCCAAAAAAGGCTATCAGTGCGCCGATTGCCAGGTTGATCAGCCTGCCGCTCCAGGGAAGATCGAGCAAGGCAAGGCAGGCCGCCGCAGCTCCCATACCCACTGTGGCCCAGCCTGTAATCCGGTAACTTCCCACATCTGTCGCTCGAGTGTCGCCTATCTCCTCGCGGGAAACAGGAGTGGCGAGTTTGGCGAAGAATTTCTCCAATGCCTTTTTGTACTCGCCTCGAGGTTTGACAAAGACACCGGGGAGAAAGTAGATAAGCGCGCTCACCCCGCCGATAGCGAAAACCTGCTGGGTGAAAGTGATATCCGTTTTCAAAACCAGGAAAAGCACGCCGACACAGACCCCGGTCAGGTAGGAGGCGATCCCTGACCACCACGGAGTGGCACGGTAGAACAGTCCGATAACAATCGGAAGGCCGGAGGGTATGATTACCACCCCGGAATAAGTCATCATCAGTCTGAACACCCCGCCGATCGCCCGGGACTGGGCCAGGGCCGCGGCTATTACCATCACGCCGAAAGCAAGGGTAGTCAGGCGGCCGATAAAAAGCAGCATCCTGGGCGAGGCTTTTTTCCAGAAAATCTGCTTGATAATGTCCTCAGTAATCACTGCAGAGTAAGCGTTAAATACCGTACTCAGGCTGCTCATCGTTGCAGCCAGCATTGCGGCCAGCATGATTCCAATAGCCCCATGGGGCAGGATATGCAGGCAAAAAGCCACATAGGCTGCTTCCTCGGGAGCGTTGAGTCCGAGGGTAATCGAGGCCAGGTCGAGACCGAGGATACGGGTGAATATCGGGGGCAGGAACCAGACCAACGGCGCCATGGCAAGCAGGAACATGGTGAGCAGGGCAACCTTGCGGGCTTCTTTTTCATCCTTTACCGAGAAGTAACGCTGCGAAAGGGCGCCGCTGTTCATTGCAAAGACCATCATCACTCCGAAAGCCAGCACATAGGACCAGTCGAACTCCTGGGTTTGCACCTGCCAGAACCCTCGCGGCACCTCGGTGAACAGCGGGGCAAGGCCGCCGATCTCGAACAAACCGAGAATCATCACTACCAGAGCACCGGCAAAAAGCACTATGAACTGGAGAGTGTCAGTTACCACAACTGCCCAGAGTCCACCGATCAGGCAATAGAACGAGATCACCAGGCCGCAGACAATGATTGTCAGATTCAGGTCAGTGCCCATAGCCACCGAGACGAACTTTCCGAGGGCCAGAAGCTGAATCCCGGACTGCACAAGCTGCGCCAGCAGCAGAGTCCAGCTGTAGGTCTGGTTGGTTGAAATCCCGTAGCGCTCGGAAAGGTAGGACATGATTGTTTTGGCGCGGGAGCGCCGCCAGAGCCCGGCCAGAAACCAGACCCCGAAAACCATTCCCACTGCGGTGGATAAATACATCGCGAATGCCGCCCCCGGTGCCCGGTAGGCCACGCCAGCGGCGCCGGTAAAAGTCCAGACGCTGAAACTGGACATGAACAGCGAAAATCCGGCCAGCCACCAGGGCATCTTGTTCGCGCTTTTGAAAAAGTCGCTGTCGTCCTTGTTGAAAAACGAAAGCAACACCCCCACGACCACCATCAGGAGCATATAGACCGCGATCACGGCGATATCGACCCTGGAGGCCAGTACCATGTTCGTCCCGGGGATAAATGGAAAAGGATATACCACACCGATGGCGTCCGGAGCCGGAGCGCTTCCGGAATTGCTCGATATCGCATTTCCGATCTAAAGGATTAACCGTCGAGAGCTTAATCTGAGCTGATACGCATGGCCCTATTTGACACCTTTGAACAGGGCGAGGATTTTCAGCGCGTTTTTATTGTAAATCTTCTCCAGAACCTCATCGGGCAGGTGCACCCCGTAAATCATCCATCTTCCCTGAAGGTGATGGCCGCCGGAGGGGTCGAAATATTCGTCATCCGTTTCGAGGAAACGGTAGTAGACCCTGTAGGCCTCGGCATCCGGGGGCGTATCAGTGCCGAACATCGCCCGGTCCTGATATTTGATCAGGAACTTGCGGGTTGTATAGGGCTGGCGGCCCAGTTCGCTGATCCGGGCGTCGATATCCACATAAAAATTGGGGTAGACATCCAGCCAGGCGGCTACCTGATGAAGCTCCTCTGGCAAAGTTCCCATGTGCGCGCCGATGAATACCGTATTGGGATGCTTGGCAAACATCCGGTTGCGCTGAGCGAGAATCTCCTCCTTGGAGGGGAACTCCTCCCCGCAGAACGCCCAGCCGGGGTGGGCCCCCAGTTCATCATAGCGTTCGTTGAATTTATCCACCGGGGTGAAAAAGGCTTTCGGGTCCGAGACATGAATCATAACCGGGATACCGAGCTCTGCGCACTTGGCCCATATCGGATCGATCCGGGGGTCGTCCACAGGCACGAGCTTGCCGCTTTTGTCCCTGAGTGTCAGCCCGAGGTTCTTGAATATTTTCAAGCCCCGGCAGCCGAGCCTTACTGCTTCTTCCAGTCTCCTGGCCTCTTTTTCCCCGAAATCCGGCTCGTCTATCTTGCTGAAATCAGGGGTGAAAAAGATAATAAAGCGCTCCTTCGACACGCCGTGCGAAACGCGAAGATGTTCCTTGAAAAAATCATCCTTCGAGCGGCCATCCAGGCTCACGCATTTCCATACGCCGGCCTTGTCCATTTCCTCGAGGTACTTTTTTGCATTGTTGAGATTTCGCAGGTGGTTGTGAATGTCGATAACCGGGAACTTAGGCTTGAGAATCCGAGTCTCTTTGACAACGAGCTGGCTCACAGGCCGCCAGTCGAGAAGCTTGAGGTCAGCGGACTGAGCGAACAGAACCAGCGGAAAGGTGAGTAAAATCGAATTCACGACCAATGACTTCCAGATACCTTTCATCTTGTGCCCCCTGATTAAAAAATTGAAAAACATTGAACCTCAATAAAAAATCAAGAAGTCTGGAAATCCTTCATTCTGATTGTTTTTCCGGTGCGCATGGACTCGTATGCAGCAAAGGCGACCTCCATGGAGGCCAGGCCGTCCTCACCCCGCACACCCATCATCGGCTCGGTGCCGTCTCTCAGGCAGCCGATAAAATACTCGATCTCAGCCGGGTAACCGAGCTGCCAGCGCTCGTCCACGGCCGGCCTGGTCCAGCCGAGCTGATTGTCCGCTTTCTCAACCGAATAGCTGTAGCCCACCCTGCTGTAGACATGGACCGGGCTGCCCAGGCTCAGCTCCGCCTTGAGCGCCCCCTTTGTGCCGTAGATCTCCACAGTGTCATCCATGCCGCCGATCGTGATATAGTTGCCCTCCACGAATCCCTGCTCGCCGTGCTCGAAAGTGAACAGCGCCACGCCCCAGTCCTCACCCTCGTAGTCCTTGTGCACCATGTTGGATTTGCCGCCGCCCGAGGTCTTCCCCACCACTTCCACTACCTCTTTGCCGATCAGGTGTCTGACCCAGTTAATCGGGTGGCAGCCGATGTGAAACAGCGCGCCGCCGCCGCAGTATTCCAGTTTCTTGGCGTACTCGCTGTGGCTCCCGCTGTGGACTTCCTTGGCCTTTACATAAAGAATCTCGCCCACTGCGCCCTCGGCCACTATTTCCTCGACCCGTTTCAGGATCGGCGAGAAGCACCAGTCCTCGGCGTACATCAGCCTCACACCCGCCGCGGCAGCCGCTTCGACCATTGCCCGCGCATCCTCGAGCTTTGTGGCCAGCGGCTTTTCGCAGATTATATCCTTGCCCGCTCCGGCTGCAGCCTCCACAACCGGACGGTGGATAAAAGTCGGGGTGCAGACAATCACCACATCCACGTCCGGGTCGGCACAGAGAACGTTGAAATCGTCCGTGCGGCGCGCCACACCCCACTGCTCGCAGAACCGGTCCAGGTTCTCGATACCGCAGACCATTTCGAGTTTTGCATCACGGCAGCGGGTGAGAGCGTCGGCGTGAAGTTCGGCAGCAAACCCGGTGCCGACGATACCGGCACGAATCGGTACTTTCATATTTTACCTCCGGTTCGTTGTTGTTATAGATTTACGATTATTTATCCGGTCAGTTGTTCCGGCTCAAATATTCCAGAATTTTCGCTGCAATTAACAGGTGCCCCTCCGGGCTGAAATGTATCATGTCAACTGCAAACAGCCGGCGGGCGTCTCCGCCGTCGATCAAGCCTCCCAGATCGAGCCAGCCGGTGTGCATCACGTCGCGCACCCGGGCCAGTTTTTCGTTCATCTCAGCCAGCACCCGGTCCTCCGGCTCACCGAACTCCGGGATCATCGGGTAGGTCATCAGCACCACCCGGCAGGAGATTTCATCCAGGCGGCGCACTATCTCTTTGATATTCTCGCCGAACCGCTCCGGGCTGACTGAGGGAGCCTCTCTCCCCCAGTGGGCGCAGTCGTTGCCGCCGAACATCACAAAACAGATATCCGGTTTCCGCTCGATCACGTCCTGTTCGATCCTGGCAAGCCCCTCGCCGGAATCATCCCCGCCCACACCGGCGTTGAAAACTTTTACTTTAGGATTAACCTGTTCGAATACAGCAGCGAGGATATTCGGATAGTGTGCCGGGGAGGACCAGTGCCGGTTGTCCATCTGGGAATCGCCGAGAAAACCGATATAGGCCGGTTCCATTGCCCTGAGCCTGGGCAGCAACCGCTTAACCTCTTCATTTTGCTGAAGGTCCGCAGCCATGGAGTTGGCATCTTCCCTGCGGCCGAAACGGCTTGCCACATCGCTGAGCCTCTGCATGGTGATATAAAAGTCGAACGGCCCTGTGCTGAACGGCTGCATCCCGGTGCGTGCGGCGGCCTGCGCGGTGAGCTCTTCCAGGCGCGTGGAGCCTGCGCCGTATAGGCCGAGATCGGCAAATGTCACCGGGCAGCCCAGACCGAGCAGAAAGCCGCTGATTTCGATTCTCAGCCCCAGTTCGCGCCTGCCCTCGAGAACCAACAGGAAAGCCGCGCCGTAGGCCTGTATCAGATCCCAATCAAGGCCCCTGCTTTCCGGGGCCTCTTTCAGCACGGAAATTATCGCCTCAGCCGCATCTTCCCCGTCTGCAGGGGAATCCAGCGGCCTGCACGCCTCCAGAAACTCTTCGATCGCCTGCCTTCCCTGGCCCCCGCCGGTTTGCACGAACTCCCGGATTTGCGCCTGGTCTATCTTCCTGACCATCTGCATGAAAAGGCTGTCCGCAATCTTCGCCTCACTCTCGAGGCTCAGCCCGCATGCTACAGCCTGCTGTTCGAGCCTGGCTATCTTCAGCGATTCCCGGGCCAGGGCCTGGGCACGGTTCCGGGGAGACTCCTCACAACTGCAGGATGAGAACGTCAGCAGGGCTGTAATTAATGAAAGTCCGGCAATTGCCAGTTGCCAATGAAGGTTATCGCTCTTAGTCATGCTGCCCCCAGCGCCATTGTTCCTGAATATTTTCAATGTCTTCGAAAGCAGCCGGGTTTCCTTCAGCCGGCCCGTAGAAAACTCCTCCACCGAAAGTGGTCAGAAAAATCATGCCGGGATGATGGGGATCGAACACAGGTCTATACCCCCATTTGAAATTATATCCCCTGATCCTGTGCCAGTTCTCGCCACTGTCATCGCTGCGGAAAGCCGCGCTGTCGAAAGTGTTGATCGCAATGGTGGCTGGATTAGCCGGATTCACAGCCGCGGCGTAAACGTGAGCATCCTCACGAAAGATCCGCCGCCATGTTCCGCCGCCGTCCTCGCTGAGCAGCACCCCGCCGCCGACATTATCCACCTGCCAGTTGCCTTTGTACATGTCCCCCACCTGCATCCAGGGCCAGCAACTGAGATATAATCTATCCGGGTTCGAAGGGTCGTAAATCAGGTCGTTCGGGAAAATGACTCCATCAGGAAGAACCACCTGCTGCCAGGTATCGCCCCCGTTGTCGCTGAGAAAAAGCCCCCCGTCCGTGCTCTGGCTGCCCTGGCGGTCCCGAACTATCAGCAGAAACAGCCGTCCGCCCGGCAAAAGGCACAGGCGCCAGTAATTCCTGTTCGTTGAGGGAACCGTGCCGGTCGCTCTCCAGCTCTGCCCTCCGTCCGTGGACTTGTACACACCCTCCCTGAACCCGCAGGCGTAGAGAGTCCTCGCGCTGGAGGGGCTGCTGGTGTCGAGCACGATGTGAGTGCAGACCATGCTGGAGGGCAGTCCCGAATTGCTGAATCGCCAGTTCCTGCAGTTGTCATCCGATACCGCCACCCCGCCGGCGGAGCCGCTGTATCCGCCACGGAACATTTTATAGCGGGGGAGGTCATGCTTGTTGCCCCAGGCCGACCAGGCGCGGCCTGAGACCTCCGGGTCGAATACCATCCAGTAGCAGGTATTGCGCCATGAGCTTGGAACCCCGTCAATACCGCTGACCCAGGACTCGCCCCCGTTAAAGCTCTGAAACGCGCCGATATCCGTGGTTGGCATGAAAATGTGAAGGCTGTCGAACGGGTCGAACTGAACGGTGTAGCTGCCTGTCACGTCCAGGCCGCGGGTCACCGAGGAGCCGTCCGGCTGGGTATGCGAATAAACCTGGTCCCAGTTGGCTCCCCCATCCAAGGTTCTTATCGTGCCGCCGTAGTCGGTCACGTAACAGATATCAGAGTTGGTGGGACAGACACCCACAGAAAGGGCATTCCCCCTCCAGCTCGGGCCGTAGAGCAGGTCCAGCCAACCCTTGTCGTTCAGGTTGTTGGTTAACACACCATCGCCGTCCGCCCTGTAAACCCAGGCCCAATTCGTCCCGCTGTTGCTGGTCTTGAATATTCCGAACTGGTAGCCCGGATATTCGCTGCAGGCCAGATAGGCCACTTCCGGACGGCTTTCGCATACCGCCATGGTGTTGAATTTACCGTTGACCAGATCGCCGGCGCCGGCAGACTGCCAGCCTGCGCCGTAGTCCGTAGAGAGGTAAACTCTGTCGTTTGCCAGCATGTAGAAAAGTACGCCCTGCTCACCCTTGCCGCCATCAGCAGCCACTACCGGGCTGTCCGGCAAAGAGAGCGCGGTGGCCTGACCCGTGGTTTCAGAAACCAGGAATGCCTCTTGCTCGGTAATTACAACAGCCTCTTCAGAGCTGCCCCACCAGGAGCCAGGGAAAACAGCCAATACCCTGCTTTCAAGGCCGGTGACCAGCCTGCTCCAACTGTTAGCCCGGTCGTTAGAGACCAATATCCGGTAGGAGTCTCCCCAGGGACTAGAACGCACCAGCCAGAGGTGTCTGCTGTCGGCCGGATCCACCCTGACCTTGTACATCTCGCTCGACTGCTCGCCCTCCGGCACGCCGGCCTCGGTCTCGAACCAGTGGCCCGCATGGTCATCCTCCATGTGTTCCTCGATAATTTCAGCAGGATCCGGGAAGATCAGCCGCCAGCTAAGCCCCCCATTATCCGAGCGATAAAGGCCGGTACTGGCAGCGTAAACAGTGCTGGGAGAGGACGGGTCAAACTCGAAATCCCGCACTGTGCTGCGAAGGTTGAACATGCGCCAGCTTTCAGCGTTATCGTAACTAACGTAGGCTCCTGTCATATCGCAGCGCTCGAAAACATTATCGGGGTTTGCCGGGTTTATGGTTGGGAGAAACTGGCCTCCCCCACCCCCCGGACCCACGTTCCGCCAGGAAGAAGCTGTGGGTTCAGAGACCGAGAGGTCATTTTTAACGATATTTACCAGAAGGGATAAGACATCATTGAGATTGTATGCTCCGTCCTGGTCGTAGTCAAATCTCAGATCCCCGGATGATTTTTGTCCCTTGATCAGCAGGGCGAGCACATCGGTAACTGTAACTCTTCCGTCCCTGTTGAAATCCTCTCTGAACTGAAAGGAGGCCAGGCCGGGTTCATCCTGGGCGAAAGCAGGGAATTTGACAGAATACAACGCGACAATCAGAACCAAAATCGAACTGGCAAGAATCCCTTTGCGGCCCGGAAGCCCTGTTCGGGCGGCCGATCGGTCACCCCTACGGGCTCGTTCAGCGTGTCTGAAAAAAATACGTAATCGAACTTTTGAATTACAGCAGTTATTCAAAGTTCACCTCGCCGACATTGTGGTCAGTTATTCGAATATCGCTGAATAACTCCGTGCCAGGCAGAAAAACACGGTACTCTCCAGGGGGCAAATTCTCGAACAAATAACGTCCCCAGTGGTCTGTTTCGGTCTTTTTATTTTCGGCTCCCATTAGGTTGACAAATGTGCCTTCAATCGGCATGCCGTTTTCAAGTACGGCTCCGGAGATAGAGTAGGTTTTCCGGGTCCGCTGAGACTGTATGGTTTGCTGGCCCGGGGATCGAGTTCCACCCGGTACTTTCCGCCATCAAGGGTGAGAGAAACAGTCTCCCCGCTTGATTCGATCAGTTCGGCTTGCGGGCGGCGTTTCTCGCCTGATCCAGGGTCCGGGAGGTAGATTGCGGTAAGAAAAGTAGTGGCTTTCTGCTCCGGCGCTCCCACTTCCAATCGCCAGGCGACCCCGAACTGGTCGTTATAGGGATCAGGCCCTGTCCAGTCTTTGCCGCCGTAGGTGAACGTTTTACCCGGCCCACCGGCTACTTTGAGCTCCGCCCCCTCCGGCAGCAGGCTGAACACTGCCACCGGCGATCCTTCATCAGGAACAGTTTCTGCCACCCCATTTCCGGCAACTATCCGGTCCGGTGTATGAAAAATGAGAGTTTTCGACAAATCGGCGCTGCCCGCCACCACATAATCGGATAACACAATCCAGTCCGGCTTGATAAAGAGCAGTTGCCTGCACCAGCGCTCTACCTTGTCCGGGTTGTAAGCGCCGGCGGCCTCGCCTGTGAGAAAATCGTGGGAGATGTCGGTCAGAAAAGCGGTAACCTTCCCTGTATCGCGCATTTTGCGCTGGGCGCGCCATTCGGCCAGGTTGGCCGGCTTAAGTGTCCAGTTCTGGATAATCTGTCCGCCGTCATTGGCAGGCACCGGGACATCATTGGGACCTAAGAATCGCTCGTTGGCGTCGGTGACCAGAATACAATTATGGCTGATACTGCGGATACGCCAGTTGACATAATGCTCATCCACGTTTCCGTCATAGACTCCCGGTTCGATCACCAGGGGCCTGCCGCGCCAGGCGGTGAAAGAGCCCTGAGCAGCATGCTGGTGGTAGGTGTACCACGGGCCGCAGTGGAAATGCACGAATGTGGCGTCTTCGCGCCACGAGCTTCTCATCAGGGCCAGTCCCACACCTGGAATCAGGCGCGAGCTAGGAAGTTTCTCAGGCGGGAGATTTTTCACCCCCGGGTCGGAAAAAAGAATCTCCCAGTAGGCGGGAATTTTCAGGGTGTCGGCAAAAGTGTCGATCCACCAGCTGGCCAGCCCGGAACCCAGTTCACCCTCAAGGAATGTCATCATCTGTCGGTCGTGGGGCATCACGAACGGCCAGTCGTTGTCTTCATAACCCAGCACGAAACTGCCATCCGGGCCGGTACCGTAGAGCAG
Organism: uncultured Gemmatimonadales bacterium; assembly: GCA_964548275.1. GTDB lineage: Bacteria > Gemmatimonadota > Glassbacteria > GWA2-58-10 > GWA2-58-10 > JAUVUV01. Next base: position 124,472 of record CAZJQI010000003.1, read on the forward strand.
CCACAGCACTTTATCAAGCCAGTAATTGCTCCTGCTGATATGGTCGCCCAAACCTGCCGAGCGCCAGGCCAGCAGGAACTGAATAGCATATAAAGCGCCATGGCGGTCGTAGTCATAGCCCTCGGGCCAGCCCCCGCCGTAAGCGGCCCGTCCTGCCATGTCGTCCACCCGGCAATTGTCACCGAGAATCTCCAGAAACTCCCGCAGCTCTTTCTCTACCGATGGCAGAAGTTTCTCCGCCCTTGGATCGTCACCCCAGGCGGCAAGCATGGCAAATCCCTGGCCCATGTGCCTGTTGCGGCAATAGTTGTGGTAAACCGTAGGGATCCTGTAGCGTTTGTTCAACTCCTCGCAGGAGTCCATTAGTCTGGCAGCGAACTCCTTTCTTTCCAACTCGCTCAGTGCGCTGTAAGCCCAGTCGAAAGCCAGGCTGCGCTCAACGACCCGGTCACTCCGGTTCATGGTTTCGCCGAGAGCCTTCCGCACCCGTGAAATCCGTGTTGTATCTCCGGTGAGCAGGTAAACCAGCGCTATCTCGTGAGGGGCGTTAGAATCCTGGAGCTGCTTCCAGGCCTCTGAATATTCCGGCCTGGTGAGTCTCCGGCGTAACTGCTCCACGCCCGGCACTTTGCCCTTTCCCGCTGCTGTGACATACAAACGCGGATGCTCACCGAGTTCCAGGGCCGAGGCAGGCAGAGCCAGCCAAAGAAAGGCTGCTGCAGATAAAAAAAACTTTCTGAATACCATTTTCTCAAAACTCTCCTTATCTTTAGAAAATAATGTTACCAGAACCGAGAATCATCGCCGCGTTGCTTCTTTGCAGCACGACTTCATGTGATCTATCCCCTCCGCCAATCTTCACCGGATGGGACCAGACAAACCGCTCGTCCTCCATGACCAATGGTTCCGAAGTGATTACCCAGTAATGCCCGGGGGGAATGTCCTGAAAAGTGAAGTTTCCGGTGCGGTCGATTACTCCCTGCGAGACCTGGTGGCTGGCAAGCGCCTGGTTGAATTCACTCAATAGTTCATCCTGGCTGGTGTATACCCTTTCGAACTTGATCAGGCCGTAGACAATGTTCGGATCTTCATCGACCAGTGCCAGGGGAATTGTTTGCGAATAATAAGCAGAGAGTTTCGCCAGTTCCAGACGGACAATCAGATCGTTCGTGGATGGAGCGGTTTTAAGGCATGAGCAAAACAGGGCCAGGATTAATATCAAAACGCCAATAGAGCTGTTTCTCCAGAGTACCGGATACTCGGATTGGGAGTCATGTTTATCCACTCCTGAGTTCGCAGATCGCAGATTCATAATAAACTCAGTTGGGGCTGTCCATTTCTCAGGGATTTTTACACAGTCACCAGTTGGTGATTTTCCAGCCGGCTGAAAAGTGCCAAAGATGCGGTAGTTCCCGAATAATAAATCTGAAAATAATCTATCAGGACTGTTTATCAAATAGTATTTTTCCATCGGAACAAATATTTTAGTGTATGGTCAACCCTGATGGCAAGATTATATTCTCTTCAAAAGAAAAAAAGTGTTGACAACATCTTATAAAACTGATTAATCTTGAGAAACAATCCACAGATTCTCCTGACACGCCTGTTTCAGATTGATACCACCTATTCTTACAAGTGATGCTGTTCCAAAAGTTGTTTTCAATAGTGCCCTGTAAAAATGGTTTACGAATTAAGAGTTGGTATTATTTAAGGCAGTTGCATAGAAATAATGCAAAATGGATTGATGAAAGGAATATCTTTATCTTTCTTGAGGTGCA
>CAZJQI010000004.1:0-108932 GCA_964548275.1 uncultured Gemmatimonadales bacterium
GCGTGCAGTGGGAGGGTACGGACAACAGCGGCAAACACGTTTCCAGCGGCGTTTATTTCTACCGTCTCACAACTCCGAACTTCAATGCAACGCGCAAGATGGTCATTTTAAAATGATCTAGGCTGGATGGGGGATTCGCCTGATTCTTGCGTCGCGAAAGGGCGCTCTCGCTTCAAGCGAGAGCGCCCTTTTTAATAGCCCGTTTGGATACTGCGAGGAAAAAATTGCCATCACGGCCTGGTGGAAAATTATTGGCCGCAAACCGGGTTAAAATCAGTATCCCCCTGTATCAAACAGCAACGGCGGCTCAGTTTGCCTGTTCAGCCCCTTAAAACATAGGAAATTTATGGTTTTCCAGACAGCCGAAAAAACCATAATTTCAGCTTGAACAATGGGAAAAAACCTCGAAGGGAATGGTATGTATATTGCATACTAAATAAAACAGATAATTGGACGACAGTCTTTTGACCCGGATTCTAACTTCGCGACCGTTTGAAGGGGAGCCCCGAATGAACCTCAAGACTATATTCCTGTCAACAGTTTTGATCTCATTTTTTCTTAACAACAACGAGGTTCTGGCTCAGGATTCACCGATCGATATTAAACATTTGGAAGTAACAGACCTGTCCTTAAGCAGCGCTAAGATTTCCTGGGTCACGGATGAGAAAACCTCTTCCAACTGGGTCGAGGTGTATTCAACTGATCCAGATACGGTGATGATATTTTTTGACACTTATAAAGCTCCCAGCTATATACATGTAGTGAACATAATAGATCTTTCTCCTGAAAAGGAATACAAGTTCTGCGTGGGTTCCGGGGATATGGTCTGGGACAATGAGGGGGCGTTGTATTCTTTCAAAACCCTTCCAAGTTCAGGAGAAATCCCCCCCGCGAACACGATATACGGCAATGTGACCGATACCTGGGATAACCCCTTGGAGCGTATCCTTGTTCTGATCAGAATTAAAAGGGAAGGTGACGATCCTTCCCTTCTTCGTACTTTACTGACAGACAAAAATGGTATCTGGCTCACTAACCCGTCTGAATTTCGCGCCGAGAACGGTTCCCTGTACAACGCTTGGGCCGGCGACAGGGTTTTGATCCATTACATCCCCAATTACTGGAGCGAGCATTCAGACAGCTCTGCGGTTTTAACTGGAGACAGTCCACAGTCTCTCGGCGAGGTGAGTATCACCGCTTACGACCCGAACGAGGTGATAAAAGGCGATCTGGACAACAATGGGGCGATAAATATTTTCGATCTGCTGGATCTTTTGAAAGTCCTCAGCGGCAAGCTCGTGCCTGAGGAACAGAGGCTTTTCGGAGCGGCTGACGTGGACACAAGCGGCACGATAAATATCTTTGACCTGCTGACTCTGTTGGGATTGCTCAAAGGTTGATCCGGCAAAGAACAGATTCAAAATTCAGGAATTGACTCCATGCTCGATTCTCCGAAAATTATCACTAACAAAATACCAGGTTTGCTGGCGTTTTTCCTGATCCTGGTCCTGCCTTTTCAGGCGAGGGCTCAGGAAACCGCACTGGAGATAACAGACATCCGGCTTTCCAACCATACCGGTAATGCATTCGTCGTCTCCTGGCGCACCAACCGGCCCACCACGGAAAACCAGCTTATCTACGGCAAGGACAAGTTCAACCCTGAATCCGTGGTAAACAGCTCAATCGAGGGGCTGAGCCAGGTGCATTACGCCCAGGTGACCTTTCTTGACATCAATGTGGCCTATTTCTATAAGGTGCGCTCAGACGGACTGGAAAAATCTGTCAGCCCTACGGGGATCGATTCGATCATTACCTCTCAGCAGAAAAGACCTGATGTGAGTACCAACCTCGTTGGAAATGTGATAGATCAGATTACAGACGATCCGATGGAAAACGTACTGGTTCGCTCTTTTTACAAGTGGTTCAGAAATGTCGGTGACACGGTGAAGTACGACAGCACCATGTGGTATGCGGTTTTAACTAACCAGGAAGGTAATTTCAACTTCGATATCGCCAATTACCGGACTTACGAAGACGGTATAATGGGCCTGCCGGAGTATATCCCGAGCCAGACCTGGCTGTTTCTTGAAATTCTCAGCGCAAGCCAGGGAATCGAGCGCGACAGCATTCTGCTGACAGTCGTCCGGAGAGCGGGTAATTTCCAGGATTTGGGAACTTACGAAATTATTGATATTGCAAAGAAAGCCAGCCGCGGGATTATCAACGCCTCAAGCCCGGTTCTCTCAAACGGCACAAGCGCCTCGGTGGTGCAGGTCACCGTGCTGGACGAACTGGATCAGCCGGTCCCGAATGTCGAGCTCCAGCTGCGTGCCACGCCGGATCGCGGAGTAAAATACCTTCATCCCCAGCAGCCCACTGATGTCAACGGGCAGACCTGGGGCCTGCTCTTTTCTGAGGTTGCCGAGACCAAGACGGTCCGGGCGATAAATGTCTCCAGCCCGGACAGCACTGAACTGGATACCTTCGCCCTGGTATCTTTCCTTTCCGCAGCCACTGCCGATTTTACTCTGGATAACACGCCGCCTTTCATTTATTTCACCACCGAGCACCCGAACACCCAGAACGTCGCCGGGCCGTACTGGATCACAAGCAGCGTGGTGGATAATTTCATGTTTAAGGTCAAGCTGGTCTGGACCACCCAAAGCAGTATTTTCGCTGATACGGTCGAGATGACCAATGTGTTCGGCACGAACGACTATACCGGCGACATTCCAGGACAGCCGTTTAATTCGGTTGTTCAGTATCTGGTCATTGCCGAGGATTCGATGGGCTTGAAAAGTTCCAAGCCGGACAGCATACATGTCAACCCGTTTGTTCCGGCCTACCGCTTCGAGGTGCTTTTGGATACCGCAGCGGCAGCCCCGAAAATGGGGATCACCCTGACCACGGATGCCCTGAGTACGCTAAACTCCAATCTGCCGGTAAGAATCCACACCTGGATCACCTCGACCATGGGGGTGAGGTCGGCTGTTATCAAGTGGCGAAACCTGCTGGATGGTTTCACTTTCTTTGATATCCCGCTGCAGCATTACGGCGCGCACTACTGGGGAGAGATCCCACCTAATCCGGTAGGCAGCAGCATCGAGTATTTTATCCAGGTCACGGATTCTCTCGGCCAGGTGGAGAAGGATGCGCGGCTTGCCCCAAACAGCGGCCTGTACACTTACGAAATCCTCTCTTTGGCATCGCTCGGCACGGTGAGTTTCGCCGATACGACCAATATTCTCGGCACCAGCGATGTGCGTAAGAGCAGGTTTGCAAGCCTGGCGGATCTTAACAATGACAGGGTGGTCGATGTGGTGGTCGCCAACTACGGCGAGCCGAACAACATCTATCACTACAACCACGTCCTGGGCCTCGAAGACAAGACTTTCGAAAGTTTCGTCGGAATCCAGCAGCCTGATAACTCTACCTGCGTCGCAGTGGCAGATTTCAACGCGGATGACAATCTCGATATAGTCTTTGCCAATGACGGCGGCCAGAATCGGCTGTTTATGAACAATAGCCACGGCCGGTTCGAGGATGTTTCTCTTAAGCTGTTCGCCCCTACGGGCATGACCTACCTTCCCGAGGGCGAATGGGGTTCGAGATGTGTTGTGGCGAATGACTTTAACGGCGACGGCGCAATCGATCTTTTTTTCGCCAACTCCAGTGTAACGGGCGGAGAGAAGAACAGGCTGTTCTATAATGACAGCCTCGGGGTATTCTGCGACGTGACCGATCTGAAAATGATCAGCCATCCAGCAGACCAGAGCGTCTGGGCTGTGGCCGGCGATTTAAACGGCGATGGAGCCACGGATATCGTGATTATCAACCGGGCACAGGATCATGCCTGGCTGCGTAACCACGGCGCCGGGGTTTTCCAGTACAACCAACTCACCTCTGAATCCGCTGCCCAGGCCACAGGCGGAGACCTGGCGGACGTGGATGGTGACGGTGACCTGGATCTGGTGGTGGCCCAGAATGAAACCCAGCAGAACGAGCTGTTCCTTAACAACGGCAACGGAGGATTTGCCAAAGATACCGAAGGCAGGCTGCCGCCGGAAAGCAGCAACACTGTTGGGGTGAAATTTTTCGACGCAAACGCCGACGGTTACATTGACCTCTATTATATCAACTACGGCGAACCGAATCCCCTTCTGCTCAATAACGGCCAGGGTTTTTTCTACGAGGCTCCTGCCGGAATGATACCTGCCTGGAGCAGCACCTCCCGCGCCCTGGCAGTCACCGATTTCAACCAGGACAACCGGGTGGATCTTTATCTCTGTGAGGAAAGCTGGAGGAACACTCTCATCCACAGCCGCTACTTCTCTCCTGATGATGGCGCAAGGCCCTCCGAATTCGATCTGGTGGCCCCTGCAGGCGGTGATACGATCAATACCCCGACAACGACCTTTATCTGGGGCTCGAGCACCTCCACGGACTCCACAGACATTCTGTGCTACGAGTTCTGGCTTTCACTCGACAGCCTGTTTACCATAAACAATATAATCAGCCAGATCCCGGATTTGAGCGACACCACGGTCACGGTGCCGAACCTGACCGACAATACTCGCTACTGGTGGAAAGTGCTCGTGCGGGGAAAATCGGGCTTCACGGTGAGCAGCCGGCAGACAAACGGTTTTCTTCTGCTCGAATCCCATCAGGGCCAGGGGCCGGAATTTATGGTGCTGGTAAGCAGAAACCCCGTTTTTATCGGGCATATCACTTTCTATATCATTTCCTCCGAAACCCTGCGGGCCGACCCTACAGTGAAAGTCAACCTGGAGAACGTTCCGGTAACCCGCGTGGGCCAGAACGACATCTGGCGGGCGCAATATACCACGCGCTCCTCGTTTCTGCTTACCGTTACCGGCGAGAATGCTGCAGGCAGGCTCGGCGAGTTCACCAACGCCTATTCCTCTGTGCTTGCTTCCGCAGGCCTTGGTTTTGTACTTTCCACCCCTGAGGGCAAAGCCTGGCTGAGTGTTGATGCAGCCTCGGCAGGTGGAGGATTACTTGTGCTGGCCCAGGCTAACCAGCCGGTGCACAATGAAAAAATCAAGGCCAAATTGGCACGGCTGAGCGGTCTCGCCGGAATCCAGCCTGAGAACATCGAGGCATTACTCGAGGGCGAAAGCTATACTTTCAGCGCTATTCAAGGGAGCCTTCAGGGCAGCGCCCTGATCTCGATCAAAGCCTCAGGGAAAGAGCCTGATCAGGGGCTGGCGGTTTGCCTGCTGAAATCAGCACAGTGGCAGCCGCTTCAAACCTATTTCGACCCGGCTACCGGGACTTACAGCGCCAGGACCGGCCAACTGGGTACTTTTGCCCTCCGTCCGACCGGTGCAGGCAGCGCAGTCTTGCCCAAAGCAGGCTCCTTCTGGCTGGCGCAGAACAGTCCCAACCCCTTTAACCCGACGACTTTTATTACTTATTCAGTACCGGGTCCTGATCCGGTCACAAGGCTCACGATAAAGATTTACAGCCTGCGCGGCCAACTGGTCCGCACACTGGTCGATGGTTCAAGGCAGCCGGGAACCTATGCGGTTCAGTGGAACGGTAGATCGGATGACGGCAAGGACCTGCCGAGCGGGGTTTATTTCTATCGAATGAATGCGCCAGGTACGTCTATCACACGGAAAATGGTGCTTTTACGTTAGCAGGCAAGGTTTTCGCTACGGAGACGCGGGGATGAAAACAGCAGTTTATATACTCATGATTAACCTGACTTTGATTGCCTGCACTACACCGGCCGCTCCGGAATTCGACCTCAGGCCGAGCTATTTGAACGAGGTCTCCAGAGGATGGGCGTTTTTCAGTGACGGCAACTACGGGCTGGCTTCCACAAGCTTCCGGATTGCCATAGAGGCGGACGAGCAGAGAATTTGGCCGGAAGCCCATATCGGGCTTGGCTGGAGCCTGGCCATGCAGGATTCCCTGACAAAGTCGATCAATAATTTCAACACAGCGTTTTCAAGGCAGCCTTTGAGCGCACAGGACAGTCTCTCTATTTTCGCAGGGATGAGCCTGTCCTATCGTGATGTAACTCCGCCGAATTTCACCCTGGTCAGGGATAATGCTCTCGCTGTTCTGGAAAAAGATCCCAACTTTGTTTTCGAATACAAACAGTCGATCAATGCGGATGACCTCCGGGCCGTGCTTGCCGGGGCTTATTTCAACCTCTCCCAGTACGAGGAGGCGGCTGCAATCGCAGACCCTGACAGCCTGCTCGATCCACAATCCGCTTCTTACCAAACTGAATTGCTGACCAAAATTAATTTGCTGATTATGCTCAGCCGGGAAGGAGAGTGATCGATTGAAAGAGAGAAATCTCACATGCTTTTTGCTTCTTGCAGTTTTTCTGTCGCCCTTAGGCCTGGCCGCAGCACCCCAGAGCGTGGAGAACCTTTTTCTGGCCAAGGAACACGCGGCGCGCGGGGATCAGTATATGGCGATAAACCTCTGGGACGAGGCTGAACAGGTGTACTGGAAAGCTGTTGCTCTCGACTACGCAAACAGTAAGGCTCGGAAGGGACTCGGTGATGTCTACCGCAAAAAAGAGATGTACGAAAAGGCTATCGGGAATTATCAGATCGTGCTCAATAATCAGCCCAACAATGTGGATATCCAGTATCTGATAAGCCTCTCATATTACGACAACCACCAGTACGAACAGGCCCGGATTGCCGCAGAAAAAGCCCTGCAGATGAACCCCGAGCTGGCCAAGGCGGAAAACCTGGTGCGGCTGAGCGAGGCGAAACAGCGTGAACAAACATTCGAGCTGGAAGCCCTGCGCCAGAAAGAGGAAACCGTACTGGCGAGTTTTCGCCAGATCCAGGAAGAAAAGGAAGGTGTTTTTATCGGGTCGCTAATCCCGGGCTGGCGTCTGATCCAGACCGCGGAACGCAGGACGATGTGGACCGGATACGCTATCCTGGGCGCTACTGCCGGGTTGATGCTGGGCGGCTATTTCCTTCGCAGCGCAGGACAGGACGCCTACGATCAGGCCACCACCGCGATCAGCAAGGAATACTACCTCGACCGGGTGGACCTGGGACAAACACGCTTTAAATATGGCGGTTACATGATTGATGCCGCGCTATGCATATTCGCCCTCAATCTGGCAGACTCGTTTCTGTTCAAGGGCAAGATTTTCGGCGGACGGACAAGGGTCAAACCAAGCCTGCCCGACCGCCAAAGGCACACCCGCTAATGAAAAATGACTCTTATACCGCATTTTAGGCTTAATCAAGTTTCCCCTTGATAATTACCTATCCCCTTCCGCTTCGAGGCCTTCCTGTCAGGGGACGGCTTTTTTATTCATCCCTACAATCCCCCTTACCAAAGGGGGAGACAGGGGGTTGTCTTGATGTGTTCACCCTCAGGGGGAATAATATCGATCAAATTCATCATTGTGATACTCCGCGGCTTGCCGCGGGGTAGTTCATAGAACAAAAAATCCTTTAAGTGCGGCATGTTTTAACCCATATTAAATATTTATTTGTATGAACGGTCAATTTTAAACAGAGGAAAAAGAATTTGCCCCGCTTTGCTGCCCTGGAAAGGTTACGAAAGAAAATCCTGGCTGGAGAAACAGGCACGATCATCAAAACTGGCTACTGTCCACTCGAGGTAGGGATTGTGGCTCTGTCTCCCTATGCAGTTGTGATGGACAGTCTCGGTTTTCAAACTGTTTATCGCCTTTTCAACCAGCATCCGGAGGTCCGGTGTGAAAGGATTTTTTTCCTGAACCGGAGAGTGGGCGAAGAAAATGGCGAATGGCTTTCCCTGGAATCAGGGAGGAAACCCCGGGATTTCCCGGTTCTTGCCTCCTCGATCTCTTACGAACAAGAGCTACTCAGGCTGCCCACCATCCTTCAAGATGCACGAATTCCCCTTTATACTGCAGAACGCGCCGATAACTCTCCGATCGTGTTTTGCGGCGGGCCGGTAATCACGGCCAATCCGGAACCGGCAGCCGCCTTTATCGATGTTTGCGGAATCGGAGATTCCGAAAGGCTCGTGCCAGAGTTTGCCGAGCTCTGGCTTGCAGCCCTGGAACAGGGCTGGAACCGGGAACGGCTGCTTGGGGAGCTGGCCGAAAGGCCAGGATTTTATATACCAGCCTTGTACAAAATAAAGACTGTCGAGGGTGAATATCCCGCTGTGCCTGCACCGGAACGCAAAGAGGCTCCCCGCAAAGTCCAGCGGGTGGCCGCCTCTCTTGACTGCACACCGGTCCACAGCGGGATTGTGTCAAATGCCACCCATTTCAAGGGAATGTTCCTGGTCGAGGTCGCCCGCGGCTGCCGCTGGAGGTGCCGATTCTGCCTTGTCTCTCAGGTAAACCGCCCGTACCGCTACGTGGAGGCGAAGCGCGTTATAGAAGTGCTGGATGAAGTTCCGCCAGAGGCCCGGGCGATCGGACTGGTGGGAGCCAATCTCTGCGACCACCCCGAACTGGAAATGATAATCGAAGAAATTGCCCGCAGAGATCTTCGCCTGGGAGTTTCTTCCCTGCGGGTGGATACGGTTAGTGAGGGGCTGCTGGAGCTGTTCAAAGCCTGCAAGGTGAAAAGCCTGACTCTTGCCCCGGAGACAGCAAGCCAAAAGTTACTTGCCCGAATCGGCAAACGCTATATTCCCGGGCGCTTATTTGAGGTGGTGGAACTGATTGCAAAAACCGGGTTCGACAGTCTCAAACTCTATTATATGGCGGGCTTGCCTGGCGAACAGAGCCAGCACAGGCAGGAACTCATCTCTCAGATTAAAGAACTCGCCGGCTTGGTCGGCCCACGGATGCGGCTGAAAATAAGCTTGAACACGTTTATCCCCAAGCCTCAGACCGCTTGGCAGGACGAGTCGATGTTTCACGCTGTGCAGATTAAGCAGGCGGTCCGCCAGATCAGGCGTGGACTGACCGGGCTCGGGGCGAAAGTGCAACTTCAAGCAGGATCGGTTGCTGAATTCCTGGCCCAGGCAGCGCTTTCGCTGGGTGACAGAACAATGGCCCAGGCAGTGGTGCGCACAGCAACCACCGGCGGACGCTTTCTGGACTGTTTGGCTCTGGAAGGAATCGAGCTGGAACCGGTTTTGTTCAAAAGAAAAAAGCCCACAATCGAGCATCCCTGGAGCGTGCTTGAATGTGAGCACCTGCAAGACTGATATTGCGCCAGGCTATCAGCCTAACCAACAGATTCAGCCTGGCCTGCGTACTGTGCGGCGAAATAAAATAACGATTCAGACAGCTTTAGCCACCCGGCCGCTGCGAATACAACGGGTGCAGACCCGCATCCGGCGGTTTACACCCCCGTAGTTGACCTTGATCCGCTGAAGGTTTGGCATGAAACGGCGTTTGGTTTTATTATGGGCATGAGAAACATTGTTACCCGATGCGGGCTTTTTCCCACACACTTGACAGACTCTGGACATTTTTCCTCCATATAATTTTCAAACCTGAAAATATATTAAATTTTTCTTATTCTTGCAATATCTTTATATATTCCCTTGAAAGCTGGTAATCCAAGGTAGTTTTTAATTGACTTGAAAGCGCGGGAAAATTAAATTTTTAAGCTTAAATACCAGTAAGTTAGGCCGAAAATATAATCATTTTTTCTTAATTTGTGAATAAAGGTTGATCTTGGATTTAATCAAAAAGATCGAAAACCGCAGGGCTGAAATAGCCATTATCGGCATGGGCTATGTGGGTTTTCCGCTGGCTGTGGAGTTTGCCTCAAAGGGGTTTTCCGTTACCGGAATCGATATAGATGAGGTAAAGGTTAAGGTTATCAACCACTGCGGCAGCTACATCCCTGATGTCGATCCGGAGGATGTCTCCCCGCTTGTCAAGGAAGGCAAACTGAGAGCGACCACGGATTTTAACGTTTTGTCGGATATGGACGCAATGTCGGTCTGTGTTCCCACGCCGCTGAATAAAACGAAAAATCCAGATGTCTCTTTTATCCTCTCCGCAAGCGAGGAAATTAAAAAACGCCTGCACCCGGGACAGCTCTTAGTGCTTGAGAGTACCACTTATCCCGGTACGACCGAGGAGCTTATCCGGCCGATGATGGAGGAAACAGGCCTCAAGGTCGGAAAGGATTTCTACCTCGCTTTCAGCCCTGAGCGGGTCGATCCCGGCAATAAACTCTACACGATTCGCAACACCCCAAAGGTGATCGGAGCCTGCACGCCGGAGTGTCTTAAGCACGCCGCAGCCTATTATTCCCAGATCGTCGAGAAAGTAGTCCCGGTCTCAAGCAGCGACACCGCCGAAATGGTCAAGCTGCTGGAAAACACTTTCCGCGCGGTGAATATCGCCCTGGTCAACGAGGTTACCCTGATGTGCGATGTCCTGGGTATCAATGTCTGGGAGGTTATCGAGGCCGCAGCCAGCAAACCGTTCGGATATATGCCGTTCAAGCCTGGCCCGGGTCTCGGCGGTCACTGCATCCCTATCGATCCGCATTACCTGTCCTGGAAGCTGAAAAGCCTCAATTACTACGCCCGCTTTATCGAACTGGCCGGTGAGATCAACTCCAGCATGCCAGCCTACGTGGTACGGAAAGTTACCGATGCGCTCAACAGCATCCAGCGCAGTGTGAAAGGCTCCAGGATTCTCGTGATGGGTGTCGCTTACAAGAAAGATATCGATGATGTACGTGAATCCCCGGCACTGGACGTGGTGAAGCTCCTCCAGCTCAAAGGCGGCGAGATACTTTTCTCCGATCCTTTCGTCCAGGAATTAAAGATGAACGGCAAGATTCTCACCAGCCACCAACTGACCCCTGATCTTGTCAGGAGCATACATTGTCTCGTTGTCACCACCGACCATACAGCCTTCGATTACAGGATGGTTCTTGAAAACGCCACGATGATTGTCGATACCAGGAATGCGTTCGGTTCACGCGGTCTTAAATCGGATAAAATAATTCAACTCTGAGAAAAGTACGCCAGAAAGGGAGGATAATTGGGCCACAATTTTATCGAAAAGATTCTTACCGCCAGCCCGGAAGCCCAGTTCATTCTGCTGATTCTGGGTTTGCTCTCTGTATTGAGTTGGATGATAATGGGTGTGAAATATTTCATAGTGCGCAGGGCCGAACGCGAGGTGGTGAATTTTTTAGCCCGCTTTCGCAAAGCACGCGACCTGGAGCAGATCCATGAAGCCGGCAAGGACATGGTCAAATCCCCGATAGCCGCTCTTGTTACTGTGGCCGTGCAAGAGGTCAGGCAGCTTCGCAGGCTGATTAGCAAGCAGCAGGGAAGCAAGCTCTCATTCGACTCCACGCTTATGATGCGCGACAGTCTTCTGATGGCCATGGAGCGTACCGTTGCCGAACAGGGAGAACAGCTTCGCAGCTATCTCGTGTTTCTGGCAATTACAACCATGGTGAGCCCCTTTCTCGGCCTTCTGGGCACGGTCTGGGGTATCATGATCGCCTTTCTGGATATCGCGGCCAGGGGTTCGGCCAATATCTCGGTCGTGGCGCCCGGGATCGCCGATGCGCTGATAACCACAATCGTCGGTCTGGCAGTGGCGATTCCTGCAGTAGCCGGTTACAACTATTTCTCCAACCGCATCCGGCGGATCATGGACAAATGCAACAACTTCTCGCTCGAACTGACAGGAATAATCTACAAAAGCAGTTTGAACCTTTGAACCAGCTTACGGTTATTGATAATAGACAGATGGAGTTTTAACATCTAACTGGCTCCACTCTGGTCAATTGGGGTTTGCCAATGCCAAGATTCAGTAAAAATTCTGAAGACTCGCTGATTAGTGAAATCAACGTAACCTCGCTTGTCGATGTGATGATCACCCTGTTGATCATGTTCATGATCTCCACCCCGCTTTTCCAGGGAGGCCTCGAGGTTTCCTTGCCTAAAACCCAGGTCAGACAAACTTTCGATACAGAACGGCTTGTGGTGACAGTAAGTAAGGATAAAGGCATTTTCCTCAACGATGAGCATGTCACAGAGCAAGAACTCCCCGATAAGCTGGCCGAGTACTACCAGAACAGCAGAATAAAAGGGGCCTATTTACGTGCGGATGGTGATATTGCTTATCGGAATATAACCATGGTGGTTTCACTAATTCATCAGGCTGGATTCGAATCATTGGGTCTGGTTACCGAGCCTGCAGGGGACGGTACGCTCAGGCGTTAGCTCACGCGTTCTCCAGGGGAAAGGTTTGAGTAGAGGATGATGCGGAAAGCTTTTATCATATCGCTGTCAGGGCATACACTGCTTCTGTTTATGCTCTGGGTTTCCTGCGGGAAAAAGGTGCGTTACATCGAAATACCGCCGATCTATGATGTGGAGCTGATCGCCATGCCGCAACTCCAGGAGCCGCCGCCTGAGGAGCCGGTGCCTGAAGTGGACGTGGAGACCATACCACCGCCGCCTGATGAGAAGAAAAAGATCAAGCCTAAAAAGAAACAGGTAAAGCCTAAACCAAAAATACAGCAATCCACTGCCACTGTGCGCTCAGACGAACTTTTCGAGTTTCCCTGGTATCTCCGGCTGATGACTGATAAAATCAGCCGCAACTGGCGCAACCCCTACCGGGGAGAGGAAGAATCCGTACTGTGCACGATCTATTTCAGGATTTTGCGTGATGGTACGGTATCCGGGCCGAGACTGGAAAAATCAAGCGGCATCTCCGCTTACGACCGCGCGGCCCTGCGCGCCGTGATAAGTTCGAGCCCTTTGCCCCATCTGCCGCCGGATTACACTGAATCGCATCTTACAGTTCACCTGGACTTTGAATACAGGAAAAAATGACTGGTAAATCGCTTCCAGGATGCTCACTTTTCACTATTCTGCTCTGCTGTTACATCTTGGATCTCCCTCTTTTCGCTCAGGCCCCACCCAGTGATCTTCCTGCGGGCGAGGTCTATACCCGGATTACCACAAGCCGGATTCACAAGTACAAAACCGTGGTCTCTATCATGCCGGTCGAGGGTATCGGCCTTGCAGACAGTATTGCTGATCTGCAGCGGATCAGGGATGTGGTGATCGCTGACCTTGATTTCAGCCTGCGCTTTGACATGCTCAACCGGCGTATCGACGAACTGAGTATCGCCGCCCTGAGTTCGGCCAAGGGTGTGGTGGATTTCACCGGCTGGCAGGCCACGGGAGCGGAGTATCTGGTAGCCGGCTCTTTTCTCGCGCTGGACAGGAATTTTAACGCCGAGATCCGGGTTTACGATTTGGGTTTGGAAGATCTGGTATTTTTGAAGAACTATAACGTTGATTTAAACCATTACCGCCGGGTGGCTCACGGCATCTCGGACGATATCGTTCTCAATGTCACCGGAGACATGGGAGTCGCCTCTACCCTTATCTCCTTTACCAGGAAAACTTCCAGCCAGACGAGCGAAGTTTTTGTCTTCGATTACGACGGGTACAATATGGTCCAGGTGACTAACGATAGTTCTGTAACCAAGCTGCCCTCCTGGAACCCGGACGGCACTAAAATCGCCTATACTTCCTATAAAGGGAACGTGGATCTTTATACCGTGGAGCTGGAAACCGGATTAACCCGGGCTCTCCAGGCCGCCCGGGGTGTGGACATGGCAGCGAGCTGGTGCCGGCGCAACGGGTTTCTGGCTTTTTCAAGCGGTTTCAGCGGCAACCAGGAGATATATTTTCTGCGCCCCGGCGAGGCCAAACTTCAGCGGCTCACTTTCAGCTATGCCACCGACACGGAACCCTCATGGTCCCCTAACGGCGAGGAAATCGCCTTCTGGAGCGACCGGGCAGGCAACCCCCACGTATTTGTCATGGGCGCCGACGGCCTCAACGTGCGAAGGCTCACTTTTGAAAGCCGCAATACTACCCCACGCTGGAGGCCCCTGCCTTACGGGGACAAAATCCTGATGACCAGCGAAATCATGGGGGTGTTCCAGATCGCCATTATCGATACCAACGGCGACAACTTTATTCAGCTCACCACTGAAGGTGAGAACCGCCACACTTGCTGGAGCCCGGACGGATTGCATATTGTGTTCGCCTCCAACCGGCGCGGCGGCTACGGGAATTTCGAAATCTATACAATGGACTGGGACGGCAATTCTCAAAGGCCGCTGAGCCAAATATTTCGTCACGGAAAAGAACCTTCCTGGTCGCCTTTTCTCAACAGGTGATCAGCCACAGTCCACCTTAAGATGGATCAATGCATAAATTCTTTTGTAAAAAAGTGTTTGATTTTTTTTAAAGGCCATTGTATCTTGACAAAAGCTGATATTAGTGTATAATCATATGTACGTTTCACGGACATTTCCTTTTAATTCAACAGTTCCAGCATGGGTAATTAATTCTGGAATAATTTTCCGTTTACCGTTTCTGCCAAACCTCTAATTTATGGGGGTGTTCTGTGAAGAAGAACTTTATGGTTTTTCCGCTTGCAGTATTTGTTCTGGTGATAATTGCCCTTGGTTGTCACAAAAAGGAAGCACCACCCCCTCCGCCGCCTCCGCCCCCTGTTGTGGAAAAGAAACCGGAGCCGCCCAAGGTCGACAGCACGGCGATCTGGGCACGGCAGCGTGCTGAGAAACTTGCAAAAGCCAAGAGTGAAATTGAAGCTAAGAGGATCCATTTCGATTTCGATAAAAGCAATATCAAACTCGAATTCCGTTCGGTTCTGATGGAAATCACCAGCACGATGAAAGAATTTTCCGAAATCAGAATCAGAATCGAGGGACATTGCGACGAAAGGGGCACCGAAGCTTATAACATGGCTCTCGGTGAACGCCGGTCGAATTCGGCCAGGCAGTTCCTGATCGATTCGGGTATATCCGGAGACCGGGTTGATACCAAGAGCTGGGGCGAGGTAAGGCCTGCGGCCATGGCGCATAACGAGGAAGCCTGGTCAAAGAACAGAAGAGACGAGTTTATCGTTACGAATTAGCTCCGGGTCGGGTTTGATTTAGTTTCTTGCTCCAGAAGAGAACCTCGGCGAAAGAGGCAGCTCTAGTATCCGATGCCTCTTTCGCTGTTTCCTCTCTACGGTGGGTTTAGCCGTGTAATCCACCATCCGTTTCAGCCTCGATTGGGCGCCGGAACATTGGCGCCCAATACTTCTATTAGGGCTGGATATCCATGCAAAAGCCAATCATTAAAAAGCCGGGTTGGCTCAGGGGAATTAATTTTTGCGTGGGCCTTTGCGCGCCTGTGTTGCTTTTCGGCCTGGCAGTCTCCATTTCCGGCTGCGGAGGAGCCTCAGCCGAACAGATAGAACTTCTGCGTGCCGAGGTTTTCTCCCTCAAGCAGGACCAGCGCCAGCTAAAACACCAGATTATCGTGCTCGACAGCCTGATTGGCCAGAAAGTCCAGGCGCTGGACAATTTCAGCGCCGATTTTGGCACGGATGTGCGCTCATTGAGCCAGCGCCTGTCAGTGATCGAGCAGCGATTGGCTGATACAGAGGGACTTCTCTTACGTTTACAAGGCAGGGTGTCTGCGGCAACTCTGGCGCCCCCGGGCGGTGGGCAGACTCAGCCCGAAAAGGCTCAGCCGCAAAAAATCAGCGCCACGGAAATATTTGACATCGCCTATAAGGACTTTAACTCCTCCAAACACCAGTTGGCTATCGAGGGATTCAGCGATTTTATCGAGCGTTTTCCCGATAACCCCATGGCCGCGGAAGCTTACTTTTATATCGGCAGCAGCTATCAGGCGCTGAAAAAGTACGAGAAGGCGATAGAAAGTTATAAGACAATAGCCGAAAGGTTTCCGGATTTACAGCAGCACCCTGATGCACTGGTCAGGATCGGAGACTGCTTGATAAAGCTCGGTGAAAAATCCAGAGCAGAGTTTTACTACGAGTCGGTGATTCAAAGGTTTCCCGATTCTGATGCCGCCTCTCATGCCCGCGCCAGATTGAACCCGTAAAGATGATATGTCCATACTGTAGTCGTCTTGATAGTAGAGTTGTTGACTCACGCTCGGTGAAAGATGGTTTGCTGATCCGGCGCCGGCGGGAGTGCGCAAGCTGCAAAAGGCGGTTCACCACCTACGAATACGTGGAAAAAACCCCCCTCATGGTGGTCAAGAACGACGGGCGCCGGGAACCGTACAACCGGGAAAAGCTCAAGATGGGCTTGATTACCGCCTGCAAAAAACGTCCCGTTCGGATGGATGATATTGACAGTTTGATTCTTTCGGTTGAAAAGGCAATCGACAGCTTGAATGCAAACGAGATACCCAGCAAGTTTCTGGGCGAAGAGGTAGTCAAACACCTCAAAGAACTTGACCCGGTTGCCTATGTGCGTTTCGCCTCCGTTTATTACCGGTTTGAAGCTGTCTCTGAGTTCGAGAAAAAAATAAAAGAACTGGTTCCGGAAGAGGATAAAAAGTAGAAGCAGGATCGAATGTTTAAAGAAGCAACTTTCAAGGGCGGAGTGTATCCGCCCGAGTCCAAAGCAGCAACTTCTGATAAGCCGATCAAAACCCTGGGATTACCTGACAACGTAATCCTTCCCCTTCAGCAGCATATCGGTGCTCCGCTGGAAGTCGCCATCGAACCCGGAGACAAGGTTAAGGTTGGCTCAGTGATCGCAAAACCTACCGGGTTTGTCAGCGTCCCCCTTCATTCATCTGTTTCCGGCGAGGTCAAATCGATCTCCGATCAGATGCATCCAACCGGTGTCAGAATGCAAGCTGTCACAATCGAAAGCGACGGAGAGGACGCCTGGGAAGAGCTGAAGATTGATAGCCGGACGCATTACGAACTGTCTGTTGACGAACTCAAGCAGAGAATCCAGGATGCAGGTATCGTGGGCCTGGGTGGAGCTGCCTTTCCCACTCATGTCAAGCTTTCCCCTCCGGCTGGAAAGCCAATCGATACTTTTATTCTTAACGGCGCCGAGTGCGAGCCCTATCTCACCGCAGACCACCGACAGATGCTCGAGCGAAAAAAAGAACTGATCGAGGGTGTCAAGATGATCGTGCGGATATTGGGCAACGAAAGGACGATTGTCGCGATCGAGCGCAACAAGCCTGACGCAATAGAGGTTCTCGAGGAGTTCTGCCGCAAGGAGGGCAATTTCGAAGTGGTCGGGCTGAAAACCAAATATCCCCAGGGCGGCGAAAAACAGCTTATCGAGGCCCTCACCGGCAGGGAGGTGCCAAGCGGGGGCCTGCCCATGGATGTAGGCTGCCTGGTGCAGAACGTTTCCACAGTGCTTGCTGTTTACGAAGCAGTCATAGAAGGAAGGCCGCTGATTGAAAAGGTGGTTACACTCACCGGTTCCGCGGTAACCAATCCCGGCAACTACAAGGTTCGGGTGGGCACCCTGGTAGAGGAGGTGATCAAACAGGTCGAGGGGGAGGTGTCCGGGAACCTGGGTAAGGCGATTATGGGAGGCCCGATGATGGGCATTGCGCTGCCCTCGCTGGATGTCCCCATCATTAAAGGAACGAACGGCCTGGTGCTGTTATCCGATCCGGTTCCGGTGGCCCTTCACCAGCCCTGCATCCGTTGCGGCAGCTGTGTGGATACCTGCCCGGTGCGGTTGATACCATGCGAACTGGCTCTTTTTGCCGAAAACGAACGCTGGGATAAATGCCGTGAGTACTTTGTCAAGGATTGTATCGAGTGCGGCGCCTGCGGATACACCTGTCCGGCTGGGCGCAACCTTGTACAATTGATAAGATATGGCAAGTATACGGTGATCAGTGAGGATCAAAAGAAAAATAAATGATCCAGCAATTTTTTTCCTGCGTTTGCTTAAAATATAAGATTTAAGATAATTGAAGGAACAGGGAATGCCCCGCTCTGCTTTAACTTCAGCCTGATTTAAAGGCGATGATATTAAAAGTTTCCAGTTCGCCGCATATTTTCACCAGCGAATCTATCCCAAAGATTATGCTGGCAGTGGTGATTTCACTGGTTCCGGCCGCTGTCGGCGCGGTTTATTTTTTCGGAGCTCACGCGCTTGTTTTGATCGTTCTGGCAGTGGCCTCAGCAGTGGGAACCGAGGCATTATGCCAGAAATTGAGAGGTATCCCGGTTACAGTAAACAACTGTTCGGCCTTTGTGACCGGGATCCTGCTGGCTTTCAATCTCCCGGCGAATGCTCCCTGGTGGATGGCCGTTCTGGGCAGCGCCTTCGCCATTGCCATTGTCAAGGAGCTTTTCGGCGGGATCGGTTACAATATCTGGAACCCGGCACTTGCCGCCCGGGCCTTTCTGCTTGCTTCCTGGCCCACGACAATGATCTCGAGCACAGAATTTCCCGCGCCTCGTGGAGGAAGCTTGAGCGGCGTGGAGCTTGAGGGTATCACCCAGGCTACCCCACTTCAGCTTATCAAGAATACCATCACCCCCATATTCGAAAGGGCGGAGTCGGTTTCGGCGGCCCAGGTGGAAAATACCCGCCGCGTGCTCGAACAGATGGCGAGCGCCGATTATTACGGAGCGCTTTTTTGGGGCAGGGTCGGCGGGGTGATCGGTGAAACTTCGGCTGCGCTGCTGATCCTCGGCGGAATTTTCCTGCTGGCCAGGGGTTATATCGACTGGCGGGTGCCGGTGGGCTATATCGGTACCGTGGCAGTGCTGGCGTGGGTTTTCGGTGGGCCGGAGGGCTATTTTACCGGTAACGTGGGCTTTCACATTTTAAGCGGCGGCCTACTGCTTGGCGCATTTTTCATGGCCACTGACATGGTCACCTCACCGATTACATGCAAGGGGAAATGGATTTTCGCAGTGGGCTGCGGGGTTTTTACCATGTTGATTCGGCTCAAGGGAGGCTATCCTGAGGGAGTGTCATACGCGATCCTGCTGATGAACACCGCCACGCCTCTGATCGATATCTACACCAAGCCGAAGATTTACGGAGGAAACTGACTGTGAGCGAGATTTTCAAACTGGCAGGAATGCTCACCCTGATTACCGGGATTGCGGCTACAGCGCTTTCCAATGTCTACATGCTCACTCGTGACAGGATCGCCCAGGTGGAGAGCGCACTGGAGGCAGCGGCCAGACGTACCGCCCTGCCGGAAGCGGTCGTTTTTACAGCCGATACCACTGCAGACGGATTCGTTTTCTACCATGGCTGGGCGGACAGTTCCGCCAGCGGAGAACCGGTAGGCTATATCGCCCTGGCTCTCGGCAAGGGGTATTCGAGCAGGATCCGCACGATGGTCGGTGTGGACAGCGAGATGAATATAACCGGTATCAAGATCGCTTTTCAGCAGGAAACCCCGGGTCTGGGCACCCGGATCGAAGAGGTGAGGAAAGGGGATGACGCCCCCTGGTTCCAGGAGCAGTTCAGAGGCAAGATCCTGGAATATCTCGAGGTCGTCCGCACAGCCGACCCAGAGAGGATCGAGGCGATTACCGGTGCCACGATCAGTTCGGAAGCAGTGACAAACTCGGTGCGCGAAGCAGTCGAAAAACTTCAGAAAGTTATCCAATAAACCAGCAGGGAGCTCTATCTTGTCGGCCTGGAAAATATTTGTTCGCGGTTTATGGGAGGATGTCCCGCTGTTCAGGCTGGTACTCGGCCTGTGCCCGGCGCTGGCAGTGACGACTTCTCTGAGAAACGGGTTGGGGATGGGCCTGGCCACCATGAGCGTTCTTCTGGGCTCCAACTTCGTGGTTTCCCTGGTTCGCAAAGCTATACCGGCAAAGATCCGCATCCCCTCTTTTATCGTGGTTATCGCCAGTTTTGTTACTATTGTGGACCTGGTGATGCATGGTTTTACCCCTGAGTTGCACAAGGCGCTGGGAATTTTTATCCCGCTTATCGTGGTAAATTGCCTTATTCTGGGAAGGGCGGAGGCTTTTGCCAGCAAGAACAGCCTCGGTAGATCGCTTCTGGATGCCGCAGGCATGGGACTTGGCTTCACCCTGGCGCTCTGCATTCTCGGCTCCGTGCGCGAGATTCTCGGCTCTGGTACAATCGGCGGGTTTGTTCTAACTCCTGAAAGCTATCGCCCCGTTCTGCTCCTTATCCTGCCGCCCGGAGGTTTTATCGTCTACGGCCTGTTGATTGCATGGTTTAATCTTCTGGATTCGAAAAGAGGCGGGAGATGAATATCGATTCGCTGTTTGTGATAGTAATCAGTACGATTTTTGTTAATAATTTCGTGCTCTCACGCTTTCTGGGTCTCTGCCCGTTTCTGGGGGTGAGCCGGAACCTCAACAGCTCTTTCGGCATGGGCATGGCGGTGATTTTCGTGATGACCATCGCTTCCTTTGTCACCTGGCCGATCTACCAGTTGGTACTCGTTCCCTACGGCATTACCTACCTTCGCACGATAGTCTTTATCCTCGTCATCGCCGGCCTGGTGCAGTTTGTCGAGATGGTGATGAACAAAACTGCTCCGGCGCTCTACCAGGCGCTCGGCATATTTCTGCCGCTGATCACCACCAACTGCGCCATTCTGGGTGTGGCGGTGCTCAATATCGAGGATGAACTGACATTGATCGAGTCCCTGGTGCAGGGTCTCTCAGCCGGGATCGGTTTTACCCTGGCCCTGGTTTTGATGGCCGGGATCAGGGAACGGCTGGAACTGGGACAGGTCCCCGAAAGCTTGCGCGGGGTACCGATTGCCCTGATATGTGCGGGGTTGATGTCGATCGCTTTCCTGGGTTTCGCAGGCTTTTCGATTAAGTGACCGGGATGATACAATAATGGCCGACAAAGATAAAAATAATCACGTGCCGATGGAACCTTCTTTCCTGACTGTTGTAATGATGTTAAGCGGCAGTGCGGCGGGCTATCTTGAGGCAGCCGGAAACGAGGAGTTAGAGGACAAAAGGACTGAAAACCTCGAATTGGCCCGCTTCACGATTGACCTTCTCGGCGTGCTCGAAACCAAAACCAAGGGCAACCTGAGCGAGGAAGAAAACCAGGTGCTCCAGAAATCCCTGGCCGATTTACGATTGCTTTACGTGAAAGCCACAGGGTGATATACTCAAGTCTCTCCCGTAACAGGAAAGGTTCATTGATAATAACTGCTTAATCTTTTCTATTTTAGATTTCTTTATTATATTAATATTTGTTTTACAGATATCTTGTTCTGTTACGGTTCCTCCTTTCCATTTGAGGAGGAATTTTTTTAATCTTCCTTGCAGGGTAAGATTCTTGTCTGAATTGAAATTCAAAAAGAACTACAGAGTGCATAACTTCATTAAATCCATATACTTGCCGGTATTTTTTCTCTCCTTTATTCTATCGCTATTATCCGGTTGCACGGAAACTACCCGGAACACCTCAGGGTTCGTTCTGCTCCCCGAGAATATTGTCGGCGGACTGCCGGAAGAGAAAGAATTCCACCAGGCTCTTGAAATAACAGAGGTAGCCAGCGCACCGCTCAATAAAGGCGAAATGACCCGGATTTTCGTAGGCGGCAGGGGTGATTTTCTGATGCGTTCCGCTCTCGATTTCCGCATCGACCTGCCAGAGGATGCAGAAATTGTCTCTGGAATCCTTCACCTTTACGTTTTGGGCGTAAGTGGAGAGTTGCCGATAAATCTCTCGGTGCACCTGTTGGAGGAGAATTTCGAAGAAACCGAGGTGACATACCAACGCGCTTCGGATGACCAGCTCTGGAGTACTCCCGGCGGTGATTTCAGCAGCGAGCCGATCGGTCAAGCCTCTTTCGAGGGCAACTATAGCGATACCCTCGTCGTGGAGCTGGACAAGAATGCCTTGAACGATTACATCTCCACTGGCGCGATAGACCTGCCGTTTATTATCCTCGCCGACAATCGGAATTCCTACCTGGGCCTTGTCGCCAGGGAGTCGATCCCGACCCAGCCCGTGGCCTCGCGACTGGATCTGATCTACAAGCTGAGCGGTGGGACCACTCAGAGCCTGCTCGAGCGCAGGGCATTAAAGGACGCCACGATTGCCCAGTACGACGGGACGATCAATGGGGATGAGTATCTGATAGTCGGAGAACTTCCCTCAAGCCAGGTCTTTTTCGCCTATGATCTGAGCGCTTTACCGTCCCTGGCCACGGTAAACCAGGCACAGCTACACCTCTGGATAGCCGGCAGGGCGATTGTGGACAGCTTCCATGTGGCTGTACATACGGCCCATGAATTATCTTTCGTTCCACCAGAGGAGCTTTTCCTCGGCCAGGCTCAAGGGGTAGGCATGGCTGATTCTTCCATTATTATGGATGTCACCCTGGCCTTTCAGAGATTGATCCTGGAAGGGCCTGGACACACTGGTCCAAATTATATTGTCGTTTCGAGTTTCAGCAGAACCAATATCGCCGGTTTCCTGGAAATTTATCCGCCTGGGGGGGAAGATATCCAGCGGCGGCCGTATTTTAAACTGATCTATTCGGATGCACCGGAAGCTGCGAAACCGCGAAAATAAAAGTCGCCTCAAAAGCTGGTAGGTAGTAATGTTGAAACTTTTCAAGCACATGCTTCTCTGCATTTCTGAACACGGAATGGCCTGGCCACTGGCTGTTTTTCTGGTTTGTTTGAGTTCAACTGCCGGTTCCCTTCATGCGGATTCCATGTTTGCCGCGCCTCATCTGGGTATTCCGGTAGCTCCGGGGGACGCCAGAAGCCGCGCGCTGGGAGGCATTAGTGCGGCGATTCCCGGGGAGGATTTCACAATCAGCAATCCGGCCCGCACGGTGAATTTCTGGCGCGCAGGTTTCAATGGTGTTATCGCACAGGATTACCGTTCATTGAAAGGCCCCGGCGGAAATCTTAATCTCCGCTCCACAGAGTTCCTCTCATTCCGGGGGATATTCCCAAGCTACAAGAAATTTGTCCTCTCCTGGGGAGTCTGCCAGCGGAGGGATCTCACCTGGGAGTATTCCGACCGCCTTAATCTCGACTTTTTTCCAGGTGAAATCAGCCGCACACTTTCTTCTGACGGCGGCCTTTATGTCAGCAGGTTCACTATCGCCCGCACTGTGAGTAATAACCTGGCTTTTGGCCTGGGGCTCGACTGGATGTTCGGCAGAGCCAAAAGAGAGAGGCTGTTTGATTTCTCGAATGCAAACCTGGTCAACAACCAGGAGAGCTATGAAACTCGGTATTCATTTGTCAGGCCCACGTTCGGGGTGTTGACCTCTATCAGGGGAACCAACGTGGGTTTCTCGATTACGATTCCGAAAACAGCCGATGTGGAATTGAAAAGTAAATTTCTCAGCGGTTATTCGTATGAGGAAACATACAGATTCAAGTATCCGCTTTCCTGGAGGCTGGGCTTTTCAAAGCGGATAACGCAGCACAGCCTGATCGGGGCCGACATAGAGTACGAGGGCTGGAAAGGCAGCGACCTGGATCTCGAGCAGCCGGCAACGGCTGCCAATCAGTGGAGATACTGTATCGGCTACGAGTTTTTACCGGCAGCCGTGGAAAACCCTCCGCTGTACCGTAAATTCCCCCTCCGGCTGGGCTTTTCCCAGGCGACTTACCCTTACAAAATCTCTGGCTCAAGTATAACCGAAACCTCGTTCAGTTTCGGCACCGGCAGGTATTTTGCCAACAGGAACGGGCTGGTAGACATAGCATTCGAGTATCTAAAGCGCAGAACTGAGCTGGAGAATTATCCGGAGGAGAGAGTTTTCAGGGTGGTGTTTTCTCTTTCGGCATTTGAGAGATGGGTTACTCCTCCACGCAGAAGGTGAGAAACGATTTAGAATAATATTGACAATAACTTTATTAATTATTAGCTTTTTAAATCTTTTTCAGATGCCGGAAATTTGTAGAGTTTTATCCCTGGGGCATTTGCGCAATTTTCCCGTAAATGATCGGTTAATGAAATACAGAAAAAAGGCTTTTGGGGCCTGGGTGGTAATCAGATGCAAACTTATGCGACAAAAAGTAAGCATATCGAAAGAAAATGGTACGTGGTTGATGCCACGGATAGGATTCTGGGACGTCTGGCCTCGGAGATCGCCCGGCTGCTGATGGGTAAGCACAAGCCATATGTTAGCCGGCACCTCGATGTGGGCGATTTCGTAATCGTGATTAACGCGGAAAAAGTTCGCCTGACAGGCAAGAAACTTGAGCAAAAGTATTATTTCCGTCACACAGGTTATCTCGGAGGTGTCAAGACAGTTCGCCTGGACAAGATGCTTTCCGAAAAACCGGAAAAAGTGATCCGGCATGCAGTCCGGGGCATGCTGTCGCACAATAGTCTGGGTCGCCACCAGTTGAAAAAGATGAAAGTATATGCCGGACCTGATCACCCCCACGAAGCGCAGAAACCGGAACCATTGGAGATTTAAAGACAGAACGGGTCCGTCCTGAAAGCAAAACCGTTCATTGGGCAGCCCGTTAAGGAGGATACGAGTTGGAAAAGGAAAGCAAAACAGTCCATACAGTTGGCCGGCGCAAGACCAGTGTTGCACGGGTTTATCTTTCACGCGGGAAGGGCGAATGGGAAGTCAACGGCCAGAACCTGAATGAATATTTTTGCCGGGGTAGTCACGTCCAGCTTGTGGAACAGCCATTCGTTGCGACCGAGACTCTCGGCCACTACAAGGTTAAAGTAAATGTCAAGGGCGGAGGGCATTCCGGCCAGGCCGGTGCTATTAGACTCGCCGTAGCCCGGGCTCTGGTTGCCATGGATGAATCTCATCGCCTATCCTTGCGCAGAATGGGCCTGTTGACACGCGATCCGCGCATGGTTGAACGCAAAAAGTACGGGCAGCCCAAGGCGCGAAAGCGTTTCCAGTTCTCGAAACGCTAATCTGCACGCGTTTATTTTGCAGCCGATTGGTTCGAATTCAGATATCGCATTTATCATTAGTTTGTGGGAATTAATATTTCCTGAAGGAGCTTAGATGGCATTTCCAACCATCCAGAATTTACTGGAATCCGGTGTGCATTTCGGTCACCAGACTCGGCGCTGGAACCCGAAAATGAAGAAGTTTATTTTCGCCGAGCGCAATGGTATCCATATCATAGACCTGAAAAAAACTTTGAACCACTTGAAAAAAGCCTCAGACAAGGTACGGGAGATTGCGGAAAAGGGCGGGAATATCCTTTTTGTCGGCACCAAAAAACAATTGCGTGATATTATCAGGGATGAGGCTGTCCGTTGCGGGATGTATTACGTGAACGAACGCTGGCTGGGGGGAATGATCACCAACTTCCAGACTATCAAGAAGAACATCCGCAGGCTCAGAGAACTGGAAAGGATGAGGGACGAAGGTGAATTCGAGTTGAGGGCAAAAAAAGAAGCCCTCTCGCTCCAAAGAGAACTGCAGAAACTCCGGAAGACATTGGACGGGATCAAACTGCTCGGCGATGTCCCCGATGCGATGTTTGTTGTCGATACGCAAAAAGAGAAAATTGCCGTGGCCGAGGCGAACAAGCTGAAGATACCGCTTATTGCCCTGATTGATACCAACGCCGATCCCGAGCAAATCACCTACCCTGTGGCAGGAAACGATGATGCCATCCGCTCGGTTAAGATGATTACTCAGGCTATCGCTGATGCAGTGCTTGAGGGCAAAGCGAAGATAACTGAAAGAATTGAAATGGAGAAAGAGGCTGAGGGTGAGGAAGTCAAAGTGGGAATCCGGGAGCAGAGAGAACGGGAACAGCCGAGACGTCCCCGTCCCAGACGCCGTCAGCGCAGAAAAAGGCCTGCTGAGGAAATAGCCGCAAAGAGTGCTGTAAAGGAAGCCAGGGAAGAAGGCGAAAAAAGGAAGGCCGAGCCTGCCGGTGAGAAGAAAAAAGAAGCCGCTGGTAAGGTAAAAAAGGCCTTCGGAGTTCCCAGGAAGGCTGGCGAAGAAACCAAGAAGTCAGAGGAAAAAGCCAGGAAGCCTGCCAGGGAAACGGAAAAAGCCGTTGCTGAAAAGAAAGCCGCCGGCAAGGAAACTGAACCTGCCGGTGCGGAAAAACAGGAAGCTGTCAAAGGAAAAAAACATGCGGGCGCAACCAGAAAGAAATACACTGGCAAAGCTGAAAAGGCCTCAGCGTCGGCAAAGAAGAAAGAAACAGCGGAGAATAAGCAATCAGATCGACCAGCCCGCGGAAACTAAAATTGGTTCCCAGCAAAAAGCTCTATTCCCTGCTATTGGATTAATCCGGTTAGCTGGTTAGCCATTCGAATTGGATAAAAGGTTACAGGTATCAAGATCGCTTATAAGGAATAATAATGGAGATTACTGCGGCCAGTGTACAGGCCCTGCGTAAAGCCACCGGTGTCGGCATGATGGATTGCAAAAGGGCTCTTACCGAAGCGAAAGGAGATGCGGAAAAAGCCACTGAGATTCTTCGCAAAAAGGGAGCGATGAGGGCTGCCAAGCGGCAGGACCGAGAAACCCGCGAGGGTCTTATCCATTCTTATATTCACACAGGCGGCAAGATTGGTGCGCTGGTGGAACTTAACTGCGAAACGGATTTCGTAGCCCGGACCGATGAATTCCAGCAGCTGGCCAAGGATATAGCCATGCATATCGCAGCCACTAATCCGGATTTTATCAGCCGTAAAGAAGTTCCGGCTGATTTAGTCGAAAAGGAAAAGGAGATTTACAGTGAGCAGGTTGCCCAGAGTGGCAAACCGGAGAAAGTACTGGACAAAATAGTTAAGGGACGCCTGGAGAAATACTATCAGGAAGTTTGCCTGCTGGAGCAAGCCTTTATCAAAAATCCCGATACCTCGGTCGGCCAGTTAGTGCAGGAGACGGCGGCAAAAGTCGGTGAGAATATTCAAGTCCGCCGTTTTGCCCGATTCCAACTGGGTCAGTAGCTTTCTTTCCTTTATCTGGGCAGGAACCCCGCACTGCCCTGATTCCAACTGGAGCCAGATAATATCCGATGTCCGTTATAAAGTACACCAGAGTTCTTCTCAAGCTGAGCGGCGAAACCTTTGCTGGCGAGGGAAGCCCGGATATCACCCCCTCCTGCCTTAACCCTCTGATTGATGATATCTACAAGGTGCATAAAATGAGTGTCCAGCTCGGACTGGTTATCGGCGGCGGAAATATTATCCGCGGCACACTCGCCACTGAGCAGGGGATCGACAGGGTGTCGGCCGATTATATGGGCATGCTGGCCACTGTGATCAATGCCCTCGCCGTGCAAAACATTCTTGAAAGCCGCGGCCTCGCTACGCGGGTAATGACCGCTATCCGAATGGAACAGCTCGCCGAGCCCTACATTCGCCGCCGCGCGATCAGACACCTGGAAAAAGGCAGGGTGGTTATCTTCGCCGGCGGTACCGGCAATCCATACTTTTCTACCGATACTGCGGCTGTTTTGCGGGCAATCGAAACCGAAAGCCAGATAATTCTTAAAGCTACCAAAGTCAACGGAATTTACACCGCCGATCCTACTGTCGAGAAACAAGCCAAGTTTATCCCCAGATTGACCTACCTTGAAGTTCTCCAGAAAGGAATCAAAGTCATGGATACCACGGCAATTACCCTCTGTATGGATAACAAATTGCCGATTCTGGTATTTAACATGGGAAAGAAAAACGCTCTTTCCAGAATAATTGCCGGTGAAACCATTGGTACTATTGTGGAGGCGACATCATGATCGAGGGAGTCTTGAAAACGACCACCCAGAAGATGGAACAGGCAATTGAAGGGATTCATCACGAATTGGCAGGTATCCGCACTGGCAAGGCATCTCCGACCCTGATTGAAAACCTCCAGATCGAGGCTTACGGGTCCAAAATGCCGCTGAACCAGTTGGCCACGATCACTTCGCCTGAACCCAGGCTCCTGATGATTCAGCCCTGGGATAAGTCCATAGTCGGATCGATCATGAAAGCGATCCAGAGTTCAGACCTCGGCCTTACTCCCTCGCATGAAGGTAACATTATCCGGGTACCGATCCCCCCGCTTAACGAGGAACGACGCAGAGAACTGGTCCGCCTTGCACATAAAATCGCCGAAAACGGCCGGATCTCGATCAGGCACTCCCGCAAAGAGGCCAACGATCAGGCGAAAAAAGCCGAAAAAGAACATCAGATCTCAGAGGATGAGGCACACCGTGGGATGGATGAAGTGCAAAAACTGACAGATAAGTACATAGAAAAAATAGATGTGCTGCTGAAAGCCAAAGAAGACGAGATTATGGAGATTTGAACCTGATACCGTCGGTGACTGAATTAAGCGATCTAATTATCGAGAACGGGCCCCGGAAATGAACTTTCCGGGGATTTTTTTAAGCTGCGAAAACCCTACCAAGACTTTAACTATTGCCATCATAACGCTTTAATTATAACTTTATTATGTGAGAAGTGATTCTGTTTCCAGGATAATCCCCCATTGGTAAACCGGAAATGACCGAATCCGAACTCAAAGCGCTGATTATCGAAAACGGTAACATACCCAGACACATTGCAATAATCATGGACGGCAACGGCAGATGGGCCGAAATGCGCGGAAGACCCCGGGTATTCGGACACCAGCACGGTATGGATGCGGTCCGGGCGGTGGTCAAGGGCTGCCGTGAACTGGGTTGCGAAGCCCTTACACTATACGCTTTCAGCGAGGAAAACTGGGAGCGCCCCCTGGGTGAGATTAATGTCCTGATGCGCCTGCTGCGCAAATACATAGAAAAAGAACAGGATAACCTCAAGAAAAACGGGATCAAGCTCAGGTGTCTGGGCCGGCTAGGTAAAATCGATCCGGAACCGCTAAAGGTCCTGGAAGAAGCGGAGGCCTATACCGCGGACTGCAACGACATGGTATTGAATCTGGCAATCAGCTATGGCAGCCGGAGTGAAATAGTCGATGCGGCCCGCTATCTCTGCCGTCAAGCCGCCGCAGGTCGGCTGGATCCGGAAAGCGTGGATGAATATACTGTTGCCGGAGCTCTTTACACCGCCGGTCTCCCCGATCCGGATCTGTTGATCCGCACCAGCGGTGAAATGAGGATCAGCAATTTCCTCCTCTGGCAGATCGCCTATTCTGAAATCTATATTACCCCTATACTCTGGCCGGATTTTACCAAAAAGGATCTTTTCGAGGCAATTGGTGAATTCCAGAAGCGCGATCGGCGGTTCGGCAGGGTGAAAAGCAAAGAATAGTTCAACTCAGGTGAATCCATTGAAAGTAAAAGGATTGAGGAGGAAGTGGAGGAGGGTTGTCTGATGAACCTGCTTCAACGATGTCTGGTCGCCGCAGTGGGCGTACCGGCAATCTATCTGCTTATCCGCCTCGGTTCGTGGTATGTCTTGTTGCTTGTGGCAGTTCAGGCTGGCCTGGCCGCCCGTGAGTTCTATTCGATGGCCCGGCAAAAGGGATTGAGACCCATAGCAGGCCTGGGGACCCTTCTGGCTGCTGCTTTGCCTTTCTCTGTTTTCCTGGCTCTGACAATTCAAAGCTCGATCTGGATTTCCTCTTCGGTTTCCCTTGCGCTCATGGCAGTTGCTGTGGCTGCGCTAATCGGGTCGCAGGGAGTCCAGGGCGCCATTGCCCGCATCTCGGTAACAGCTTTCGGAATACTTTATTTCGGCGGCCTGTTTTCCACCCAACTGCTGCTGCGTCTCGATCCGGGTTATCCTGATATGGCTGGAGTGAACTGGCTTTTCCTGGCTTATCTGGGTACCTGGGCAGTTGATACTGGAAGCTACGCCAGCGGCAGATTATTCGGTCGCCGCAAGCTAAGCCCGGTCTTAAGTCCCGGCAAGACCTATGAGGGAGCTATCGGCGGCATGTTGCTTGGCATTGCGGTATCCTATTTCCTGGGCTCTGTCTGGATGGGACTTTTCGGTTGGGTCCAGGCCCTGGTTTACGGACTCCTGATCGGAATTGCCGCTCAAGCAGGCGATCTTGTCGTTTCTGTTTTCAAAAGGGACTCCGGGGTTAAGGATTCCTCCAGACTGATCCCGGGACACGGAGGGGTGCTCGACCGTTTCGATAGCCTTCTTTTTACCGTGCCGGTGAGCGTTATTTTCCGTTACTTTATTAGTCCGGTGTAGTCTACATGCCCCAGAACGTTTGCATACTTGGGGCCACGGGTTCTATTGGTGAGAACTGTCTCGCTGTGCTTAACGAACTGGCCCCCCGTTTCAGAGTGGTGTCTCTGGCAGCACACAGAAATGTCCACCGTCTGCTTGAGTCCGCAAGGGCGTTCGGGGCCGCCAGAATCTGTCTGGCCGATTGCAGCGTGGCCGAGGAGATCGACAGACAGAGTCTCGGCGCTATCGAACTGGGCTGCGGCCAGGAATCACTGGTCGAGCTTGCCACAGACCCTGAGGTGGATATTGTTGTCAATGCCATGGTCGGCTCGGCTGGCCTGGCCCCCTCGGTGGCGGCACTCAAGGCAGGTAAGCGGCTCGCCCTGGCCAATAAAGAATCTCTGGTAATGGCGGGCGCACACTTGATACGGCTGGCCGGGGAGAAGCCGGGTGCCGAGATCATTCCTGTGGACAGCGAGCACAGCGCTCTTTTCCAGCTTATTGACTTGCACGAATCCCGAAGTGCCCTGGAGAAGGTTATAATTACAGCTTCCGGCGGCCCGTTTCGAGGAAGCGACAGGGCGCGGCTGGAAAAGGTCACTTTCGCCGAGAGCCTGAATCACCCAACCTGGAAGATGGGGCCGAAAATCACGATCGATTCGGCCAGCCTGGCGAACAAGGGACTGGAGATCATCGAAGCGCACTTTCTTTTCGGACTGGAGTATGAGAACATAGAGGTTCTGGTGCACCCGCAGTCCATAGTCCACGGGATGGCGGTATTCCACGATGGCACCGTGCTGGCACATATAGGTGTTCCGGACATGCGGATTCCTATCCAATATGCGCTGACCTATCCGGATCGTGTGCAGAGCAGTATCAGGCCTCCGGATTTAGCCGCTATTGGCGAGTTGACATTCGAGTCGGTGGACGGGAAAAATTTTCCCTGCCTGGCGCTTGCTTACGAAGCAGGCAGGAAAGGGGGCGTTGCCACCGCGGTGTTCAATGCAGCTAACGAGGCTGCTGTGAAGCTTTTCAGCAAGGGCTTGATCGTCTTCACGCAGATACCCGATATAATAGAGAAGACTCTGGCCGAGGTTCGCGCAGGAGGCGAGCCCTCGCTGGAGGAGATTTTTCAGGCAGACAGTTGGGCCAGGGATTTTGCAGTGCAGCTGATTGCTTAGAAAAAGCCGCTGGATACCTTGAAGGGATAATCTCTGGAGAAGTTCTACCGGTGATTTAAGGAACTTCGAGGGCGAGGAATGCCTTGCCCTTTTTGTTTCAGGTTAAGCCGGCATTTTAGCTCGAAATAAAAGTACGGCCGGAATAAGCGATCTGAATAATAACTTGAGAAACTTGCACTGGAGCCCAAAGGGCAATAAATTGATAGTGAGTCCATCCCAACCCGATATACACTTATGGGAGGGCTTAACGAAAAAAAGCGGAGTAATGATGGCCTTTACCGTATTGGTAGCAATTTTTGTTCTCGGAGTGCTGATATTTGTCCACGAACTGGGGCATTTCCTGGTGGCCAAACTCGTGGACATTCAGGTGCTGCGATTTTCGATTGGGTTTGGCAAGCCGATTGTTACCCGCACCTGGGGCGAGACCGAATACTCTCTGTCCTGTATCCCGTTCGGCGGTTACGTGAAAATGGCCGGAGACGATCCGGCAGAGGGGATTGAAGGTACCGTTGACCCGGAAAAAGTGTCCACGGATCCGGCACGTCATTTCGAAAATAAGGGTGTCTTCCAGCGATTCCTTGTGATTTCCGCAGGTCCGGTGGCGAATTTTCTGCTCGCCATGATACTCTACCAGGGAATTATCTTTTTCCAGGGAGTTGATACCTTCTCAACCACAACTGTTGAGACCCTGGAACAGGAGATGATCCTTCCGGGAATGGAAAAAATCCGGGACCGGTCAGAAATCTTGAAAGTTAACGGTATCGAGGTATCCAACTGGGACGGGGTAATCGATGAGGTGCTCGGTGGCTCTGGCAGGGCCACCGGTTTTTTCCTTCTGGATCAGCAGAGTAGCGAACAATATTCCGTTTCGATTTCCACTGCCAATGATTCGCTCCGCCAGCAACTGGTAACAGCCCTTGTTCCTTTTTCACTGCCCCGTGTCGGCACCGTTATCCCGGGTAAACCGGCACAGAAAGCGGGCCTGGAGCGTGGCGATCTGATACTTGGGATAAACGGGGAGCCGGTACGGAGCTGGCGCGAAATGACTGAGAAAATCTATGCCAGCGCAGGAGTTCCTCTCACGCTATTCGTGGAGCGAGGCGCCGAAAGGATTCAGATCGAGGCAACACCGGAGAAAAGAAGTGTTTCCCGGGGTGACGGTTCTTTCGAGGAAAGGGGTCTAATCGGTATCGGCCCGTATTTTGACCGGGTCCCGCTGCCTCTTACCGAATCTATTATAGCCGGGGCAAAGAATACGGTCCATATGACTGTGTTCATCACGGAAAGCCTTACAAACCTTTTTATAGGCTTGATTACCAGACGTATCTCCCTGGGAGAGGCGAAAGATGTTTTCGGCGGACCGGTGCTGATCGGACAGTTGGCCGGGGAGTCGGCGCGGTCGGGATACCTGTGGAGTTTCATGGCGATCTTGAGTATCAATCTTGCGATTCTCAACCTCCTGCCGATCCCGGTTCTCGATGGAGGACACCTCTTGTTTCTGCTGATCGAGGTGGTCCGTTTCGGCAGGCCGCTTTCTTCAGCCCAGAGGATGCGGCTGATTCAGGTGGGCCTTTTAATAGTGTTCGCTCTGATGCTGCTGGCAACAGCCAACGACCTGAGGAGGGTTTTCGGTCTTTAGTACAGGAATGAAAATTATGATGTTATTCGGTTTTTAATCCAGTTCCTCGATCACGAACTTGGTCGGGTCAGCTGCTTTATTGTTAATTTCGATCTGGTAATGAAGATGCGGGCCGGTGGTGCGTCCGCTCATTCCGATCAGGGCGATCAAATCACC
The DNA here is from genome assembly GCA_964548275.1 of uncultured Gemmatimonadales bacterium. GTDB lineage: Bacteria > Gemmatimonadota > Glassbacteria > GWA2-58-10 > GWA2-58-10 > JAUVUV01. Next base: position 32,838 of record CAZJQI010000004.1, read on the forward strand.
CCTGCCAACCTTGTCCCCGCGCCTGACTTTTATCTCGCTCAGGTGGCCGTACTTGCTGACAATCCCGTCCCGATGTTCGATAAATATCACGTTGCCCCAGTAAACCTCTTTCCCGGCTAAAATAACCCTGCCTGCGGCTGTAGCCTTGACCGGCGTACCTATCTTGTTAACTAAGTCAATACCTCTGTGGAAATGTCGTTTTCCGGTGAACGGCGACATTCGCCAGCCGAACCTGCTGGTCATATACCCCTGAGCAGGCAGGATCGATGGCGTGTAATCAAGGCGCTTTTTCTCCTGCAAGGCGAGATCGGCGAGCTCTTCGAGCCTTTTTTTCAAACGCTTGACTCGCTCATCAGTTTTCTCGTTTTCGTGACTAATGGACGGAAACTCATAACTATTCTCTTCCACCATGGATTCAAGACCGTCTGCTGAAATAGTTTCCAATTCTTCGCCACCGCCTATTCCTCCCTTGTAGCTCACTTTGGAAGCCAAATTATCATTCTCAGGCAGCACGCCCAGAAAGAAGGATATTTTCTCTTCGAAATTCTCTAACTCGACAAGGCGCTTTTTGACATTTTGCTGTTCAATCGTCAGATTCTGCATTGTTTGGGTATAAGAACTCCTTACGCTTCTGAGAATGTAGAAATTATAAGCAATTACCGTTGACCCGACAAAAAAAGCGATTGACAGCAGCAGAAGGGTCACTTTTATAGTGGAGATTAAATCCAACCCGAGAGTGCGAGAACGCCCATCGGCAAAAAATATCATCAAATACATTTTATTTTTCATCAGTAGCTTTCCCAGTATTGAAATGCAAAAGACGAGAGATCTCTTCTTTGTTCGTCAGGCAGATATTCAGGTCGCTTTCAAGTTGTGTCTGTTCTTGGTTGATTCGTGTAAGCTGCTCCTGAATCTGATTTTTTTCCCTGATCAGCCGCTGATTGTAGATAACACATTGGCTTGCAATGAAAGTAATTGCAGCGAAACAAACTATTGCGACAACGGATACTAAAGTGGGGTTCAACTTGCGAAGTTTCCCGCTGGTAGTCACGAGAAAATATGATGTCTTGGCTTTGATTCTGGATCGACTCATTTTCGAATTCCCTGGCTTGTCAATGGCTGGAAATGCAATTTAATTCTCTCCAGAGGCGGCAATTTCCGGATAGAAAAATCATAGCAGAGCTATAACTTCCCTATCTATTTAAGTTATAACGGATAATTAAAATTTTACTTTAATTATTGTTTTCCCCAACAGCGAGAAATAGTGCGCAAATTGTTTGAATCCGAAGCTTATTAGAATCCGAAGCTTATTAGAAAAAAAGGATTTACCGCCAAAGCGGTAAATCCCTGATATAATGGTAGCGGGGGAAGGATTTGAACCTTCGACCTTTGGGTTATGAGCCCAACGAGCTACCTGACTGCTCCACCCCGCGACAATTGTCTAAAGGATAATTCTAAAGCTATTATACCTTAAACACTTTATTATGTCAAGTATTTTGGCCTTTTTGCGCAAAAATACATTATTTGCCTGGTTTTAACGAATCGGCTGCACTATCCGGACCTTCGGGCAGGATTCGATATATAGTTTCTCCCTTGCCGGCCATTCCCAGATTTTCCCGGGCCACCTTTTCGATGGCCTGTGGGTCTTCCCTGAACACCCTGATCTGGTCGGCGAGTATCTGGTTATGGATCCGGAGCTGCTCCACGTGCTCAGAAAGAGCTTTTTTCTTCTGGTAAAGTTTCCAGATGGAGACGAAATTATAGTCTCCTCCGAACAAGGCCAGGATAAGCAGGCCGCCAAACAGGGTCAGCAGTACAAGTTTTGGCCGTTTTTTCCAGGACAGGACCGGCATGGTAATTATCGATTTAAAGTTATCCGTGCAAAGCCTAACGGATGTTATAGAAAGCTGATTTGCCCCAGAACAGAGCCGACTCGCCCAAATCCTCCTCAATACGCAGCAGCTGATTGTATTTACAGATACGGTCCGTGCGGCTGGCTGATCCGGTTTTAATCTGGCCGGCGTTTACTGCCACAGCCAGATCGGCAATTGTCGAATCCTCGGTTTCACCGCTGCGGTGGCTGATAACACATGTATAGCCCGCTTGCTTGGCCATCTGGATTGCATCCAGGGTCTCGGTCAGCGTTCCGATCTGGTTGAGCTTGATCAGGATCGAGTTGGTGCAGCCTTCCTGGATTCCACGCGCAAGACGTTTGGTGTTGGTGACAAAAAGATCGTCGCCAACGAGTTGAATCTTGTCACCCAGCTCCTCGGTCAGTATCTTCCACCCCGCCCAGTCCTCCTCGTCCAGACCGTCCTCGATTGAGATGATCGGGTATTTTTTGACCCAATCTGCCAAGAATTTTACCATGTCTTCACTGGATTTCACCGAACCGTCACTTTTCTTGAAAACATACTTCCCGTTTTCATAGAACTCACTCGCTGCCGGATCGAGAGCAAGCTGTATCTGCTCGCCTGCTTTATACCCGGCTTTTTCGATAGCCTCGAGGATCACCTCGACAGCTTCCTCGTTGCTTTTCAGATCAGGCGCGAAACCACCTTCGTCTCCAACACCGGTGTTGTAACCCTTGCCAACGAGCACTTTTTTGAGGTTATGGAAAATCTCAGCGCCCATGCGCAGGGCCTCGGAGAAACTTTTTGCGCCTGTGGGCATGACCATGAATTCCTGGAGATCCACGTTATTAACCGCGTGGCTTCCACCGTTGATAATATTCATCATCGGCACGGGCAGCACTTTCGCGTTCACTCCGCCGATATACTGGTAAAGGGGAAGGCCGCTGTATTCGGCGGCGGCTTTGGCAGCGGCAAGTGAAACACCCAGGATCGCATTCGCACCGAGCTTGCCTTTGTTCTCGGTCCCGTCCAGTTCGATCAGCGCTTTATCCAGAGCAGCCTGGCAGCAGGCGTCCATGCCGATCACCTCCGGTCCTATCTCTTCGTTTACATTATCCACAGCCTTCTGCACTCCCTTGCCCAGGTAGCGCCCCTGGTCCCCGTCTCGTAGCTCCACTGCCTCGAATTCTCCGGTGGAGGCCCCACTCGGTATGGCTGCCCGGCCAAAAGAATCATCATCCAGCACAACTTCGACTTCAACAGTGGGGTTCCCGCGTGAATCGAGGATTTCCCTTGCGGATACATCAGCGATCATCGACATGAACAAATCCTCCTGAGTTACTGTTTGGAGTTTCAATTTATTAGCAACAGTCGCCCGAAAATCGAATTGAAGACTTATCAAAATATCCCTGGCCAATCCAGACCGGGGTACAGAACTGGAAAATCTGCCCAACCTCAGCGGAAAAGATAAAGCAGCCTCGGTGAACTCATTGCCGAGGCCGGGTCCTGCAGTCGCGTGGCGGCGTTATTTATCAGCTCGAGCCAGGAGAGCCGCTTTTTACGCACCCGGACAGTCTTAGGATTTTCTCCCAGTCCGCACATTCGACCGGCTGTGTCGATCGCATCCTGGAAGTCACCGGTACGGTCTACCAGGCCGAGATTATAAGCCTGCCGACCGGAAAAGATCCGGCCATCAGCAAAGGCAAGCACGCTGTCGCAGCTCAATCCCCGCTCGCTGCTTACTACCTCCACGAACTGGTCGAACACGTCATCGACCATCTCCTGAAGGATTTCCCGCTCCTTTTCGGTCAGTCTCCTGAATGGTGAGCCGATATCTTTGTGCTCGGCGCTTTTTATCACCTCGAAGCCGATTCCAACTTTTCTAAGCACCTCCTGCAGATCGGGAAATTCCAGAAGCACGCCGATAGAGCCTGTCAGGCTCCCCGGGGAGGCGAGGATCGAGTCCGCCGCGCAAGCGATATAATAACCTCCCGAGGCAGCTACCGAGCCCATCGAGGCCACAACCGGTTTTTCAGTGCGCTGTTTGAGTTTTACAAGCCCGGCGTAAATTTCCTGGCTCGGGGCCACCGCGCCGCCAGGCGAGTTGACACGCACAACAACCGCACGGACACTTTCATCCTCGCGAAGTGTTTTGATCTGCCGGAGAATCGATTCCGATTCATCGATAATTCCCCTGATCTCCACTATCCCGACCCGCTCGCCAAACGAACCGGCCAGCTTGAAATCCGAGGTGCCGAAAATGGTCAATGCCAATGCGGTAAAGATCACTATCGCCGCAATGATAAAAAAGGCGAGAAAAATGCCGAGAAGCCATTTCTGATTTCTGGTCACGGTTGCAATACTCCTTTTGGACGGTGAAAGGGCAAGTTCAGAAAGCTGACTTGACCAGGGAGGATTTACGCTGTTCGATCAGCTGGATGAACCGGCGGAAAAGGTACCAGCTGTCGTGGGGCCCCGCACTCGATTCCGGGTGATGCTGCACGGAGAAAACAGGCCTCTTCTTGTGCCGGAAACCCTCGATTGTCTGGTCGTTGAGGTTTATGTGGGTCACCTCGAGATCAGCACACCCGTCGATCTGCCATTGCCCGTTCTCATCCTTGCTCCCCTTGATACAAAATCCATGGTTTTGAGTGGTAATCTCTATTTTGCCAGTAGCGAGATTCATCACCGGGTGGTTGGCCCCGCGGTGACCGAATTTCAGCTTGAAACTCTCACCCCCGAAAGCAAGGCCAAGAATCTGGTGTCCAAGGCATATGCCGAAAATCGGAAGATCGGGCAGCTGCTCGACTATATCCTTGACTGTCTGTTTGAGATAGGGCACCCCCTCCGGGTCTCCCGGACCGTTGGAGAGAAAGAGCCCGTCAGGGTTGAGGCTCAGAATTTCGGCGCTGCTGTAAGAAGCCGGAACCACAATTATCTTGCAGTCGAAATAAGAGAGGATCCGCAGTATGTTGAATTTGATTCCGCAGTCGATAGCCACCACGTAGTGTTTTCCGCTGTTGCCGCCCGGCTCCCGGGTCATGAGATCCTCGGGCCTGTCAGCAGTATAGATATAATAGTCTGCGGGCGATTCAGGTTCGGTGCCAGGACGGAAAATGTAACTTTTCTCGATAGTGACATTTTTTACCAGGTCCCGGCCGATAAGCCCCGGGTACTTGTAAAGCTTGTTCATCAATGATTCGTAGTTAAAATCGGCGGTGGAGATAATACCTTTCATTGCGCCCTTTTCCCTGATATGAAGGGTGAGCGCCCGCGTATCGATTCTCTCGATTCCAACAACCCCTGCCTCACGAAGATATTCATCCAGGCTTTGGGTTGCCCGCCAGTTGGAGTGGTGGGCAGCATTCTCCCGCACGATAAATCCCTCGACCTGGATTCTCGAGCTTTCGATATCAGTCGGATTGATCCCCGTGTTGCCGATATGCGGGTAGGTCATTGTAACAATTTGACCATTGTAGGACGGATCGCAGAGTATCTCCTGGTAGCCGGTCATACTGGTATTGAAAACCACTTCGCCGATAGCCTCGCCCTCAGCCCCGAAAGAGTTGCCCTGGAACGTACGGCCGTCCTCGATAACAAGCACGGCGCGCTTCCCTTGTCTCTTGCCTCTAGACATAAATTATCGTTTTGTCCTAAAATCGGGCCTTTGAGTTAACAGATGAGAAGAAAATTTAAATTCAAAAAAATATAAGTAGTTAAATGCTTGCGGTCAATATCTTTAAACGCTACAAAAAGTGCTAAGATCCAGTAACTTATTAATTTAAAGGATACTAAACAACTAAGCTTTTGATTGCTTTCTTGATATGGCCCAGAAGCGATTTGGTCTAGTATTGGTAAAGATGAGCGCAGCGTTTTGTAAGTATCTAAATTAGAGATGATAAGCCATACATCGGGGCAAGGCCACTGGAAACTAATAGCGGCGCTTTCAAGCTGTTTTACTGCCGGAGGCGCTATTCGTAAGAATGTCTTTAAGTTTTTCTTGACAATGCCTTTGTATATCTATATAGTAAAAAACTCAATAAACACTCTGAGTCGGCAGCAGCTTTCGTTTATTCGAGGATTATGGCAGAATGATTTATAACCTCTTACAGCTATCCTCTCCACACGCCTTACTCCGGCGCTTCAGCCTGATGCAGAGTACACGTCTATCTACTGCTTTGATTCTTTTGAGCATTTTGATTATTCTTCCCGTATCTTTGGGGGAAGGCTCCGGCTTGATTATAATAGGCCTACAATAGCCGCGAGCCCGTTCCCCCGATCAGCTTTAAATTTCTGAATCAATATATGCTTAGTCTGGGGAACTGGCCGGCCCGGTGCGGCTCTTGGTGCATTCATTTTGCGTTTTGAGGTAAAAATAGATTGAGAGATTAATATAGACGCAATGATTAATAACATTAAATTTATACATGACTTCACCATGTAAATATTAGCCTGCTGATACTGGAATTTTTCCCGTCGGTGAATTTCAACCGTTCGGAGAACAGAAGGGAAACCGGTTCTCATGGCGGAGCCGCCGGCTTAATACCAACCATATACTGGAGATAGGGCTATGCAGATAGTCAAGGAAAAGGAATCAGGCGCGAAAGTGAAAGCCGGAAAAAAAGAGCGGCTTTCTGGCTCTGAGATACTTATACGCTCCCTGATAAAAGAGAATGTCGACCACGTTTTTGGCTATCCTGGAGGTGTGGTAATCCCTGTTTTCGATAAGCTGTACAACTGCCCCAGGCCTAAGATCGTGCTCTGCCGACACGAGCAAGGCGCCCAGCATATGGCGGACGGCTACGCGCGAGCCTCCGGCAAAACAGGTGTTTGCCTTGTAACTTCAGGACCTGGAGCCACCAACCTGGTTACCGGCATTGCCACCTCTTTCATGGACTCGATACCTGTAGTGTGTATCACCGGCCAGGTGGCCAGGGCCGCTATCGGCAATGATGCATTCCAGGAGGTGGATATTGCCGGCATTACCCGTCCAATCACCAAGCACAGCTACCTGGTTCGGGATGTCGCGGATCTGGCCAGCACAGTCAAGGAGGCTTTCTTCATCGCTTCCACCGGTAGACCGGGCCCAGTGCTGATTGATATTCCCAAGGATGTGTTCCTTTCGGAATCGGTTTTCGAGTACCCTGATACTGTTGACGTCCCGGGTTACAAACCTACAGAGCACGGGCACATTCAGCAGATCAAAAAGGCGGCAGAGGCGATAGCACAGGCTAAAAGGCCGGTTCTCTATGTTGGTGGGGGATGTATTTCTTCGAATTCCTCAGCCGAGCTGACTGAACTCGCTTACAAGGCCGGGATACCGGTCACAACCACCTTGCTCGGGCTCGGTGCTTTCCCGGAGGATGATCCGCTCTCTCTGGGGATGCTTGGGATGCACGGCACCTGGTATGCGAATATGGCGGTCAACGAAAGCGACCTGCTGATTGCTGTGGGCTCCCGTTTCGATGACCGGGTTACCGGCAAGCTCGATGCGTTCGCCCCAAAAGCCAGTGTGATCCATATAGATGTGGACCCGGCCTCGATCAGTAAGAATATCAAGGTGGACTATCCAATCGTGGGTGACTGTAAAAAAGTGCTAAAAACACTTCTGCCCTTGACAAAAAAGGCAGATACAGCAGACTGGCTCAGCATGATCCACCACTGGAAAAAAACTCACCCTCTCAAGTACAATAAAAGCGAGAGTATCAAACCGCAGTATGTTATCGAGTCAATCCACAAGGTTTGCGGTGATGATACAGTTGTTTCAACTGATGTCGGCCAGCACCAGATGTGGGTCGCTCTGCACTATAAGTTTCTCAAACCGCGCACTCTTATGACCTCAGGCGGGCTGGGAACCATGGGCTTCGGTTTTCCGGCGGCAATCGGCGCGGCCCTGGCTTCACCGGACAGAAAAGTGGTTGCCATAGTTGGTGACGGCGGCTTCCAGATGACCGTGCAGGAGGTTGCCACAGCCGTATCCGAGCGGCTCAACGTGATTGTGGCAATATTAAACAACGGATTCCTAGGCATGGTCCGACAGTGGCAGGAACTGTTTTTCGGCAAGCGCTATAGCCATACCTGCCTCGAATTTACGAACCCTGATTTTGTCAAGCTGGTCGAAGCTTATGGGGCAAAGGGAATGAGAGTCGAAAAACACGACAAGGTGGTTCCGGTGCTCGAAAAGGCTATGAAAGTGAAAAATTGCCCGGTATTCATCGACTTTCACATTGACCGCCATGAAAACGTTTACCCGATGATTCCGCCCGGTAAAATGGCCACGGATATTATCGAATAAAAACCTTATATATCCGACAACGGAGACAGCAGATGCAACACACTATTTCTCTACTGGTGGAGAACAAGTTCGGGGTCTTGGCTCGAATCTCCAATCTGTTTAGCGGCAAAGGTTTTAACATGGACTGTATCTGCGTGGGAGAGACAGAAAACCCCGAACTGAGCCGCATGACAATTGTCACCCACGGTGACGACATGGTTATCGAACAGATAATCAAACAGCTCAACCGGCTGATCAATGTAATCAAGGTGGTCGATCTTACCTTCGAGGAACATATCAACCGGGAACTTGCGCTGATCAAGCTCAGCTGCACTGCCTCGACACGCAACTCGATAGCACAGATCGCCGACATCTTCCAGGCCAAAATTGTGGATATCTCGCCCAAGACTCTGACTATCGAGGTTACAGGCGGCAACAAGAAGGTTCAGGCATGTATTAATATGCTCCAGCCATTCGGGATCAAGGAAATGGCCCGCACCGGTATAGTAGCTCTAAAGCGCGAGTATACAGGCAAAAGCCCTGACTGGTCCTCGAGCAAAATGCCGGCCTGATTGAGCATACGCCGAAACCAGTATGATTTTCGCAAGCAGCCGGGCATGTCTCGCCCGGTTGAAGATTATTTCGAATCAAATAGATATCGTTTATTTTGTGGTTACGCGTGTGCGGCCGGTTCGGTGCGCCGGATCAGGTCTGAATTTCCGAATAATCGAAAGGCGATATTTCCAACATGTCCAATAAAGTGGAGGCGCTAAATGAAAATTTACTACGAAAAAGACGCTAAGCCTGCTGTTTTAAAGAAACGCAAGATCGCCATTATCGGTTACGGCAGCCAGGGTCACGCCCAGGCGCAGAATCTGAGGGACAGCGGTTTCGATGTGATCGTGAGTGAACTGAAAGGCACGGCCAACTACAAGCAGGCTCTCAAGGATGGTTTCAAGCCGCTTACAGCGGCCGAAGCCGCTAAGAGTGCAGATGTGATCCAGATCCTTCTTCCGGATCAGATCCAGGCCGATGTCTACTGTTCCGATATCGACCAGCACATGAAAAAGGGCAAGGCACTGGTTTTCAGCCACGGTTTCAATATCCATTTCGGCCAGATAGTGCCTCCTGCCGAGGCGGATGTATTCATGGTCGCTCCCAAGGGCCCCGGTCACCTTGTACGGCGTATCTATACTGAAGGGGGTGGAGTACCCTGCCTGATCGCCCTCCAGCAGGATGCCACCGGCAAGGCCCACGAGTTGGCCCTGGCCTTCGCCTGCGGAATCGGGGCTGGAAGGGCCGGAATCATTGAGACAACTTTCGCTGAGGAAACCGAAACCGATCTTTTCGGCGAGCAGGTCGTGCTCTGCGGTGGACTCACCGAGCTTATGCGCGCCGGATTCGATACCCTGGTTGAGGCTGGCTACCAGCCAGAGATCGCCTATTTCGAGTGCCTGCACGAGGTGAAACTGATCGTGGACCTGATTTACGAAGGCGGTATCGCAAACATGCGCAACTCCATTTCCGATACCGCCGAGTACGGCGATCTGGTGACCGGCAAGCGAATTATTAACGAGCAGGTGCGCCAGGAGATGAAAAAAGTGCTTTCCGAGATTCAGGACGGCTCCTTTGCCCGCCAGTGGCTTTTGGAAAACAAGGTCGGCCGTCCGGTTTACAACGCCCGTAAGCGCCAGGACGCCGAGCACATGGTCGAAAAGGTTGGCGCTAAATTGCGTAAAATGATGACCTGGATGAAAAAGTAGGAGTTCTGCCAATGGCAACTATTGAAGTCTATGATACAACCCTGCGCGATGGGACACAGGCCGAGGATATCTCCTTTACCCTCGAGGATAAAATGCGGATCGCCCATATTCTCGACGAAATGGGCTTCCACTACATCGAGGGCGGGTATCCGGGTTCCAATCCCAAGGACGCGCTCTTTTTCGAGGAAGTCAAGAAGTCGCCGCTCAAAAAGGCCAAACCCACGGCTTTCGGTATGACCCGCAGGGTCGGCGGCCAGGTGGAGAGTGACTCGATAATCAACAGCCTGCTCAGCGCGGAAACCGAGGTGGTAACCGTGGTAGGCAAGAGCTGGGACCTCCATGTCCGGGATGCCCTGCGTACGAAACTGGATGAAAATCTCAGGGCCATCTACGAATCTCTGGATTACCTGAAAAAGCGCGACAGGATGGTGATTTACGATGCGGAACACCTGTTCGACGGTTACCGGGCAAATCCCGAGTATTGCCTCAAGACTCTCAAGGCCGCAGAGGATGCCGGGGCGGACAGGATAGTGCTCTGCGACACCAATGGCGGCAGCCTGCCCTCGTTTGTCAGCGAAGTGGTGAAAAAGGTCGCCGAAACAATTAATGTACCGCTCGGGATCCACACCCATAACGATTCGGAACTGGCAGTGGCCAATACTCTCGTCGCAGTAGAGGCGGGTGCGATGCATGTACAGGGCACGATCAACGGCTACGGCGAGCGCTGCGGCAATGCAAACCTGGTCTCGATCATCCCGGACATAATGCTTAAAATGGGCTATGACGCGATCCCGAGCCGACATCTCAAGCGGCTTCGCGAGCTTGCCCGCTTTGTCAACGAACTGGCAAATATGCCGGATAACAAGCGCCAGGCCTTTGTCGGTGAGAGCGCTTTCGCCCACAAGGGCGGCATGCATGTCTCTGCCGTGGTGCGCAACCCGGAAACCTATGAACATATCGATCCCGAATTTGTCGGCAATCACCGCAGGGTGCTGGTCAGCGACCTGAGCGGCAGGAGCAATATCCTTTACAAGGCCCAGGAATTCGGCATCGATATAGATAGCAAAGACCCGGTGGTGAGGGAGATCCTTGATAAGCTCAAGACCCTCGAATACGAAGGGTTCCAGTACGAGGGCGCCGAAGCCAGTTTCGAACTGTTGATCAAACGCGCCCAAGGGAAGCTGCCCGAGTTTTTCGAGTTATTAGGCTTTCGCGTGACCGACCAGAAAAGCTTCGACACGGAGGTTCCCTCCTCCGAGGCGACGATCATGGTCAAGGTGGACGGCCAGACAGAACACACCGCCGCAGTTGGCAACGGGCCGGTTAACGCTATTGACAATGCCCTGCGCAAGGCGCTGGAGAAATTCTACCCCGAGCTCAAGGAAGTCAAACTTCTCGATTACAAGGTGCGCGTATTGCCCATGGGCGCGGGCACTGCCTCGATGGTGCGCGTGCTGATCGAATCCGGCGATAATAAAAACAAATGGGGCACGGTGGGCGTTTCCTTTAATATCGTGGATGCCAGTTGGCAGGCCCTTACCGACAGTGTTATTTACAAGCTTCTCAATTCCAGGGGAGCTAAGTAAATTCCCCTCGAATGTTGGTTTACCGGTAAGTTGCAGGGTTATGGCACGCTTTACCCTGTGGGTGCTGTATTTCTGAACAAATTAACTTGTTTTGCAAATTCATCGCCACTGTCCCGGACAGGGAAAGCTCGGAATCCGCCACGAAAAAATTATTGTTCTTCCGGCAGAGATTTCTTCCCCCTGGCGGATGGTTTTCGCTGCACTCTATCTCAATCGCGAGGGCTTTTGTTTATGGAACCCAAGGTTTATATCGATGGTACTCTCTATCCCAAGAGCGAGGCGAAAATAAACGTTTTCGACCACGGACTTCTTTACGGCGACGGTGTATTCGAGGGAATCAGAGTTTACTCCGGCCGGATATTCCGGTTTGCCGAGCACATGGAGCGTCTCTACGAAGGCGCTGAGGTTATCAGGCTCCAGATTCCTCTCAGCCGCCAAAAGCTGGAACAGGCGGTAGTCGATACTGTGAAAGCCAACGGCATGAGGGATGCATACATCCGCCTGGTGGTCACCAGGGGAGAAGGAGACCTGGGGATCGACCCGAAAAAGTGTTCCAGAAGCTCGATAATTATTATTGTCGATAAAATTCAGCTTTATGATGAAAAGCTCTACAAGGAGGGAATACCGATCATAACCGCCTCGACCCGCCGCATATCTCCCGATATGATCAGCCAGCGCGTTAAAAGTCTCAACTATCTCAATAACATAATAGCAAAAATGGAAGCAAACCTGGCCGGTGTGCCGGAAAGCTTGATGCTCAGCGCAGACGGCTATGTATGCGAATGCAGCGCTGACAACATTTTCATTGTTAAACGCGGGGAACTTCTCACTCCTTCGCCCGAGTTCCCGATCCTTCTCGGTGTTACGCGCGCAGTGGTGATGGAGATTGCAGTCAGAAAGGGTGTCCCTGTGCGCGAGCTGCCACTGACACTTCACGATGTCTATGTGGCAGATGAATGTTTTCTCACCGGTACAGGCGCTGAGCTGATTCCGGTGATTTCCATCGACAGGCGTAAAATCGGTAGCGGCAAGCCGGGCCCTGTGACCGGAATGCTTCTCGAAGAATTCCAATCTCTGCGCAACAGCGAGGGAACCAACCTCTTTGCCTGAGAGCTCAGGTTGGCCTGTCGCAGCAGTTGATACGACCCGGGAGCCATTTTTTTTGCGTCTTGTCTTTCATCATTGTATTTTATTCCCTTCGAAGTTTGAACTCCTTTTGAAATCCTCCATCTGGATGACAGAAAATTTCTGCACGCGGAGGTTCGGCCTGCGGTGAACAGGACAGAAAAAATAATTCGCGATGAAGCGCGTTACATACTGGGTACTTACAGCCGGCCCGAATTTGTAATCGAACAGGGAAAAGGCTGCTACCTTTATGACACCAACGGCAAACGTTACCTGGACATGGTCAGCGGCATCGCGGTGAACGCTCTGGGCTATGGGAATAAGCAATTTAGCCGGGTGATTGCCACCCAGGCTGAAAAGCTTGTCCACTGTTCCAACCTTTACTATACCGCTCCTCAGGTGGAACTTGCCGAACTGCTGGTGAAAAATTCGTTTGCAGGTAAAGTGTTTTTCTGCAACAGCGGAGCCGAGGCAATCGAGGGCGCAATGAAACTGGCGCGCCGGTGGGCGCATAAAAATCCGGGTCGTGACCGCTCGGGATTTGTTTCCTTTACCGGCTCTTTCCACGGCAGAACTTTCGGCGCCCTGGCGCTGACAGACCGCGAGAAATACCGCATGCCGTTCGAGCCGCTGGTACCTGGAGTAAAGTTCGCTCGTTTCGGTGATGCTGAAGATGCGGAGTCTAAAATCGGGGTGGATACCTGCGCGGTGATTGTCGAGCCGGTACAGGGAGAGGGTGGAGTGAACCTGGCGACCCGGGATTTTCTCATGAATCTGGCCGAGGTCTGCAAGCGCCGCAATGTCCTTCTCATATTCGATGAAATCCAGTGCGGCCTGGGCCGCACCGGAAAGCTTTTTGCCTACGAGCATTTTGGCGTGAAACCGGATATCCTCACTCTGGCCAAACCCTTGGCCGGGGGCTTTCCCATGGGCGCGGTGCTTGCCTCCGAGCGGCTTAGTGAAGCGATCGAGCGCGGAGACCACGCCACGACTTTCGGCGGCGGGCTGGTAATCAGTGTGGCGGCAATCGAGGTTTTCAAAAGGCTCAAACGGCCCTCCTTCCTGATATCGGTATCAGAAAAGGGCCGGTATCTGATAAAAAAACTTCAATCCCTGGAAAAAGCCAATTCGGACTTGGTTCAGGAGGTGAGAGGCTTGGGGTTATTGGTCGGGGTGGAGCTAAAAATAAACGCCGAGAAACTCTTACCCCTGTTCTATGAACGCGGCGTTCTGGTCTGCACAGCCAGTGAAAAAGTAATCCGCGCCGTTCCTCCGTTGATTATCGCGCAGCGCCAGATTGACACGTTTGTCGATATATTCGCGGATATTCTAAACGAAGTGCGAAAGAAAAAATAGGCTTTAATTGCCGCTCGAGCTTTTCTGTCTTTAAGAGGCTTCATCTGTCCAGAGATCCACATTCGCAAAGAAAAATGAAGATAATTGAAACAGGCTCTGTTGATTCGGTACCGGGTTTTCGCGCTCTCGGTGTAAGCTGCGGGATCAAGCAAAGCGGTGAGCCGGACCTGGGAGTTTTGCTTTGTGAACGTCCCTGTAACGCAGCAGGTGTGTTTACCACCAACCGAGTGCAGGCTGCCCCGGTACTGGTCAGTAAAAAAATCCTGGAGCGCAGCTCCGGCCACATCCAAGGCGTTGTAGTCAACAGCGGTAACGCCAACGCCTGTACAGGCAAGCAGGGAATTCGCGACGCAGGCGGAATGGCTGCTGAAGCCGAGCGGATATTCGGACTCGAGGAGTCAACGATGCTTGTCATGTCCACCGGGCTGATCGGCAAACCGCTGCTCATGGACAGGATCAAAGCCGGGCTTCTCAAGGTTAGAGAGGGGTTCAATGCGCAGAAAGGCGGCTCGTTCGCCAGGGCGCTGATGACTACAGATACGAAAGAAAAATTTCTGGCAGTAAGATTCGATATCCAGGGAGTGCCGGTCACAATCGGTGCAGCGGCCAAGGGTTCGGGTATGATTCACCCGAACATGGCGACCATGCTCGCTTTATTTACTACGGATGCCGCGGTGAGCCCCGCTTGCCTGAATCTTGCACTCAGGCGGGTTACCGAACGCACGTTCAACATGATCAGTGTCGATGGAGACTGCAGTCCCAACGACATCGTATTTATCCTGGCATCCGCAGCCTGTGGCGCTCCCTTGATTGAGAACGAGGAAAGCCCGGGTTACAAGCCCTTTTACTCCGCTCTGCTCGCTGCTGCTACCGAACTCGCCCGGGCGATTGTTGCCGACGGCGAAGGCGCGACCAAGCTCGTGGAGATCAGGGTCAAAGGAGCCGATTCGTTCAACTCGGCCTCAAAGGTGGCAAGAGCGGTGGCCAATTCGCCACTGGTCAAAACCGCTCTTTTCGGTGGGGATCCAAACTGGGGAAGGATAGTCTGCGCGATTGGATACAGCGGGGTCCCGGTCGATCCGGATAAAATCGATATCTTTTTCGGAGACATTCAGGCGGTAAAGCAAGGCGCTCCTTCAGGAGTCTCAGATGAAGAGTGTGCTTCCAGACTGAAAGAGAGAGAAATAGTTCTGACAATCGGTCTCAATCAGGGGGGCTGCGAGTGCAGTTTCTGGACCTGCGATTTTTCATACGACTATGTGCGAATCAATGCCGAATACCACACCTGAGACTTGGCGCGTCTGGGGGAATGGAACCCTTTCCACTTTTAAAAGCTTGCAAAAAAATTGATCGATACAAATCGATCTTCTAAGTATATGAATTCATAAATAGTGTAGCGTATATTTCTAAACCAATCCACAAATTTAGAACAGGGCGAGGTATGCCTTGCCATGTTCGGGCGACCGGCCGGTCGCCCGGCCGGTCGCCCGGCCGGTCGCCCGAACGGGCTCGTTCAGCGTTTCTGGAAAAAATACGTAACCGAACTTTCGAACTATGGCACTAAGTGTCTTCCATTTTTCAGGAGATCTTATCAATGGCCGCACACCGCAAATTGTTTATCCCCGGCCCGACCGAGGTAGCCCCGGAGGTACTGGCTGAACTCAGCCGGCCGATGATCGGGCACCGCTTTCCGGAGTGTTCCGAGCTGATTGCCTCGATCGTGCCGAAAGTCCAGGAAATGCTCTACACCGAGAACATGATTTTCCTTGCTACCTGCAGCGGTACGGGCCTGATGGAGGCCGCTGTGCGCAACTGCGTGCGCGAATCCTGTGTCTCTTTTATCAACGGAGCTTTCAGCAAACGTTTCTACCAGATCGCCACCTCCAACGGCAAAAAGGCCATTCCGGTGGAGATTCCCCTGGGACACGGTTTCAACGCTGATCTTGTCGATGAGGCATTGAGCCAGCACAAGGTGGACGCCGTGACCCTGGTGCACAACGAGACTTCCAACGCTGCGATGAGCGATATTTACGGTATCGCCGAGCTGATGAAAGAAAAATATCCTGATATCAGCCTGCTGGTGGATATGGTTAGCTCGATGGGTGGTGTGAAACTCGAAATAGACAGGCTGGGAGTTGATGTGGCTCTGGCAAGCGGCCAGAAAGCCCTGGCCCTGCCGCCGGGGATCGCGGTTGCGGCAATCAGCCAGAAAGCGATGGAAAAAGCCGGCACTGTGGAAAACCGCGGCTTTTATTTCGACTTTTTCAATTTCCAGAAAAATTACGCCAAGAACCAGACTCATATCACACCCTCGATTCCGCACCTCTACGCGATGAAAAAGCAGATGGAAATCATTATCGAGGAAGGACTGGAAAACCGCTGGAGGCGCCATCTCGAAATGGCCGAAAGGGTTCGCGCCTGGGCCGGGGAGCATTTCAGGATTTTCACTCAGGAAGGATACCACTCGAACACGCTGACCTGCGTGGAGAATACCCGGGGCATTAATATCTCCGATTTGAACAAGAAACTCGCCGAACGCAACATGGTTATCTCCAACGGCTACGGCGAGCTCAAAAACAAGACTTTCCGTATTGCTCACATGGGAGAACTGACCATGAGCGATATTGACGAGGTTCTCGGCGCGATCGATGAGATCCTGAGTTTTTAGCTTGGGCAGGGCACGGCGCGCCGTGCCCTTACACAAGTGATCGTTTCTTGAACAGTTTCAATTCAACCCGGACATTGTTTCGTTTTCTACAAAAGGAAATCGATGAAATTTCAACACCCTTCTAAAGATTAAATTGATATCTGTCTGAAGGGGCGGCCGGCCGGTCGCCCCTAAAGTGTTTTCATGCATATATCACAGCAGTCGAGAGATTTACAAATATTTTTGCAAAAAATCAATGTATGGTATAAAATAGATGGAATCTCCGAGGCAGGGATCACAAATGATAAAAATCGAAAAGATCGGCTTTATCGGAGCCGGCAAGATGGGCTCTGCCCTTCTGGCAGGAGTCCTGAAGGCGAAAATAGTGTCGGCCGGAAAGGTCTTGATTTCCGAGATCGACAAGGCCAGGCGCGAGGAGATCTGCAAGAAGCACAGAGTCAGGGCGGCCGACCTGGACGAGCTTGCCCGCTCGTGTGGAACAATCCTCCTCTGTGTCAAACCAAATGTCGTTGCGCCTGTTCTGAGAAAAATCCGCGAATTTGTGGGTGAAGAGAAGCTGGTAGTTTCGATTGCCGCAGGGATTACTACCGCTAGTATCGAGACCGAACTTAAGCCAGGCGTTCCAGTAGTGCGGGCGATGCCTAATATTGCTGCAACTGTGGGTGAGTCCGCCACCGCACTGGCTGCCGGGAAAGTGGCGGGAGCAGAGCACATTGAGCTTGCCAGGAGCATTCTCGGCTCAGTCGGCAATGTGGTTGAGCTTCCAGAGAAACTTATCGATGCGGTGACAGGGCTATCCGGCAGCGGGCCGGCGTATGTTTTTCTCTTCGCCGAAGCCCTGCTGAGCGGAGCACTCAAGGTCGGCCTGCCGGGAAAAGAAGCCAGAGAGCTGGTGGTGATGACAATCAAGGGCGCGGCTGCAATGCTGGAGGCCGATAAGGGATCGCATCCGGCGGTTTTACGCGATGCAGTGACCACTCCCGGAGGGACGACTATTGCGGGTCTCCACGAGCTCGAGAGTAAGGGTTTCCGCGATGCGGTAATCAGAGCTGTCGAGGCTGCTACGGAGAGATCGCAGGAGCTTGGGAAAAGCTAGCTCCGAAGGGGGGGTGGGGGGGGACAGGGGGATGTCTGGATGTGTTCGCCCTCGGGTGGAATAAGATCGATCAAAATTTTCATTGTGATACTTCGCGGCTTGCCGAGGGGTAGTTCATTTGGAGAAGGGTTTTAAAGGAGGATAAATGGCTGAAAAGCTCAGGGTGGGCCTTTTGGGCTATGGAACTATCGGTTCGGGAGTAATCAAGCTTCTCACTCAGTCGGGGCTTGATATCGAAAAGTACGTTCAACTTGTTAAAGTCGCAGATACCGATCTGGAACGCCCCAGGGAGGTAAAAGTGGATCCGGCACTGCTCAGTTCGGATACCGAGGCAGTGGTGCGGGATCCCGATATCGATGTAATAGTGGAGCTGATTGGGGGAGTAGAAGCAGCGAAAAAATTTGTCGAGATGGCCCTGGATGAAGGCAAAGATGTGGTGACCGCCAACAAGTACCTGATATCCCTTTACGGAGACGATTTGTTCGAGCGCGCGGCCAAGACCGGTGCCCGCCTTCTGTTTGAGGCGAGTGTCGCGGGCGGGGTGCCGATTATCCAGACTCTGAGAGAGGGGCTGGCTTCCGACCGGATCCTCTCGATTAACGCTATACTCAATGGAACCTGCAACTACATTCTTACCCGGATGGAACAGAAACCGGGTATGGATTACGAAGAGGCGGTTGCCGAGGCACAGGCCAGGGGATTTGCCGAGGCGGACCCCAGCCTGGATATCAGCGGCATGGACACCGCCCAGAAAATCTCGATTCTGATCCGCAAGGCTTTCAGGACACGCATTCTTCCTGAGGAAATCGACATTCAGGGCATTATGGGTGTGAGTAATGTCGATGTCCAGTCAGCAATGGAGATGGGTTACCGGATCAAGCTTCTGGCCCGGGTAAGCCGTGAGGGAGATAACCTTGAGGTCTGGGTCGGACCGGCGCTGATTCCTGCTGAGTCGATCCTGGCCCGGGTGAAAAACGAGTTCAACGCCATCTCGATCGACAGTGAGGCCCATCACTTGCAGACCTATATAGGTAAAGGCGCCGGGATGTTGCCCACTGCGGGTGCAGTTGTCGGTGATCTGTTTACTCTGCTTAGTCACCGCAATGTCCCCTCCATTTTCGCCGAAAAACGGCTTGACCTTCCGGCTCTCGACCGGAATGATATCAGGTGCCGCTACTACCTTCGCATTATTGTCAGGGATCAGCCGGGGGTGCTGGCCAGGATAAGCAATGCGCTGGCCGAAAAAAATATCAGCATCGCCTCGGTCGTGCAGAGAGAGGACTCGCCGGACCCGGAGCGCGGGGTTCCGCTGGTAATTATCACCCATGAGACGACAGTCGGCGCGATCGCCCAGGCAGTCCTGGTTATTAACCAGGAACAGGTTGTCCTGGAGCCGGCCCACACGATCCGGATCATGGATGCGCTCTGAGGGCTATGATCTTTTTAAAGTCAAGTGTTGCAGGCAGATCTGAATCGTGAAAATTACTCGAAATTGTTATTAGATGCGACCCATCGGCTCGGCTGGATAGAGTTTATTCAGTTATCGGAGGATGAAGGATGGAAAACGAAGATAAGTACATAAAAAACATCGAACAGTATATCCGCAGCAGGGAACCTGCGAACCGGTCGGGTCTACTGCTGTGCGAAAGTGCCAAAAGGCTTGACATATCGATTTCCGACCTGCGACAAATAGAAAAGCCCTATACCTTTATTTACCAGAGACTGCCGGTTGAAGTCGAGGGAGAAATCCTCAACTTCAGTTCAGGCATAGTCTTGCACAACAGAGCGCGGGGCCCATACAAGGGAGGCATCCGCATTGATCCGGACGTAGATATATGGGAAACCACAGAGCTGGCCCGCCTGATGACTATCAAAACCGCCCTGGCAAACTTAGAGCTCGGCGGGGGTAAAACAGGAATCAAGGTCGATTTTGAAAAGATCTACAAGGGGCTTAAAGGAAAAAAGAACTTCGATCAGGATTTTTACCAGTTCTGCGACATGCTCAAAACCAATATCATGAAAGAATTTGTCGATCATTTCGTGGAGCGGGGGCTGGTGCGGATCTATATCCCGGCACCGGATATGGGCAGTTCCAGCCGTGAGATGATGTTTTTCTACAATCGCACTCACGACCCGGCCTCGGTTAGCGCCAAGCCGGATGGTATCGAGGGCTGGCTTCCGGGCAGGAAAGAAGCCACAGGCTTCGGTACAGCCTATGCAACTCTGAAATATCTGGATCAGATCGGGAAGGACCCCTCAAAAGTCACTGTCGCAATTCAGGGATTCGGCAATGTGGGAAGTAATGCCGCCCATTACCTTTATAAGGCCGGCTGCAAGATAGTCGCTGTGACCGACCTGTACGGCGGAGTACACCATCGGTCCGGAATCGATATCCCGGCATTGAAGGAGTATACGGAGGAAAACCGCACCGTGAAAGGTTTTGATGAAAAAAATGTTATCGATAACGAGGAACTGTTCAAGTTGCCGGTGGATATATTGATCCCAGCAGCAAGCGGCCACGTGATCAACCGTAAAAACTGCGATACCCTGGGGGTCAGGCTTGTGCTGGTCGAGGCTGCCAATATGCCGGTTTCCTACGAAGCTTTCGAACGGATCAGGGAAAAAGGAATCGAACTTCTGCCAGATAACTATGTCAACTCCGGAGGCGTTATCGCTTCTGACCTCGAATTCAGACAGGGTGTGGGTAGAGTACGCTACAACCGCGAGCAGGTGTTTGAACACTTGGAAAAAAGATTCGACGAAATGTTTGACGAAATGACAGAGAGGAAAGCTGCAGCAGGAAGTTTAACCCACGCCGCATACGATATTGCTGTGGAGCGTATTTATAACGCCATGAAAGCCAGAAGTCTTATTTAGTAATAAATCTACCTTAAAAAAAGCCCGCCTGAATTTCCCAGGCGGGCTTTTTTTATCCAAAAGCAGGATTTCCGCTATTTCCCGCAGGTTTCCCGGATAAAACGTTCCAGTGCGGTTTCCATTTCTTCCTTTTTTAAATACGTCAAACCCACCAGAATCTCTCCCACCTTCATCCTCAGTTTTTCCTGGTTCTGAAGGAGCTTGCCGAGTTGAACCTTATCTATCAGGTGTAAATGCTTGGCAGCCTCACCAAACTTTTCCCCGGATTCTTTCTGATATTCGAGGACATCAAAAATCTGGCCAATGGTGATAATTTCCTGCATGTTTGCCAGTATACCCAGACGAAGGTTGATAGCATTCTGGATTGCAAGCGCATCGTCACGCTCTTCTGCGGATATCAACCTTTTTTCGACCAGGAATTCGCCAAAACGCCGGATCCTGGCGGAAGTTTTTTCATCTGAAAAATCCTTATTTTCCTTGGACATCAGAAATTCCCTCCTAAGAATTACTTCGCTTAAGCCTTATCTTCGGGGCTCTTTTCCTTACCAGAGTTCTTTTCCTCAGTCGGGGGTTTTTCCTTGCTATCAGATTTTTTCTCTATATCAGCCTTTTGTTCGGTTTCGCCTTTTTTCTCGGCAGGAGTCTCTTGCTCAGCAGGAGCTTTTTCCTCGACTGGAGCTTCCGTCTGGGCTGCCGCCTTTTGCTCAGCAGGAGCCTGCTCTTTACTGACCACTTTCTCTTCAGCCGGTGTCTTTTCCTCAGTCGGGGTTTTTCCCTCGACTGGAGCTTCCGTCTGGGCTGCCGCCTTTTGCTCAGCAGGAGCCGGTTCCTTGCTAGCGGCTTTCTCTTCAACTGGAACCTGTTCCTCAACCGGAGCCTTCACCTCTTCTGCAACCCTGGTTTCGACCCGGACTTTTTTCTTGCCTTTGGCGGCCGGGGCGGCAAGACGTTCCTCGTTCCTCACCAGAGAAACCAGTTTGCGTTGCACCCTTTTCAAACGCTTGTGAAACATGCGCAGCCTCGCCCTGTCAACTTCTTTTTCCTGAGCAAGCTGGGCTGTTTCTTCCTTGTATTTGGTAATTGTCTTTTCCAAAGTCTGCCTGGTTACCAAGTCCACCTCCTTAAGGGTCTATCCGTACACAGCGAATCATGTGTCTGGAATGTATATACAGATAGGCGGTTTTATCAAGCGAAATTTTCAACAGGCAGGAATTTTGTTGCAAAAAAAACTGTTTTTCCCTTGACTTTCGCTTTTTTTTCGCTTATAGTAAGGCAGATTTTCGCTAAATTTTCGCCTTAAGGCTGGCAGATAGAGAGCGGCTTTATCGAGATAATAACTTTTGTGGGTGATCTGATCCCCGAAATTTAATACAACCTGCTTGATACATTGTCCGAACCTTTTGCTGAAGGAGGGATCATGTACCTGTTGCTGGAGGAGGGATCATGTACCTGACCCGGCGTCAGAAAGAGATTCTCGACTTCATCGAAAATCACATCGAGAATGTCGGCTACGCGCCCAGCATCGAGGATATCTGCTCACAGTTCGGCCTGAGTTCAACCGCCACAGTGCACAAGCATCTGTCAAATCTGGAACAGAAAGGGCTTATCCGCCGCTTCCCCAACCGCAGCCGCGCGATTGAACTCTGCCGCATAGAGAGAGTTCCGTATGGCGCGGTGGTCTCTGCGCCTCTGCTGGGCCGGATAGCCGCGGGCAGGCCGATCGAGGTGGTTGAGGTGCCCGAGAGTATCGAGTTGCCGGAGAGCATGGTGGGCAAGCGGCCCACTTTCGTGCTCAAGGTTGAGGGAGACTCGATGATTGATGAGCAGATCCGCGACGGGGACTACGTGATTATGGAGCAGAGCGCCACAGCCGAGGACGGCCAGATCGTGGTGGCCCTGATCGGTGGGGAAGAGGCCACGCTCAAGCGCTTTTACCGTGAGAAAGACGGTGTGCGTCTTCAGCCGGCCAATGTCAATATGTCACCGGTTATCCTGAAAGACGGCGAGTTCCAGATCCAGGGCGTGGTTATCGGTGTGCTGCGCAAGTACTAGATGTTTGAATGAAGATACCCTGAGATTTTCAACGTTATTTTTTTGCTAACTCATCATGGTAATTGTCACGGCACTTCAAGCGGCCGTAGGCCGCACCCGGGGCCGCTTGTCTGAGCCGGGCAAGAGGAGCGTGTAGTTGACAAGCAATTTCCATCGGTGTATCCGCGAAGCTGCTGAAGGCAGGCGAGTTGCGGCCTCGAAGAGATTTTTGCTACTTTTGATCGCTTGCAAAAGTAGAAGAAGCTTTTGATGAATATATCTTGGATTTTCATGCTTCGTTGTGTCAGAAAGCAGACATGAGGGTTTACGACTCTTACACTCAGAGTTCGGAGGAAAAAGAGATGAAAAGCAGACTCGTCGCCTACGGCAGGATTCAGAAAGGCCGCCCGGGCAGATGCCAACTGGTGCTGCTCGATGACCGTCTCTGCCCGGAGGGCAGCGGGCTAGCCGCTTTGCTCCAGAGATGGCGCAAGGCTTTCCGTACCCGGGTGAGCCTGGTCAGGCGCTGAAAGGGAGTACTGTAGATGGACAGGCATATCGTGCATATCGACATGGATGCCTTTTTCGTTTCTGTGGAGCGCTCGCGCGACCCCTCGCTGATCGGCCGCCCGGTGGTGGTCGGGGCTGTGGAGGGCAGCCGGGGCGTGGTGGCCTCGGCCTCCTACGAGGCCCGGCGCTACGGGATACGCTCGGCAATGCCCGTAGCCCAGGCGCGCAAACTCTGCATGCACGCCGTGTTCCTGCCCGGGAACATGGGGCTCTATGTCAAGGTCTCCCGCGCCATCCGCGAGATCCTCCAGTCGTGGACTCCGCTGGTGCAGATGAGTTCGATAGACGAGGCCTACCTTGATCTCACCGGGTTCGACCGCTGCTACGGACCCATTCTCGGCACGGTGGATCGCATCCTGCGCCAGGTCCGCGACACTCTCGGCCTTGAGCTTTCAGCCGGGGTTGCCGCCAACAAGCTGGTGGCCAAAATCGCCTCGAAAACTGCCAAGCCCTCCGGGCTGTTGTGGGTACTTCCGGGACGCGAGAAGCAGTTTATGGCGCCCCTGCCTCTGGAGGAGGTGCCAGGGGTGGGCGAGGCTTTGAGCAAACGCCTCTGTGGCCTGGACCTGACTACAGTAGGCGAGTTGAGGAGGCTCGAACTGGGGCTTCTGGTCCGGGTTTTCGGTGTTGCAGGCGAGTGGCTCTACGACATGGCCCGGGGCCGGGGAAGCCTGAGAGTAGAGTCCGAAAGGCCCCCGGTCAAGTCCGTGGGCAATTCGGTCACTTTCAGCGAGGATACTGTGAACCGCCGCTTTCTGGAAGGAGTGCTCTATCACCTGGCCGAAAAGGTGGGCGCCAGGACACGCCGCAAGGGCTTTGTCGGACGCACGGTGAGTTTGCGCCTGAGATATTCGGATTTCAAGACAGTCACCCGCTCGATCTCCGCCGGGGTCGGTACGAACTGTGATACGGAAATATTCGAGCAGGCGCGCCGGCTGATGATCCCGTTGTTAGAGCGCAGGGTCAGGGTGCGCCTGCTGGGAGTCACTCTTTCCAACCTCCGGCCCGCAGACAGCCAGCTCGACCTTTTTACCTCAGGTCTCCAGATGCGAAGCCTGCGCTTTTACCGCACAGTGGACAGCCTGAGGGAAAAATACGGTTTCGACTCTGTGCGCAAGGGGCGCGCTCTCTGGCTCGATAATTTTCGCCGCCCGCCCGAGTACGCCCGGCGCAAGGCAGGGTGAGGGGGATAAACAAGATAAATTTTGACAAAACAAATTTTTTGGGGTAGTCTCAATATAGATGTTTAATTTGTAATGACAATGCTGATATAAAATTATAGAGAATACTAAATCGGCGGCATAAGTCGATAGATAGTTTTATTTAGCAACTTAAATTTTGTATCGGAGAATAGCAGAATGACTATCCCTAAAGAGATAACATGGCCAATAGACCCTCATACCAAAGCAAAACATGAAATTCTAAGACGTTATCTTGAAGCTTGGTTTCCCATACTTAATAAATATCACAGTCGTCTTGTTTATATTGATGGATTTTGTGGCCCAGGGCGCTATGAGGGGGGAGAACTTGGTTCACCTATCATTGCTTTAAGAACTGCTATAGACCATACGAGAAAAATGCAAGGTAAACTTATTTTCAGGTTTACTGACAGAGATGAACAAAGGGTGGAACATCTTCGAAACGAATTAAATAAATTAGAAAATCAAATGCCGAGTAACTTCGATGTCCGAGTAAATTGTTGTGAGTTTGCTGATAAACTCGAAGAAATTTTATTTTATGTAGAAAAGCAGAATATCGAACTACCGCCGACTTTTGCGTTTATAGATCCTTTTGGTTTTTCAGGAATACCTTTCGATTTAATAAAGCGATTATTGAGCCATCGAAGTTGTGAAGTGCTCATAACTCTTATGGTTGATGCTATTAATAGGTTTGTAGAGCACCCCAGAGACAGGCTAACAAGGCATATCGTTGAGGCCTTTGGGACAGAAGAAAGTATTTGTATTGCTGAAAAAGTTGATAAAGAGGGTAAGGACAGAATTACTGAGCTAAGAATGCTGTATCAAAAACAATTGAACCAAGTGGCTGCTTTCGTTCGCTATTTTGAGATGCGAGACTGTGACAACAAAACTATATATTATTTGTTTTTTGCTACAAACCATAGAAGAGGACATTTAAAGATGAAAGAAGCTATGTGGAAGGTAGATCCTGGTGGTGATTTCGTATATTCTGATGCAACAGACCCAAATCAGAGAACGCTTTTTAAAGACGAGTGTATCGTACCCGATCTCTCGGCTATTCTTGAGGGAAAATTTAAAGGCCAAAAAAATGTCAAAGGGGAGATTATAAGGCTGTTTGTAGAGGATGACACCGCATTTCTAAATAAACATAAGAAGACAGTGCTTGAAAAAATGGAGTCATTACATAAAATTGAAGTCTGTCCAGAAAAATTACTTGGTGGAAAGAGGGCACCAAACACTTACCCGGATAAAGCGCTTATAACATTCTTTTAATTGGATAATCATGGGCAACCAAGTGACATTTAAATGCTCGAAAGCTGTTAAATCAGAAACTGTCCGTGGTATCCCCACCGTACACCGCGGATCGTTCATAAAGCAGTTTGGCGGACCGGGAGACGATACTAGCATAGTGTGTTTCAAGTTCTGGGAGCTTGTGGTTGCCGCGGGCTGTCCTTTCTCGTGTTCTTATTGTTTCCTTCAAGCCACGCCTTCTTATGTATTCGGGCACTATCCGATAAAAGGAGCGATATTTGAAAATTGGCAGGATATGGTTGCAGAGGTTGAGAAATGGCTGAAGCACCCGACCCCTCGCATGCTTGTAATTGGTGAGTTGCAAGACGGCCTGGCTTTTGATTCTGCTTACAGGAAAGTTGCGGGTAAGGCTCTTACTGAAATGCTCATACCACTATTTGCACGGCAAAAGAAACACAGACTCCTTTTTTTAACAAAATCAACAGTTATTAAGAACGCTTTAAAGCTTACCCCGACAGAACAAGTGATTTTTTCCTGGTCTGTTAATGCAGAGGAGGTTTCTCGCCGCTGGGAGAAAGGTGCGCCTTCGCCAAAAAGGCGTATTGAAGCCGCGCACAGAATGAAAGAGGCAGGTTGGCCGGTCAGATTCCGTCTCGATCCGATGGTGCCATTTGATGGATGGCAGGAGGGTTATGGAGAAATTATAGAGCAACTCAATGAGCTGAATCCTGAAATGATTACAATAGGGGCGTTGCGCGCATCAAATACCTTGAAAGCACACGCAAAACGGAATGGCCGGGACGCTTCTATATTTAATATGCTTTCGGTAAAAGACCCGAGTGGTTTTAAATGGCGTCTTCCTCATGAAATACAGGTCGAGCTATTTCGCTTTGCCTACCAGAATATCGACAAGAGTAAAATTATCCCTGCTCTTTGCAAGGAAGATTTATCGATTTGGAAAGAGGTTGATATGGAATTCAAAGGCTGCCACTGCTTGATCGGGGAAAGTGATGAAATTGTGAAGGAACGTAAAAAGAGTTTCACGCGTCGGATTAGTGGTGGCAGGCCCACGGAGTAATGCCTATGATTTCTTCCAACTAATTCTATTATCTTAACTTATTCTCCAAGAACATCTTTGGTTGTTAAACGCCGGTAGCCTTATGCTCCCGACGCAAAGGATATTTTTGTCTAAAAAAGGTCATGGGTTTGGATTTCGTTCATCTCAGATGCCACAACAATTTTTCGCTCCTTGAGGGCGCCGCCACTGCTCAGCAGCTTCTCGAGGCTGCCAGGGCACGCGGTTTCCGCGCCTTGGCGCTCACAGACACCAACGGGCTCTATGCAGCGGTCACTTTCGCCAAAAAAGCGCAAGAATTGGGGATCAAGCCGATCTTTGGCGCCGACCAGGGGGGGGGCGTTCTCCGGAGTATCGAAAGCGGCCTTGTCAGCCGGGAGGTGAACGGCCGGAAAGTTACCTGTGGATGGTTTCGTATTTGCGCTTTTCGTGGATAAAGGCGATCTCTGCTGCTACCACATAGACCAGCGAGGAGATGTAAAACCAGAAAATCATCACCACGAAAGCGCCCAGCGTCCCGTAAATCCGGTTAAAATCAGGGTACATGTGAAGGAAAAGTATATAGAGTTGCTTGGTGATTTCAATAACCACTGCCGCGATTGAGGTAGCGATCAGGCAGGTTTGGTTCCTCATGCTTTTCGAAGGGAAGAATTTGTAGCTGATAAACAGCAGAGCCACGGTTAGCAGAAAGGTGAGAATGATTCCGATAAGATGGCTTTCGAGTACCTGCAGAAGAGAGAATACTTTATTGTTGAAAAGAATGCTTTCTCTGAAAAGTCTGGGCAGGAAAATGATAGTCAGGTTGGCCACGATCATCATGATTCCCAGCAGAAGAAGCAACATGAAATCGAACACCTTGCCATGAATTATCCCGCGCGTATGTTTGGCCTCGAAAACGATATCCAGCACTGTTCTCAGGCTGGCGAACAACCTTGTCGCCGTGAAAGCGAATATCCCCAGACCGATAATTCCGATCCAGGTACGGTCCTGGATCAATCTCTGAGTGTTGGTAATAATACTTTCGCTCGAAACCGGAATCAGGCTCTGGATATAAACAACGGTCTTATCCCAGAGTTCGGCTGAACTGCTGAACGCGAAACCCGCGATAGAAAAAAGTATCAGGATCAACGGAATGGTGGTGATCACCACGTTGAAGGCTATCCCTGAGGCGAGAAACAGGGTGTCATCCTTGATTAACTTGAACCAGAGGTTTTTGATATAGTACCAGAGCAAGTACATTTAATTGCCTGGGTGCAGGTTCTGTTTTAGCTTATCAATAAGAAAATCAAACAGCATAGAATTTAGAATTAGTGCTCACGGAAGTCAAATAAATGAGAATAACGTGTGTTTCGGCTTTTAAAATGGAAGCTGCATGGCTTTTGTCCAGGCTCACGGATACCCGGAAGTTCAAAATTGATAGAATACGTGCCTGGACCGGCAGGGTTGGAGAACACGAGGTAAGTTTTCTGATCTGTGGGGTGGGTCCGGATAAGGCCAGGCAGAGCCTGGAAAGGTATGGCTTGCTTCAGGAAGCGGAACGTATCTTTCACCTGGGTGTCTGTGGAGCACTTCACACGGGTCTTTCACGATATAAAACATTAATAGCTGAAACGGTAGCAGCCACTTACAAACCAGAGAGCTGCCCGATCCGGCTGAGCGATCTGGATGACCAGTTATTAGCAGGCCTCGAAGCCGGTCAAGTTCCTGTCAAAGGGAAAATCCTCACTCATCCGTGGCCTGTTTTCTCCAGCCGATTGCGCAATAACCTTCACAGACGATTCGGCGCTGATTGTGTAGATATGGAGGCCTGGGAGGTAGCATCATACTGCCGGCGAAGAGATATTCCCCTTACCCTGGTCAAGGCAGTCAGTGATTTCGCAGATGAGAAATCCGCTGTCAGCTTTCCTTTCCATGCCCGAAAAGCAGCCCAGGCAGCAGGGCAGATTGTGCTTGCCATGCTGAGAGCTTTATGAGCTTGACGTTAAACTTGGCAGGCCTGGGAGTGAAGCCGCTTGCCTGGGAAACAGGAGAAGTTTAACTTATAGAAAATAAAAACAGCCTGTCCGATCCAACTGCCGAACATTATTCAGCCTGTAAAGGCAGCCTGGAGGATAATCCTCCAGCGGAATAATCCCGGTTAATTTTTTCTTTGCGTGCGAAAATATGAAAGCATTGGTCCTTGCGGCTGGTTTCGGAACCCGGCTTCTTCCACTGACAGCGGCTAAATCCAAAGTCACTTTTTCACTGGCCGGAATACCTGTGCTGGTGCGGGTGTTGAAATTTCTCCGCGCATCAGGAGTGGATGATTTCGTGGTCAACCTTCACCATGCCCAGGAATCCGTGCGCGATTGCCTCAACGAGGCGCGAGAGCGGGTGACCTATTCATTCGAGCCGGAAATACTCGGTACGGCTGGAGCTTTGCTGGGCGCAAAAAAACATCTGGAGGATGAAACCTTTCTTCTGGTTAACGGCGACAGCTACTACGCAGATTTGGATTTTTCCTCTGCACTGGATTTTCACAGGAAAAAGGGCTCTTTGGCGACCATGATACTTATCGATCAACCCTCGGTCAGTCAGTACAGGGCGGTGGAGATCAGCGAGGAGGGACGGCTGGTCCGCATTGCCGGAAAGCCCGAAAGCTCGATACAAAATACCGCGGCCTGCCTCCATTTTCCCGGAATCCATATCCTCGAACCTGAGTTCCTTTCCTGGATCGAACCGGGCTTTTCCGATATAAACAGCGGTGTGTACCCGCGGCTTATCCTCAAGGATGCTCCGGTTTATGGATACCACACAGAATTTCGCTGGTTTGATCTCGGAACCCCAGGAGGTTTCCTTTATGCTGCCTGTGAATTGCTCGCCGAGGCCAAAGAAGGCGCAAGGGAATCTGCTATACTGGTGGGAAGTCAAAGCAATATCAGTGCCGAAAGCATTCTTGAGGGACCGCTCGAGATCGGCAGTGATGCTGAGATCGCTCCCGGATGCAGCCTTCGCCGGTCGGTTCTGGCCGATAATGTCATACTCGAGCCGGGCGTGGTTGTGGAGGATTCGCTGGTCGGCGACAACGTGCGTCTCAAAGCCGGCAGTGTGCTGAAACATTACCTGGCCGCAAACGAGGGCGGTGAGGTTAGAACAATTCGATGGGATTGATTCTGCTGCTGAGTTGATCGGCTTGGGCAACCTGAACTAACATAATTCTAACTTGCCTAAAAGTGCCTTCGAACAAAAATATATGTAACATATACTACTAATTTCCGGTTTGAATAAATATTATATACTTGTGTTTACAGCGGAATTGAATTAAAATAAATTATTGATAAGGCCATATTCAGCAAAACAGCAAAAATCACTTTATATATAATTCCCAACAGGAGTTAAAAGGATGAGAGCTAAGAAAATATTTCCTGCAATCCTGACTGCTGTCTTTTTCTGCTATGCAGTGGCGTTCGGGCAGGATAATGCCCCCGCAGTGTCCCCTGGAAATGCGACAGACCAGGAAGCAACGGTTAAGGCCACCACGAACGACCCAACGGTGGATACGGCAGAAAACGGCTCAGAAGGAAACCTGCTCTGGATCCAGGATGCTTCAGGTGCTGCCGGCGGGGTGACCACAGTCAAGGTGCTCCTTACAGTTGATCAGGATATCTACGGCGCCATGTTCGATCTGATATTTGACCAGAGCAACCTCCAGATCAAGCCCCTGGCCGAGAATGGAGTCAAAGTCGGTGCTGATGCCGGCGGGCTTCTTGAACTTGTGCTGGATGATGATTTTATTGCAGTGGCAAACAGCGAAGGAAAGCTTGTGGTGGCGCTGCTGGACACAACCCTGGCAACACCGATGACTGTCGGCGCGGAAAAGGAATTGCTCAGCGTTATGTTTGCAGTGGATGAGGATGCCGAACTCGGGGATGTTCCGATAACTCTTGCAAATGTCTCCTTTGGAACGGTTTTAGACACAATCGGAGTTGATATCGTGGTTAACACGCAGGATGGAAAAGTTACGATAGTCGAGTTCCAGAAAGGCGATGTTAGTGGAGACGGCAACGTGAACATTTTCGACCTGCTGGACCTTCTTAAAGTTCTGAGTGGTAGTGGGACAGCCGGAGGGGCGGTTGATGTCAATGGCGATGGGAAGACAAACATTTTCGACCTCCTCGAACTGCTGAAAGTTCTATCCGGCAGATAGACCTGGTTTCTGCAGATAGGAGTAGAGGTAGCTGAATACTGAAGGTTTTTTACTATTTGAAAAAGGGAATTTTCAAGGCCTGTCCGATAGCTTATGGGGGATGGACAGGCCTTTTTATTGTAAAAAGGGAGCGAATTTTTCAAGATTGATTTGTGATTACAATCACCCGGTATTCTGGATAAATACCATTCCGGAGAATGTTTGCTTAATGAATTAAACAATGTCTATTTTCCCGACTTTGAAATCAGAGATTTGGCAGGTAAAGTTTGCGTATTCGTAACTTCTTTTGATTTCAATAAATTATAGTTTTGTGTAATCAGAAATCAAATAGTCGATGTGCCATTTAGCATGGTAAGAAATGTTCTCATTGATAAATAATAAAGTTGGAACAGATTATCATAGTTGAAGATAAAAATTGACAAACGTGAGTTTAGCATTAGATTTAAAGCGTTCAATTTAGACTAAAAACAGTTTGTGCGGGGTCGTAGTTCAGATGGTTAGAACGCCGGCCTGTCAAGCCGGAGGTCGCGAGTTCGAGTCTCGTCGGCCCCGCCATTAATATCAAGGGTTTGCTGGAAACGGCAGGCCCTTTTTTATTTTAAATAATCTTTATCCCCAACACTATCCCCAACAGATTTTATGGATTCTGAGGTAAAAACAGGGGAAAAATCTTTTCCACTTTTGGACTTTTTTACTCACTATACCAGAATGCAAGACGAGAAAACTGTAGCAAAATAATCCTGCTACGATGAAAGTTTAAAAGTGGTACCATCGGCACTGGTTTTAGTTATTTACATGAACGATCCCCAGAAGTCCTCTCCGTAAAGAAGGACATGTCCAGGCAACTTTCTTATATGGCTCTTCATGTGGATATGGTGACAAGAGGTTCCTAAAACGAGGATGATGTCCTGTTGGTCGAACGCAGCAATCCTAAGGTCAGGCTGCTGCGCTTTGCCTTGAGGCGAGCCAAGTAGAACCGGCAAGCGAAGGATGAACCGCTTTCAACCTCTTTTTAAGGTTTCTTGATTTATCGGTAAAATGCATTAAGTTTAAAACTGATGCATCTATTCTTCCAAGTACGTAGCCGCACGAGACTGGTATTGCACTTAATGAAACCGACATCCGCTGCAACTGATTGATCTGGTTATAAACGCCACAGGCTGAAAGTTTTAAAACAGAGGTGCGGAAAAAAGATTGGCTACCTCTGGAAATTATGTAAGGAAAAAATCAACGAATGATTAAAAACAGCGTTTCAAGGAGACCTTTGGAAATTCAGGGAAAAAGAAGTTTATGAATGGATAAAGTCGGACGGGGCCGAAGATTTAGGTAACATGGATTCATAGAACAATTGAAGGGCCAGTAAGATGGCACAAAAAAGTCAGATCTGACACAGACAAAGACTCAGGGAGCGTTTCCTTCGAGCAGATGATTCTTCCCGTTCGGAAATTGCATTGCTTGAGCTGCTCTTGACTTATTCAATACCTCAGAAAGATGTAGAACCCCTCGCAAGGCATTTAATTTCCGAGTTTGGAAGCCTCTCAGCCGTCTTGGAGACACCCTATGAAACACTCTGCAAAGTCGAGGGAATCAAGTTAAATAGCGCAGTTCTTCTCAAACTTGTAAACTGTGTATCCCTTCAGAACATGTTGGACACTTTTAGCCCTTTAACTAAGAGACAGTTTATCCGGATGAGATCAGACTGATAACCTACGTTCGGCTACGCCTTCACTCCGGTTATCAGTCTGGGCATGGCTCCAGGATACAGTGTAAAAGGCCTTGCCCTGCCGGCCGCCGTAGTGAAGAAGCTTTACTATGAGAATGCCCTCCGGTGGTTTCCGGGGCTATTGCGGTGAGGCGACTTCAAAGAAGATTCAAACCGTTTATCGCTGCTCTGTTTCAGATATCAAATGTTGGTTCTGAAATAATACATCATATCCTTGAACGTTAACCTGATTGGGAGGTTGGTAATGGGAGTTCTGGCGATTACAGGCGGCAAGCCTCTGTCGAAAAATGGATATAAAATCAAATGGCCAATTGTAACTGAAGCGGACGTAAAGGCGGCGGAGCGTGTGGCCAGAAGTGGCGCATGGTGGCGTTATGATGGTAAGGAAGTTGAGAAGTTCGAACAGGAGTTCGCCAGGTACCATGACGCCCGTTACGCCCTCGGCGTATCCAACGGCACGGTGGCAATTGAAATTGCCCTTCGCGCCTGCGGGATCGAAGCTGGAGACGAGGTGATCGTGCCCGCTGTAACTTTCATCGCCTCGGCCTCGGCGGTACTGATGACCCAGGCGATCCCGGTTTTCGCCGATATCTTGGAAGACACCTGCCAGATCGACCCGGCGGATATCGAAAGCAAGATAACTCCGCGGACGAAAGCGATAGTGATGGTTCACTACGGCGGTTACCCGGTGGACATGGATGCCATCATGAAGATTGCGCGCAAACACAAGATCAGAGTCATCGAAGACTGTGCACACGCCCAGGGGTCTGAATGGAAAGGACGAAAAGTAGGAGCTATCGGTGATATCGGTACATTCAGCTTTCAGCAATCGAAATCGCTTACCTGCGGAGAAGGGGGCGCAGTAGTTACGAACTCCGAGGAACTGTACAACAAGGCTTACGCCTACCATCACATCGGCCGATCCCTGGGCAGCGAAAAATACGAGCACACGATCGTGGGGCCCAATTATAGGATTACCGAGTTTCAGGGGGCGATCCTAAGGACTCAGCTGCGCAAACACTCGGCTCAAACCGAAAGACGGATGCGTAACGGCGATATCCTTTCCCGTCAAATAGAAGATATCCCGGGACTCTATCCTCTGAAGAAAGACGCCAGGGTCACCCGGCGCGGTTACTATTTTTATATCTTGCGTTTCAAGGAGCAGGAGTTCGGTATCAGCCGCGAGCTTTTTCTGGCGGCGATAGCAGCCGAGGGCGCTCCTCTGGTAA
This sequence comes from uncultured Gemmatimonadales bacterium, assembly GCA_964548275.1. Taxonomy (GTDB): domain Bacteria; phylum Gemmatimonadota; class Glassbacteria; order GWA2-58-10; family GWA2-58-10; genus JAUVUV01. The sequence continues at coordinate 66,700 of CAZJQI010000004.1, forward strand.
AAGGTTACGATATGCCTGTCTATCAGTTGCCGGCTTTCAGGGAGATGAGTTTCGGGCGTACGGGCTGCCCTCTGACCTGTGGCCATTACGGCGGGGATATGAATTACGCTGAAGTCGTTTGTCCGATCGCCGAAGAAGTCAGCCGGAAACAACATATAACTATTCTCAACGATATTCTCCTGCAGGAAAGCAACATTCGCCTGATCGCCAGTGCAGCGCAAAAAGTATACGCTAACCGTACTGAACTGGCTGCGTTCGATAATCAGTAAATAAGGAGATATGATGAATAGTATCCGGAGAAGGCAATTTGTGGCTGGTTCTCTCAGCTTAGGAACTGCCCTTACCGGGACACAGTTGTTGGGGCAAAATAGTACTGAGAAAGCTTTGCCGAATTCGACAACTGGAAAGAATGACAAATGGTTTACCCGTGGGATGGAGAAAATGACCAGCCGCGAGGTTGAATTTTATCTGAAAGATGGAGGCGGCCTTGTCTTTATTCCCTTCGGGCCGGTAAGCGGCCATGGTGCATTCATCCATTAGTTTGAATAGAAAATAATTATGTCGTCCCCTGAGTCACATTCAACCTTTAATCCGAGGCGTATATGAGAAAATCGAAATTTGCCCCCCTTGTTCTGTGCCTTGCGTTCCTGGGCATGGCTTCATTCCGGCCGGTGCAGGCGGCGGACGAAGGAGTTTTCCACTGGCCCGGCTCCGCCAGGGCGGCGGTCTGCATAACCTACGATGACGCGATCGACCAGCATCTGGACAACGCAGCACCCGATCTCGAAAGCGTGGGCCTGCGAGGCACATTCTACGTGCAGGGGTCTTCCTCCAGCCTGGCGGCGCGCATCGAAGACTGGCGTGCTCTGGCCGCTCGGGGCCACGAACTTGGCAACCACTCGCTGTTCCATCCCTGTATCCGGCAGCGTGCCGACGGCACCGAGTACGATTGGGTACTTCCCGAATATGACATGGGCTTGTACTCCGTCCGCCAGATGATCGCGGAGATTCGTGTTTGCAACACGCTTCTTACCGCGGTGGACGGCCGCACCAGGCGCACTTACGGCGCCCCCTGCGGCGATTGCGAGGCGGGCGGGATCTCGTACATAGACAGCCTGCCCAAGCTCTTCACCGCGCTCCGCATCGGCGGGGGCAAGGCGCCGGAAAACATGCGCAGCGTGGAACTTGGCTGCGTGACGGTGCCGGTGCAGTCCGCCACCGGCAAGAACTTGCAGCAGCTTATACAGATCGTCGAGGATGCCGCCGCAAAAGGGACCATAGCGGTGCTGTGTTTCCACGGCGTGGGAGGCGGCCACGCCACCAACACGCCGCGTGAGGTCCATCGTGGGCTGATCGAATACCTGAACGCGCATCGCGACCGCTTCTGGACGGACACATTCATTAATGTGACCGACCACATCCGCGCCGAGCGTAAACGTCTTGGCTGGGATTAGCCAGGCCGCCCTGACAACCCCGGCGTGACACAAGAAAGCGGGCACGGAGTACGAAAGCTCCCGGATTAATCGGACTCCTGAATTCTGCTTGCCAGACGGTTTGTTTTGCGCAATTACATTCTTGATTTTCGTATAATAATAACTTTCAAACGCCCTTTTTCACCCGTTAACCAGAGGAGTCCTGAATGTTATCACGCAAGATGCTTTCTGCAATTCTTGCCGCAGTGGTTCTTACCTTCTCTCTCTGTTTCGGCCAGGACCCGTTTTTTATCAAGGACGGGGACGAGGTCCTCGTCTGGGGCAACAGCATCACCGATGACGGTATCTACCCCCGCCTCATTGAAAATTACGTGCTCACCCACTACCCGGATTGGAAAGTAACCTTTTTCAACCTTGGCTGGGGTGGAGACCAAACTAGAAATGTCGGCCGCCTGCGCCGGGATATCCAGCTCTGCAAGCCGACCAAGGTCGCCGTGATGCTGGGCATGAACGACGGCGAGTACAAGCCTTTCGACCAGAAAATGCTGGAGGTTTACCTCCAGGGCATGAAAGACGAGATAGAGCTGATGCAGGCGCACTCCAACCCCCAGGTCATGCTCATCTCGGCCACACCCTGGGAGTTCAGGTGCACTCCGCAGATTCCTGCGGGCAAGGTCGATGATTTCTCCGAGTTCAAGCTGCTTTTCTACCCCCAGACCCTGCGCCGGCTCTCCTCCGAGCTGGGCAGTTTCGCCGACCGCGAGGGGCACAAGTTCTGCGATCTCAACATGGCCTCGCAGGTGACGATTGACGCGATCGATGAATACGACGGAAATTTCATGTTCACCGCGGAGGGAGTGCATCCCAATATTGATGGCCAACTGCAGCTGGGACTCAAGATTCTGGAGAGCATGCAGGCCCCGAGCCTGGTTGCCGAGCTGGAGATATGCGCTAAAAGCGGCAAAGTCCTCTCCCAGCAAGACTGCTCCGTGGAGGGCGTTTCCAAGACAGCCGCCGGTATCGTTTTCAACAGGAAAGCCGCCCGGCTGCCTCTGCCTATTTATCCCTCCACGAGGAAGCTCATGAAAGAGGTGCTGGGCTACCCGGACAACTGGGACCGTGACATGATCACGGTGAAAAACCTGGAGCCGGGCTGGTACAAGCTGGCTATCGACGGGAAGGAGATAGACATCCTGAGCCACAGCCAGTTTGCCCAGGGAGTGAATCTTTCCCGCTATGCCAAAACGCCGCAGATGATCCAGGCCTACCAGGTTTTCGAGCAGACGGAGATCCGCCAGGACGCTTTTTACGCCAAATGGCGCCGGGTACTCCTGGGGGGAGTGCCTCGCCGTCTCCCCAGCGATTTTACTCCATTTAAGACGGACGTGTCCACGGATTCTCTGGAGCGCGTGGAAAAGAGAGCATTCGAGGCCCAGCACAAGCTGAACAAGCCCCGGGCACACCGCTACGAAATAAGTCAGGTTCAGAATCCGGCCCAGGAAACCGGGCAAAAAATTAGGGCTGACAAGTTCCTGGAGAACATGATCCGGGTCTCGGTCAGCGTGGACTCCCGCACTCTGCCAGTTTTTGAGCCGCCACTCTGCATTCGCGGCAATTTCACCTACTCCCCCCAGTACAGGTGGGGGATTATCGAATTCAAGCGCTATTATACGGATATCCCGGTAGTGCTCTATGATGACGGTACTCACGGGGATGCGCTGGCCGGGGACGGGGTCTGGTCGGTGGAGATGTTTTTCAGGAAGGATGCGGGGAGGCTCCGTTTCATCGTACGTGACGGCAGCTTTTTAAAGGGCTACTGGAATCAACTCCACCCGGAGTCTTTCAACAACTCCTGGTGTGAGTCGCTTACCAAAGCCTGGGGCGAGATTCAGGGTGTCTCCCTGGACAAAGACATCGAGCTTAAATGGGACATGAAGATGTTCGAGAAAGCCCTGGCCGCCGGGAAAATCTACCAACCGTGAATCTTGTTGGAGTTATCGAGAGGAGGGGGCTGCAAAGCCCCCTCCTCTCACACTACTGTATGTACGGTTCCGCATGCGGCGGTTCGTGAATACGGGTTAATATTTCATCAAGCGGATAGTGCCTATCCAGTTACAACGGTGCGTTTTCTGTTTCACTGCCTTGGGAGGAATAGCAATGCGTTTCTTGATAATCTTTGTCTTCTTGATGGCTATCATAAATAACAAATCCCTTTGGGCCCTCGAAGCCGGAGCCGCCAGGATGGAAATCACTCCGGAGGTCGGTTTGCACATGATGGGATTCGGGGGGAGGATTGCCCGGGATGTACTGGATCCGCTAAACGTCCGGACCGTGGTTTTCCGGTCATCCGGCGGGAGTGTTGCCCTGGTGGTTTACGACCTGCTGTTCCCGTTCGAGGAACAAATCGGCGGGAAGATCAGTCAGCTTATCCGGGAACGGACAGGCGTGGAGCAGGTTATTTTTAGCGCTACTCATACCCACTCCGGTCCGGAGATACATTGGGATACCCCGCTGGCTGAGGGTGAAGATTTGAGCGATCTGCCGGAGTTCGAGCAGAAGATTATTGCTAAAACAGTTGAGACGGTTGCCATGGCTTGCGGCAGATTGCAGCCGGTTAAACTGGGCGCAGGTTGGGGAAAGGCGGACGTTTCCTACAACAGGCTGGAGAAGTTGACCGATGGCGGCGTTAGCATGAAATGGGCCAACCACGAAAAGATTCCCATGGGCCCTGTGGACCAGACACTCGGAGTGATCCGGATCGATGATCTGAACGGGCAACCGCTGGCGATCCTGGTCAATTATGCCTGCCACCCCGTCATCCACGGCAAACCGGATGCAAATCTGATGTATTCGGCGGATTTTCCAGGGGTGCTTTGCCAAAAGGTGAACGAGCGTCTGCCGGGAGGCCCGGAATGCATCTTTTTCAATGGCGCCTGTGGAAATATCAACCCTTACTATGCACACTCGGTGGATAACCCGAAGCCTCGCCTGGAAGAGGTCGGAGGAGTACTGGCTGATGAAGTGGAGAGGGTGGCAAATGGGATAGCGACCAGGGCATATCCGGATGCCCGGGTACAGAGCAGGATTGAACATCTCGCCACCACCGGCAGATGGGACGCCGGGAAGCTGGTGGACGTGAGCGAGGATACTGTGCAGGCAAAAACAAGAGCCGCGCGGATCGAAAAAAGGCAACGAGATCTGAACCTGCCGCTCAGTATCGTTCTGATAACTCCCGAAATAGGTTTTGTCGGTCTCCCCGGAGAGTTCTTCTGGGAGTTCCAGAATCGGCTCCGTACCCAGGCCCCGGTCGATTTCCTGTTCGTTACCGGCTACTCCAACGGAAGCCACGGTTACTTCCCCACCATCGAAGCTGGGGCGACAGGCGGCTATGGAGCCAACGACGAGGCTGTCTACACCGCGGCTGGCGCTGGAGAACATCTTGTGGTCGAAGCGCTCGTGGGTTTGAACGAAATGCTCGGCAAGCTCAGGGATGTACCTTCCAGTGGCGATTTTGATTACATGCGCTGAACGAGCTGTTTTTTACAATATCAGCCGGGATCATTAAATGCTAAAACAGAAAATGCCATCTCCATTGATAGTTTCCGCCGCTGCATCGCTGTTATTCGTCGCATCTCTTTGCGGCAGCGCTGTATCAGGGGAGCCGCTATATCTTGATCCTGAACAGCCGGTTGAAAACAGAGTGGAAGATTTGCTGGGCAGGATGACGTTGGAAGAAAAAGTAGGGCAGCTGAACTGGCCCTGCGTGTACGTTGGAGAACTCGGAAAAAGCATCGAAGATAAAATGCAGGGTTGCCGGAAATTTGTCGAGGGCAGTCTCGTCTCCGGCCTTGGCCCAGGCGGAGGTTTTTTCACCCTTGCCAACACAGTTCTCCATCAGGGGGCCAGACAACAGGCCGAATTCTTTAATGAACTACAGCGCATAGCGCTTGAAAAGACCCGGCTGAGAATACCTCTGATGCAGGTTGAGGAAGGCACCCACGGTTTGATGTGCTCCGGCGGCACGATTTTCCCCGAAGGGCTTGCCCTGGGCAGCACATGGAACATGGAGCTGGTGGAAAACATCTATGCCGCCGCCGCCAGTGAGGCCAGGGCCGTGGGCATCCATCAGCTGTTTACTCTCGTAGTCGAACCGAACATCGATCCCCGACTGGGCCGCAATCAGGAGGGTTACAGCGAGGACCCGTTCCTGTGCTCTGCCATTGCAGGTGCGATAGTCAGGGGTGCTCAGGGCGAGGGCGTTCCGGCCGACGGCAAGGTTGTGGCCGGGCTCTGCCACTATCCGGGACAGAGCGAGCCGGTAAGCGGGATGGAGCAGGGCGCGATGGAGATTTCCGAGCGCCGCCTTCGCGAGGTTTTTCTGCCACCCTGGGAGACTGGAATCAAGCGTTACGGAGCCCTGGGCGTTATGGCAACCTACCCCTCTATCGACGGTGTTCCGGTACATGCGTCCAGATTTCTGCTCACCGATATTCTGAGAAATGAGTTGGGATTCGAGGGGCTGGTGCTCAGCGAGGGTAATGGATTTGAAACATTAATCGTCCGTAGGGTGGCCGCCAACCAGAAACAGGCGGGAGCCCTGGCGATCATGGCCGGCGTGGATGTGGGTATCACTTTCGAGGATGCCTACATGCTGCCTCTGATCGAAAACGTGAAGGAAAATAAAGTGGCGCTCGAGGACTTGGATCGCTCTGTGAGGAGAGTCCTGCGCCTCAAGTTCGAGATGGGACTGTTCGAAAACCCGTTCGTCGATCCCGATACGGCAGAGGCTGTATCGCACAACCCCGGTCACAGGCAACTGGCGCTGCAGGCCGCGCGCGAAGGGATAGTGCTGCTCAAAAACGAGGGGGGGCTGCTTCCTCTGAGTAAGGAGATAACATCCATTGCTGTTATCGGACCCAATGCCGATGATGGCAGAAACCAGCTTGGCGACTACACCTCCCGCGTGATCCTCCAGGAGATAGTCACCGTAATCGAGGGGATAAAAAGGAAAGCTCCCGGCGCCGAAATCAGCTACGTCAAGGGCGTTGACGTGGTTGATCGCGGGTTGGACGAGATCGACCGGGCTGTCGAAGCGGCCCGCCGGGCCGAGGTGGCGATAGTGGTTCTCGGAGAAAACGAGCGCTTCAAACCCGGAGGACTGGGCACCAACGGTGAGCATAAGGACGTAGCCAGCCTCGATCTGTCCGGCAGACAACAGGAACTCGTCCGGGCGGTCCAAGCCACCGGTACTCCGACCGTAGTGGTGCTGATAAACGGCAGGCCCCTGTCGATCCGCTGGATTGCCGAGCACGTGCCGGCAATTGTCGAGCCTTGGATCTGTGGAGAAGAAGGCGGGAATGCCGTGGCCGACGTTCTGTTCGGCGACTATAACCCCAGCGGGTGCCTGCCGATTACGATTCCTCGTAACGTGGGCCAGCTTCCGGCCTATTACAATTATAAACCATCGAAAGCCTGGAGCATTAAACAAAGGGGCTATGTGGACATGAGTTCCGAGCCGCTGTTCGAGTTCGGATTCGGACTCAGCTACACCAGTTTCGAATACAGCCACCTCGAGATCACCCCGCCTGTAACGAGCCCGGAGGGCAGTGTCAGGGTAAGCGTGAATGTAACAAACACCGGCCGCCTGAAAGGTGCGGAAGTTGTCCAGCTTTACTTGAATGACGCCATAAGTACCCTGGAGAGGCCGGTCAAGGAACTCAAGGGCTTTAAGAAAGTAATCCTCGAGCCCGGCGAGGAAAAAGTGGTTTCGTTCGAACTGTCGCCCTATGATTTGTCCTTGATAAACGGCGACATGCAGCGGGTGGTCGAACCGGGGACTTTCAAGGTCATGGTCGGCTGCTCATCCAAGGACATCCGGCTGACAGGCAGTTTCGACGTTGAAGAATGATATTCACGCAGCAGACCGGGTTCGATTTCTTGGAGGCGGTTGCAGGCCGGTATTGATGGGCTTTTTCCCCTGGATTTTAAAAACTCTGATTTATCCGGCCGAGTCTCATTATCGAAAAAATCAGAAGTGCGACCATTTTACCGCGAGACAGCGACAATGCATGAGAACTTATCGAACGAAAAAGTAAAACTTCAACGCGTTCTTTCCCTGAGCGATCTGGTTATTTATGGCATTATTCTGATCCAGCCTGTTGCAGCACTCCCCCTGTTCGGACTGGCAAACAGGGATTCACAGGGCCATGCGGTTACTACGATTCTGATTGCAATGGTTGCCATGATCTTTACCGCTGTCAGCTACGGCCGCATGGCGAATCGCCATCCCGCCGCAGGTTCGGCATATACTTATGTGGGCAAAGGGCTGAACCCGCATCTCGGTTTTATCGCCGGCTTCACAATGTTCATGGATTACATAATCATCCCCATTCTATGCACCATCTATACAAGCATCGCCGCAAACCACATGATGCCTGTTATCCCGACTCGCGTCTGGTTCATAATAGTTGCCGGGGGATTCACCTATTTGAACCTCAGAGGGATCAGGGCTACCAACCGAGCAAATTGGGTCCTGATGATCGTTATGAGCGTTGTTGTATTCTGGTTTATGACAGCCGCCGTACGGTATGCCTTGATAAAAGAGGGATTGGGTGGGTTGTTTACCTTGGAACCTTTTTTTCATAAGGATACGTTTTCCTGGTCTGTTATAGGCAGGGGGACAGCCTTGGCGGCATTGACATACATTGGATTTGACGGCTTGACCACACTTTCGGAAGAGGTGAAAAATCCGAGACGTAACGTGCTGCTCGCAACAGTGATTACCTGCCTGATAACAGGTATCTGGAGCGGTTCACAGATATATCTTGCCCAGGCATCGGTGTCATGGGCGGAATGGCCGGCTTTCCTTCAGGATATGACTACCAAATTCGGAGCGGAAAGCGCCCTCGAAAAAGCTATTATCGGTGTCGCCAACCTGGTCGGAGGGGGTGCACTGGAAGTGACCCTGGCTTTTATCCTGATGGTAGGAAGCATCGGCTCCGGCGTGACCGGAATGGCCGGAGCGTCGCGCGTGATGTTCGGAATGGGAAGGGATAAAATGCTCCCACACAAATTTTTCGGCCATTTGAGTAAAAAACATGCGGTCCCTTCCTACAACATAATTCTCATCGGATCGATCGCCCTTGTCGGAGCAAATGTTCTGACCTATGACAAATGCGCCCACCTCATCAATTACGGCGCTTTTCTGGCTTTCATGCTGGTCAACGCGGCCTCCATACGCGAGTATTTTTATAAAGGCGAACAAAAAAATATCAAGTCATTCCTGAAGAACTTTCTCCCGCCGGCGACAGGAATCGTTGCCTGTTTCGCCATCTGGCAGAGTCTGCCTCGGCTGACGTTTATCATCGGCGGGGCGTGGACACTGATCGGGATTATTTACCTTGCTATCCGTACCAGGGGATTCCGCAAAACAGTGCAGGTTCAGGATGTTTTCTGATTTGATTGAATAATTTCCCGGATCTTGGCACTTGCTCCGGTATTACTGTAGTTGGTTATTGCATTTGAATATTCCTGTGGCATGAGGTGCCAGGAATTTTGTTTAATCCACATTCACCATATTAAGATTGAAAGTGGTTTTCGAAACCGGCCTAAGGTGTTAAAATTATATTCTGTTCGGTATCTAAATATCCTTTCCAGGCCTGACCTGGTATGCCGGTATTATTTAAGGAGTATTGATGGATTCACTGAAAGAGATTAAAAGTCAGATCATTCATGTCTGCCGTCGAATTTACCAGCGGGAGATGGTAGCCTCCAATGACGGCAATGTGACTGTAAGAGCAGGGGAAGACCGGGTCGTGGCTACGCCCTCGGGTATGAGCAAGGGTTTTCTGCGGGAGGAGGACCTGGTGCTGACAGACATGGATGGCAATATTATCGAGGGGAAAGACCGGTCAGTGACCAGCGAGATAAAGATTTACTGCAATATCTACAGGAACAGGCCGGATGTCAAAGCAGCCGTGCACGCGCATCCCCTTCACGCAACCGCCTATGCCGCCGCCGGAAAGACAGTCGATTCAAAGGTGCTTCCCGAGTCCGTGCTTTCCCTGGGCGAGGTTCCGCTTGTACCCTACGGCACTCCGGGGACCGATGAACTGGCCGGTCAGGTCGAAAAGTATCTTGACCGTCACGAGGTTTTCCTGCTGGCAAATCACGGGGCGCTTGCCTTGGGAAGAAATGTGATCGAGGCTTATCACCGGATGGAGTGCCTGGAACATACGGCCAGAATCGTTTTCCTGGCCGAAACCCTGGGTGGCGCGATACAACTGACTCCTGAGCAGATTGCCGGCATATTCGAAGTGCATGGCAGCAAGACTACACAGAGAATTCAGCAGGCCGGCAGGGAAATGAGCGGGCTGGAGTGATAATCCCTGCTTGTTTAGCTGAAGATCAACTGAAAGACTGCTCTTTTCGATTATAAATGACCTGCGGTGATTAATATTCTATGTTAAAAGCATAGTTTATTATCGCTGGAATACGGTACCACCGGTTGATATCAATTTCCGGAATCTTGTCCCAGAAAAAAACTCCTCCCGGGGGCTTGATTAATTGAGATCGGGAAAAAGAGCGAGCTTGACTGAAAGGCTGGACTCTCTTTACGAGTTCGACCGCGAACCGGTGAAAGAACAGAGCCTGCAGGGGATCGGGAATTTTATCGGGATGTACGCTGGTGAGCACGTGGCCGGGACCGAATTCGTGATCGGCCCGCTGTTTGTGGTGCACGGGGTCACTGCCGGAGACCTGTTCCTGGGCCTGATCGTCGGTAACCTTCTCGCCGTGTTGAGCTGGGCTTTCCTCTGCGCTCCTGTCGCCTTAAAAACCCGCCTGACTCTTTACTGGCAGCTCAGAAAAATCTGCGGCCCTTACCTGACTGCAATCTACAGTATTGTCAACGCCCTGATGTTCTGTTTTCTGGCAGGCGCGATGATCGCGGTCTCTGCCACCGCTGTCGGGCTGCCGTTCAATATGCCCATGCCCGGCCTGACAGATATTTATCCGAACAGTGTCAGCTGGGTGCTGATCGTTTTTCTGGTCGGTTTCGTTGTCACCGGACTGGCGATTCTGGGCTTTGAGAAATTCTCGCACTTTTCCAAGATCTGTGCTCCGTGGATGTTTCTTGTCTTTGTCGCCGCCGGGATTGCCGTGCTCCCGCAGCTTGGCTGCCATTCTCCGGGCGACTTCTGGAGAGTGGCCAATGAAAAAATCTGGACCGGTATCCCGCTTCAGGGACAGACAAAGTTCACCTTCTGGCATGTGATGTTTTTTGCCTGGTTCTGCAACATGGCGATGCATATCGGAATGGCGGACATGTCGATTCTGCGCTATGCCCGGAAGTGGTACTATGGGTTCGCAAGCGTTTTCGGGATGTTTTTCGGTCATTTCGCGGCCTGGATCTGTTCGGGCATTTTGTGCGCGGCGGCAAAGGGATCTGTTGCGCCCGGCCCGATCGCCTATCTGGGTGCTGGTGTGACAGGCGCGGTCTGTGTCGTGATCGCAGGCTGGACGACCGCCAATCCCACGCTTTACCGGGCCGGCCTGGCCCTTCAGGTAGCCACTCCAGACTGGAAGCGCTGGAAAGTGACCCTGGTTGCAGGAACGGTCACGACTATCGCCGCCTGTTTTCCCGCCCTCGTGATGAGACTGCTGGATTTTGTCGCGCTCTACGGGCTTATTCTCATGCCCATGGGAGCGGTCATTTTCGCTGATTTCTGGCTTTTGCCCAGGCTCGGGCTGAAAAGCGATTTCGCCGCGGAAACAGGCGTCTCCTTGAACTGGGCCGCTGCAGTGAGTTGGCTTGTGACACTGGGTCTGGTGATGCTTTTTCCCCTGGAGATATTCTTCAAGGGACTTCCTGGATGGTTTATCGTGGTGATCCTATATATTCTGCTGAGTTTTATCCAGCAAAAAAGAACGAACTCCGGCAGTATTCCCCTGGAGGCCTGATATGCGGACTACAGCGCGCTTAATATCATTTGCAGGCCTTGGATTGACCCTGCTGCCCTGCCTGCTCTTATTCCGGGGGATAATCAGTTGGGAGACCCACACTCAGCTGATGTTTGCCGGGATGCTGTGCTGGTTTGTATTTGCACCTTTATGGATGAAAAGCGGTCGATCCTGATTAAAAACAGCCATAATACAGGCTTTGTTTCCCCACTTGAAACTTTTTCCAGCGAAATTTTTTGTTCACCCCTTTGCAGGGAGGCTTCCTTGAGAAATATTTTATTATTCCTGTCCCTGATAGTGATTATTCTGTCAGTGTCCTGTACCGGGAGGAAAAAATCCGAAATGCGAATCGCTGATCTCAGATGCGAATATCTTATCAATCCTGTTGGAATCGGTGAGCCGCAGCCCCGTCTGAGCTGGATCCTGGATTCTGCGCGACGGGGACAGAAACAGACCGCCTGGCGCGTACTGGTTTCCTCGAGCCGGGAGAAACTCGAAAGAGATCAAGGAAACCTGTGGGATACCGGCAAGGTAGATGGAGACCAGACCGCTCAGGTTGTTTACAGCGGTGCCGGACTCAAATCTGCTCAGGAGTGTTTCTGGAAAGTCTGCGCCTGGGATGTGGATGGCGTACAGACAGAATTCAGCCCGGTGGCTTCCTGGAGCATGGGTCTGCTTGCCGGTTCGGACTGGAAAGGCAAATGGATCGCCATGCCGGCCGTGGAGAAGGCTGAAGATGCCGCTGGCCAGGAGATCGAGACCGGTCCGCCGCCTGCCTGGATCAGGAAAGCTTTCAGCGTGGACAAGCCGGTTCGCAGGGCAATCATCTATGCCACCGCCCGGGGGATTTTCGAGCTTTATCTCAACGGGAGTCGCGTGAGCCCGGATGTTTTCGCTCCTGAGTGGACCGATTATGATAAGCGGATCCAGTACCGGGCTTATGATCTGACCGAAATGCTCGCTCAGGGCGGAAACGCTCTCGGGATCGTGCTTGGTGACGGCTGGTACAGCGGATATGTGGGCTGGCGGGGCAGGGGAGCCTATGGCAGGCAAAACAGCGTGCTGGCCCAGCTGGAGCTGGAATGCGAGGATGGCTCCAGGCAGACAATTGGCACGGACGAATCCTGGCGCTGCAACAGTGGACCTCTGCTCAGCGCGGACTTAATGATGGGGGAAAGCTACGATGCCCGCCTGGAGCTGACAGGCTGGGATAGCGCCGGTTACGATGACAGTTCCTGGCAGCCGGTTGCCGTGGTGGAAAAGCCGGAAGTTCCGCTGGTAGCTCAACATTCCCAGCCGGTAAGAGTGACAGAGGAGATCGAGACGGTGGCTGTTTTCCAGCCCCGGCCGGGAGTCTACGTCTTCGACCTGGGGCAGAATATCGCTGGCCGGGCCAGGCTTCGGGTAAAAGGCAAAGCGGGTACGAAAGTCGTGCTTCGTCACGCTGAAAGACTCAACCCGGACAGTACCATCTACACCACCAACCTGCGCAGAGCCAGGGCCACGGATACATATATCCTTAAAAGCGGCGGCGAGGAAATCTACGAGCCGCGCTTCACTTTTCACGGCTTCCAGTATGTCGAAGTCACCGGGTTCCCGGGTGTCCCTGACAAAAGCGCGATAACTGGATGCGTGCTGAACTCGGATACCCCTCAGGTCGGCACTTTCAAATGTTCCAACCCGATGGTCAACCAACTCTGGCGAAACATCCTCTGGGGCCAGCGGGGTAATTTCCTCAGCGTCCCGACAGACTGCCCGCAGCGCGATGAACGTCTCGGATGGATGGGGGATGCCCAGATATTCATCCGCACGGCGACCTTCAACATGGATGTCGCCGCATTTTTCAGCAAGTGGATGTACGATGTGGACGACGCTCAATCCGAAGAGGGTGCTTTCTCTGAAATCAGCCCGCGTTTCGGATCACTCGAGAAACATTGCGGCGCCGCAGGCTGGGCCGATGCCGGGGTGATCGTTCCCTGGACCGTGTATCAGGTTTACGGTGATACCCGAATCATTGAGAGGCACTACGGGTCGATGTCCCGCTGGATGGACTATGTCCTGCGTGACAATCCCGACCTGATTCGAAAAAACGGCCGGGGCAGCGACTACGGCGACTGGCTCTCGATCGATGCGGACACGCCGAAAGAAATCCTGGCTACGGCATATTGGGCTCATGACGCCAGGCTGATGTCCAGAATGGCGGCAGCGACCGGCAGGACGGAGGACCAGCGCAGATACGAGGAGCTTTTCGAGGGTATCCGGGCCGCCTTCCAGAAAGCATATATTTCTCCGGATGGTCATATCCTGGGAGAAACCCAGACCGGCTACCTGCTGGCCCTTTATATGGACCTGCTGCCGGAGAGCCTGCGACAGGCCGCAGGCGAACATCTGGTTGAGAATATCCGTCAGAAAGACTGGCACCTGTCGACAGGCTTCCTGGGTGTCCGTCACCTGAACCCCGTGCTGACCGGCCTGGGCTACAAGGATGTCGCCTACCGCCTGCTCAACACCGACACGTTTCCCTCATGGCTCTATCCGATCCGCAACGGTGCAACCACGATCTGGGAGCGCTGGGACGGCTGGACACAGGAGAAAGGTTTCCAGGACCCGGGCATGAATTCATTCAACCACTATTCGCTGGGTTCTGTTGGCGAATGGCTGTACGGCAGCGTGGCCGGTATCGACTTGGATCCGGAAGTTTCGGGATTCAAGAGTATCGTGATTCGCCCTTGTCCAGGGGGCGGGCTTGAATACGCAAGCGCAGAGTACGAATCTATCAGGGGCATGATTAAAAGTGCGTGGCGGCTGGAGGGCGATTCGCTGGCCCTGGATGTCACGGTTCCGGCCAATGCACATGCCACTGTCTATTTCCCCTGCCCGAAAAATGTCCCGGTCACGGAGAGCGGAGGCGAGGCAGGAAACAGCGAAGGTGTCACTGCCCTGGGACGTCAAGGCGACCGCGCTGTGTTCGGGGTGGAATCCGGCGAGTACCATTTTAAGGGCGTGCCGGCCATTTAACCGGTCCTGGGGGAGACTGTCACTGGAGGCCAGTGCATGGAGACTATAATCGTACCGGTGGACGGTGCCACGAATATCAAGCTCGAAGTGCTGGACTACCACTCTTTGCAGCCGCTGTTTTTTAGAGTGGCCGCTACACCGGTGACCGGGTTCGAGGGGCTGCAATATAACGCCACTGGCGAACAGTTTGCCTGGTACGAAAGTATTATTGCCCAACTGCCCGGTGAGTATAGAAAGGTCAAGGTTATCGCCTCTGCCGCCAGGGGAGCTTCCGGCGGGCTGATCGGCAGGGACAACACCCTGACCGAAGTACCGGGCCGCGGCCTGACACTGGCTTACACCCAGAGTTATTCGGATGCCGTGGAGGATATTTTCCGTGACCTGGCCGGCAGTGCGGAAGATTTTTTCCTGGAAACCGGCTCGATACGGGATTATCCTGGAAGCCTGACTCTGCTGAAACGATTTGTCTTCGAGGAACTGGAACGCCCGGAGGTGCTGAAGCGGGCTGATTCTTTCGCTACTTACGGGATTCTGCTTGCTGGACATTTCCTGGGGCCGGACTACCTGGAAGCCGCCCGCCGCTCAGGTAACGAGCACAGTTACTGGATGTGCCATACCGGGGCCAGAGATATCAACAAGGCCCCAGGCACTGTCAGTTCGCAGGGCCGCAGGATAGAATCCTTCCAGAGACTGGTGCAGGGCAGTCCATCCACTGTTTACCGGCCGCTGGGTCCTGTATCGGGGAAACAGGCCGGGGCGCTGGGTATCAGTCCGCAGGCGCTGGTGGTACCCGGAGGGCACGACACCTGCCTGTCCCATATCCCGATTATCGCCACTTTCAACAGTACTTTTCTGGAAAAGGCCGGACAGCCGGTAATTCATCTGGAGGCGGGTAGCTGGACCATGGTCTCGCTGATCGGCGGGGATGTCGGGCTGCCCCGGGACGGCCATCGGCAGGCGGTGATCGTGCAGGGCACCGTGGACGGTTCTCCGGTGGTGACTTCGATGTATGGCGGGGGAAGGGATTTCAAGTATCTTTCAAGCCTTCTGGAAAAATACAGGATCCGTGCCGGCGGAGAGTTCAATGAACACCTGCTGGAAAAGGTGCTCGATGCCGCCGACTGCTTCGTTCTTCCCAATATCGATCCCCAGAACCATTCTACCGGCCCTTTCCCGGAACTGAAAGGAAGAATTATAAATCAAAATGCTTTTTTCCAGGATCGGGCGACAGCACTGGTGCTGGCCAATCTCTGCGTGGCGATAACCGCTGCTTATCAGATCGATACGGTTTGTCAGGATCGGCGGCCGCCGGTGATAGTGACAGGCGGCGGCTCGAAAGACCCCTGTTTCGGCAGGCTGCTGGCCACACTTGCCCGGAGAATGGTCTATGCGCTTTACGACCGCCAGGGAAACCAGCTCAGTGAAACCACCACGCTGGGCGCGGCTATTGCCGGTAAAGCCGCCTGCCTCGATGTCCATCCATATGAAGTGGATATCGGCGGCCTGGGCTTGACCTGCAGGGAGCTGGATCCTTTTCGCGCGGGAATTGACGGGAAACTCGACGATTACCGCGAGCGTTACATGAAAGAGTTGGCCAGGGCCGAACAGGCCCGGGCAGAATAATCTGGCGATGGAGATCAAGATGAGTGCTGAATTGGACAAGCTCAGGACCAGGGGTCTTGATTACCTGAAATCCTCCTTTGGCGAAGAGACAGTGGAGCGCGCCGTTGAGCTGACAGGCAGATTCAAGCTCGAAATCCCGGCATGGCAATTCTGGGTCGGGTTCGGCGGGGGAGGACGGTTCGACAGCAGGGGAATCGGCGGAGCCGCCTGTAACACCGAAGAGATCGCCGAGGATGCCGGGGTTGTTAACCGGCTGACTCGCTCGACTCCCACTGTGGGGATGCATGTCCTCTGGTTTTTTTCCAGGGATGGCCTGACCGGGGATATGGAGCTTGCCCGGAAAGCCGCTGAAGAACTGAAAGCCCGAGGCCTTGCAATGGGTTCGATCAGCCCGACATATTTTTTGGCCAGCTCGGAGGACGGGAGTTTTTCCGCCCAGGACCCGGCTATCAGGCAGAGGTATATCGAGCAGACTGTACTGGCCGCCGGGATTGCCGCGGAGCTGGCTAACGGTATTCTCAGCCTTTGGTTTCCCGATGGGACAAACTATCCCGGACAGAGAAACCTCCAGGATAAAATCCGGAAGATGGCTGAATGTTTAAGCGCATTTTGGGAAAAGACCCCGCTGTCGACCAGGGAAAAGCTGGACCGCGTGCTTGTCGAGTACAAGTTGTTCGAGCCGGGCACTTACAGCATGACCATACCGGACTGGGGCACGGCGGCCGGACTGTCACGGATTTTCGGCGAGAAGGGGGCGGTGCTTGTCGACCTTGGGCACCACCATCTCGGGACAAATGTCGAGCAGATTGTCGCTACCCTGATAGTTCTTGGTTTCCGCGGCGGCTTCCATTTCAATACGCGCTATGCCGCTGATGACGACCACTCGGTTCAGGCGGATTACCAGCTGGCCAGGCTTTTGCTGGAACTTCTCCTGGGCAATGTTGTTTTTAACAGCGATCCGACAAAAAACTGGTTTTTCGCTCTTGACCAGATGGCCCGCAAAGAGGAGCGGATTCCCTCGATACTCAAGTCGGTCGATGCGCTGAAAAGATCGCTCGCCGGGGCTTTGTTGCTGGATCCGTCCAGGCTCCTCGCCTACCAGCAATCCGGAGACCTGATCAGCGCCAATGAGGAATTCGAGCGGTCTCTCCTGCATGCGGATACCGGCCCGATCGTGATGGAGTCTTATTACCGTCAGGGATTGCACTCTGTCCCTCAACTAGCTTACCGGGAAAGCGGCTACCAGAAGAAGATCGAGCAGCAACGGACAGGTTAGCCGGAAGATGAAAAACAGTAAAATATAGTGCACCAGATAGACGAATGACCTGCCCCCATTA
This sequence comes from uncultured Gemmatimonadales bacterium, assembly GCA_964548275.1. Taxonomy (GTDB): domain Bacteria; phylum Gemmatimonadota; class Glassbacteria; order GWA2-58-10; family GWA2-58-10; genus JAUVUV01. The sequence goes on from CAZJQI010000004.1 coordinate 84,071, forward strand.
TCTGTACCGCTAATTATGAAAGAAGGTCAGATTTTGCCCCCATTCATGTACCAGTCATAATGTTAGGATTTGGGGCTAGTTGACCTGCCCCCCGAAAACGAGTCCAGAAATTATGAGAGATTTATCTTAGAGTAAATTTACTGGAAGGTGGCAGCTCCAGGTCCATTTTACCACTAAAACGGAGGGTTCTGTTGGGGATAGTGTTGGGGATAAACGATGATTAAGAAAATCAAGAAAACAGCAATCACGCTAACTGCCTTAATTATATTAAGTTAAATTAGATATTTTATAAATAATAACATAAAAGCCCCCCGGCTAAGAACGCCGGAGGTCGCGAGTTCGAGTCTCGTCGGCCCCGCCATTAATAGTGAAGGCCGTATTTTCCTCATTGAAAATACGGCCTTTCATTTATGCAGAAAAAATCCATCAAAAGCGTGACAACGGGTTTTATCGACGTATTATACGGATAAGGTTTCTTTCGTGGTTATAGATATAGACTTCAAAGGGCATCTGGCCTATCGCATGAGTGGCACAGGCCAGGCAGGGGTCATAGGCACGGAAAGCCATCTCAACCATGTTCAGCATACCTTCGGTTACATCCGGACCGTGAACCATGCCTTTGGCAGCCTTTTCCACTGACATGGCGATGGGTGCAGCGTTATGGTTGGTAGCAACAATCAGGTTGACCTTAGTGATAATCCCCTGCTCATCGGTCTGGTAGTGATGAATCAGAGTTCCCCGCGGTGCTTCGACCACACTGATTCCTTCTGATGGTGTCTCAGTGGGCTCATTGCGGATATCTTCACCTGTAATTTCCGGATCATTGAGCAATTCCTGCATGCGCTCGGCTGAATATAGAGCCTCAATCAACCGCGCCCAGTGAAAAGCCAGAGTGCAATGGGCGGGTTTGCCGCCCAGGGTGTCGTACATCTTCTCATAGGCTGTCTGGGCCAGAGGGGTCGCCATGCCGTCGGCTGCATTCAGGCGTGCCAGAGGCGCCACGCGGAAGACACCGCTCTCCGGTCCGTCCACAAAACCTTTCCAGCCGATTTTTTTCAGAAACGGGAAAGTGATATATGTCCACGGTTCCACGTGCTCGGCGATATGCTCTGGATAGTCGTGCACGTCGAACTTGGCAAGCTCATCACCATCAGGATTGACCACCCGCAGCTTACCGTCGTAAAAATTCACCTTGTTCTGTTCATCGACCAGACCCATTGAGTGTGTGCGGTGGGTAAAAGCTTCGCTCAAAATCAGGTCCACATAGTCCGGGTTTTCCAGCACCACCTTGTTGAATATCTCCAGGGCCTGCTGGGCGAACTCCACTGTAAAATCGGCTGTGGCCAGGAACTTATCCCGCTCCTCTTCAGTCATTCCTTTGGAGACCCCTCCCGGAAGGCCGAAAACAGGGTGGATCACCTTGCCCATCATGGTCTGCATCATCTCGCGGCACTCGCGCCGCACCCGGATCACCTGCGAGGCGATCTCCATCCCCACTTTGGCGATAACCCCGAGGATGTTCCGCTCCGCTACAGGGGCAGCGGGTCCGATCACGAAATCGGGTCCGCCGAGAAAGAAGAAGTGAATGTAATGGTCCTCCACCATGAACGCGTTGAAGGCCAGCTCGCGTAGCTTTTTCGCTGCAGGCGGCGGCTCGACTTTCCAGAGGTCGTCAAGGCATTTAGTTGATGCAATGTGATGGGCTGTGGGGCAGACTCCGCAGATACGCGGCGTAATGCGCGGCATCTCCTCTGCTGGCCGGCCGATACAGAAAGTCTCGAAACCGCGAAGTTCAGGCACCTGGAAAAAGGCCCGCTCAACCTCGCCTTCCTTATCGAGGTAAATGTCGATTTTGCCGTGGCCTTCCAGGCGGGTAATCGGGTCTATGGTAATTTTTTGTGCCATTTCAATCCAGCTTGTGTTTGAGGATCGATGAAGGTAAGGAAAAACGATAAAAGGTTCCAAGGGGATCAACCAAGGTGCCGGCTATCTGTCCGGCGGCTTCCTCTGTATCGGCATTGAGCAGCGAGGCCAGCGCCGAGAGCATTTTCATTCCCCCATCGTGCACATCCGGGGTAGGACCGAAACACCCACGGCAGGGCATGTTACCCCGGATGCATCTCTCGCCGCAGCCTGAGCGTGTGGCCGGCCCCATGCAAACATAGCCCTCGGCAAGAAAGCATGTTTCAGGATCAGGGGTGCTGGTTGCCACCCGCTTGAACTGATCAATCTCCACTGTCTCCGGTTTGCTGTCCTTACGGGGGCAGGTGTCGCACAGGGATTTTTCAGGCGCCAAAACAGATCCCTTGGGCGGGAGTTTGCCCTCCAGGATGGCCTCAATCGCCTGCATTATCAAATCCGGCACAGGCGGGCAGCCAGGCAGGTAATAGTCCACATCGATCACGTCGTCCAGCTTATGCACCGCCGGGAGAAATTCTGGCAGGTCCAACTTGTACCCGTTAATCTGGGTCTCCAATTGAGGCAGAATTTTTTCCGGGTTCTCCACGCTTGGACTTTTGTGATACTTTGTCTCCAGGGTCTTTTCGCGGGTAGTAAAATTGGACAGGCCCGGTATCCCACCAAGATGGGCGCAAGAGCCGAAGGCGACCACGAGCGGACATTTCTGGCGCAACAGCTTCACCCACTCCACCTGCTCGCTGGTACGCACCGCGCCGTTGATAAAAGCCACAGCGACCTCTCCCGGTTTCCAGGCCTCCACATCCTTGCGCTTGAAATCCAGGGCAATCGGCCAGAGCGCGATGTCCACCGCTTCAACCACCTTGAGGATGTCTTCGTGAAGATCCACCACAGCTTCCTCACATCCACCGCACGAAGCGCACCAGTAAAACGCCACTTTTGGTTTAGCCATGGTTAGTTTTCCTTTGCTAAACGGCCCCGCAATATTTGGCAGAGCGCTCTTTCCAGTTTAAAGGTCCAAGCTCTTTCAATCGTTCAGTCATCTCCGCAACGACTTTGGCGAATTTTTCGCCCTCGGAGGCGGAAATCCATTCAAGCCGGACCCGCTGCCGCTCTATGCCAAATTGATCGAGCAGATTCAACAGCATCGGATAACGTCTCATCGTGTGGTAATTACCTTTGCTATAATGGCAGTCTCCCGGGTGGCAGCCGGCGATCAACACTCCATCGGCACCATTGGCCAGGGCGTTGGCCACGAAAATGAGATCGACCCGACCGGAGCACATCACCCTGGTGATACTTATGTTCGGGGGATACTCAATACGGCTGGTCCCTGCCAGGTCGGCTCCAGTGTAAGAACACCACTGGCAGAGAAAACCCATAATGCGCGGTTCGAAATTTTCCTCAGGCATGGCTTTTCGACCTCGAAGTGCAAATTAAAAAATGCAAGCTGAATTTTTACCTCAGCACACCATCGATCTCCGAGAGAATCTGTCTGTCTTCGAAATGGGACTGCTGGGCCGCCCCTGACGGGCAGCCGGCCACACAGGTTCCACATCCCTTGCATAACTCCTCGTGAACCTCGGATACCCCCTTCTCGGCGTTGTACTCCACAGCGGCGAAAGGACAATTTGAGACACATATCTTGCATCCGCCGCATAAATCCGGGTTGATATTTACGGTGATCGGTTCCAGAACCACGCTTCCTTTATCTATCAGGCTCAGCGCTCCAGCCCCGGCCGCGGCCCCCTGGGCCACCGAGTCCGGGATGTCTTTCGGGCTCTGGCATGCTCCGGCAATAAAAATACCATCATTGACTGTATCCACCGGTGCCAGCTTGGGGTGTTTCTCCAGAAAGAAACCCTCCGATCCGCGCCCCAGAGAGAAAAGGTGGGCTACCTTGTCAGCATCCTGGCCTGGCTTGAGACCTGCTGAGAGGACGACCATTTCCACTGGAATGCGCCGTATCATTCCCAAAAGAGTATCCTCGGCGACAACTACCAGCTTACCCTTTTCTTCCGGGGTGGAGGCAACAACGGTTACCTCTGCGACTTTGCCCCGGATAAAATTGACATCCTCTGAGAGCAGCCTCTTGTAGAACTCCTCGTAACCCTTGCCGAAAGCTCTCATATCGATGTAAAAATTATATACCTCGGCTCCGGTTTTTTCCTTGACCAGGTGGGCAAATTTCAGCGAGTACATGCAGCAGACCCGGGAACAGTACTCCTGGTGGTTCACATCCCGGCTGCCCACGCAGTGGATAATGGCCACTGATTTTGGCGCTGTTCCGTCTTTCTTGAAAATCTTCCCCCCGGTGGGACCGCTGGCGTGGCTCAGGCGCTCGAACTCCAGGGCTGTTATCACGTCAGGATAGTGATCGTAACCGTAACGCGGGATATCTTCCACATCGAACACATCGAAACCTGTTGCAACCACAATCGCACCCACATTAACAGATTTTATTTCGTCGGTCATGGAGTGGTCGATCGCCTGGGCTTCGCAGTTGTCCTCGCAGATTTTGCAGCCCTCGGTCTTGAAATGCATACAGGTGTTCATATCAATCAGCGGTACTTTAGGCACAGCCTGCGGAAAAAGCAGGCTGATAGGTTTGCGTTTCCCAAGTCCCTGCTCGAACTCGAAGGGGATTTCCTCAGGTTCTTCTTTGGAAATTCGCCTTTGAACAATGGCGCCGGTAGGACAGATCGACTCGCAGGCCCCGCACAATCTGCATGTCTCGCTCTGCTCGTGGAACGGGGTTGTTACACTCCGGAGGCCGCCGCGGCCCTCAAATGCCAGCGCGCCGACTTTCAGCACATCATCACAGATACGAACGCACATGCCACACATGATACAATCATCCGGCTCGCCAATCATTAAACTCTTGCCCACCTGCGGATAAGGGAACCGGCTTTCGTGCACGCCCAGTTCTGCGGCGAGTTTAATTATCGGTTCGGAATCCGGGCAGCGGGCCAACATCAGTTCGGCCAGCATCCTGCGGATTTTGAGTACTGATTTGGAGGCCGTGGAGACCACCATGCCCTCACTCACCGGCAAGGTACAACTGGTATGCATCCTGGTTCGTCCCCGCTGGGTAACTTCCACAGTACAGAAACGGCAGGCGCCGTAAGGCGGCAGCGATTCATGGTGGCAGAGAGTTGGAATGTGCACCCCGGCGACACTGGCTGCATCCAGCACAGTCCATTCCTCCTCGGCTTTCACTTTCCTCCCGTCAATGGTCAAATTTACCATGGTTTCACCTTTGGTATTCGGGTATCCCTGAGGTGTAGAGAGTTAAAAATCAAAAACAGTTAACAAGTTCACCCTTTTGCCGCAGCCAGTTCCCCGGCTGCCAGAACCTTGCATTTCCCGGCAGGGCAGCGATGATCATAGATATGAGCATGGTATTCGTCCGGGAAGTACTTCAGGGTACTCAAAACAGGGTTCGGCGCGGTAAGTCCCAACTGGCAAAGCGAGGCTTCCTGCACCACCTCAGCCAGTTCCTGGAGCAGGCTTAAATCCTCAGGTTTGGCCAATCCGTTGCAGATATTATCCAGGATTTGATACATCTGGATAATGCCTTCCCTGCATGGGGTGCATTTGCCGCAGGACTCATCCATCAGAAAGCCCATGAAATAGCGCGCCAGATCCACCATGCAGTTACTCTCATCCATCACGATCATTCCGCCCGAGCCCATGATCGAGCCGGCTTCGGCCAGCTTTTCGTAATCTATGGGCATGTCCAGGCATTTCTCGTCAAGTACACCCCCTGAGGGTCCGCCTGTCTGGACGGCTTTAAATCTCTTGCCGCCTTTAATCCCGCCACCGATATCGAAAATGACCTCCCGCAGGGTCATACCCATCGGCACCTCGGCCAGACCGGAACGGTTTATTTTCCCGACCAGGCTGAAAATCTTGGTGCCCTTGCTACCGTTCCAGGGGCTTTCGCTCACATCCCCGGGACCGATCCCTGCGAACCACTCTGCCCCGCGTGCGATTATCTTGGGCACTGTGGACCAGGTTTCCACGTTATTCAGGGTGGTGGGGCGATCCCACAGCCCGCGTTCCACTGTGTGGATGTGCTTTGCCCTGGGCTCCCCGGGCCGACCCTCGATAGAGGCCATGAGCGCTGTGGACTCACCGCAAACATAAGCCCCTCCGCCGCGGGTGATATCAATGTCGAAGTCAAAACCTGTATTGAGGATGTTCCGGCCCAATATTCCGGCTGAGCGGCAGTCGTTTATCGCTTTCTCGATCAGCTCTATCGCCAGGGGATACTCCATCCGGACGTAGACATGTCCCTCATCCGCGCCAATCGCATAAGCTCCGATAATCATCCCCTCGATTATCGAGTGCGGATTGCCCTCCAGCAAACCCCGGTTGGCGTAAGCCCCGGGGTCGCCTTCATCCGCGTTGCAGACAATATACTTGGTCTCGCCTTCAGCCTTGCGGCAGGAGGTCCATTTCATCCCGGTGGGAAACCCGGCCCCGCCGCGGCCGCGCAGGCCGCTTGCTGTAATCTGCTCGATGATTTGCTCAGGATTCATACTGGTAAGGGCCTTGATCATCGACTGGTAACCGCCTATCCGGATGTAATCATCCAGGCTTGTCGGATCCAGTTCGAAGTTGTCTCCAAAGATCAGCCTCATTTGTTTTTTATAAAAGTGAACCTCATTCTCGTGGCGGATGATTTCTCCACTGGAGAGGTCTTTGATAAACAGCCGCTCGATTGGTTTGCCTTTGATCAGGGACTCCTGTACTATCTTTCCGGCCTGTTCAGGAGAGGGCCGGGAATAGAAAAAACCCTCCGGGCGCACGATAACAATGGGTTCGCAATCGCAATAGCCCAGACAGCCGGTTATCCGCAGGGTTGCTTCGTCGTTGATCCCACTCTTATCCAGAGCCTCTTTAAGTGCATCCACCAGTTCTGCCGATCCCTGTGCCCGACCGCAGGTGCCGTTCGAGACAATAAGTACACGCTCCGGCTCACTGCGCCGGAGACCGTCGCAATAGGCGGCAAATTGCTCAACATTTTTGATTGGTTTCATACACTCACCGCCTGTCTTTTCAGTGAGCTGATATAAGGTTCGATTGAGGATTTAATAAATTCCTCTACTTTTTCGGGTTCGACTCTGATTGAGCAACTATTCAGCTGCACCACAGGTCCCATGGTGCAGGAACCCGGACAATTCACCGTTTCCAGAGTGAACTGCATATCTTTGGTGGTCTGTCCTGCCTTGATCTCGAGCCTTTCCTCGAGAGCTTTCAGTACATCCTCGGAGCCTCTCACGTAGCAGGCGGTGCCCGTGCAGACCTTGATCACGTGTTCTCCCTGAGGCTCCAAGCTGAATGCGGTGTAAAAAGTGGCAACGTGGTAAATGCGGGATAACGGAATATCGAGATGCTGGCTGAGGCATTTCAAAGCCGGCTTGGGCAGGAACCCGAGCTGGGTATTGATTTCGTTCAGCATTGCAGGCAGTGGAACTTTCTCGTGTTTATGCTGCTCAATAATATTATCAATTCGCGATTTCATTGCCGGAGTCATTTCAATTACCGGAGCAGGACGCCCATTCTCTCTAGGGCGATATTGAACCGGGCAGCGCTCGATGCAATTGCCGCAGCCGGTACACTTGTCCTCATCGATATAGCGTGCTTTGCGGCGAAGTTTCACCTCGAAGTTACCCACAAAACCCGAAACTTCCTCCACCTCGGTATAGCTCATCAGCTCAATGTTCGGGTGCTTGCCCACAGTGACCATCTTCGGGGTGAGAATACAGGCCGCACAGTCCAGCGTGGGAAAGGTTTTGTCGAACATAGCCATGTGGCCGCCGATCGAAGGCTCTTTCTCCACCAGATAAACCTTCCTGCCCGCATCGGCTATTTTCAGTGCGGCCTCGATTCCGGTTATACCTGCCCCCACCACCATTGCTGCAGGTTGGACAGGAACCCTGCGTCCCTCGAGTTCTTTGTGATAACGAACCCGGTTCACCGCTCCGGAAATAAGCCGCTTGGCCTTCTCAGTGGCCCGGCCGCGGTCACTGTGCACCCAGGAACATTGCTCCCGGATGTTAGCCATCTGGAAAAGGAACATGTTTAGTCCGGCATCCTCGACCGCACCCCGGAAAGTCTCCTCGTGCATCAGGGGAGAGCAGGAGGAAACCACCACACGGGTGAGTTTATGTTCCTTAATGTCCTTTTGTATCATATCCTGGCCCGGGTCCGAGCACATATACTTGTATTCCTTGGCCACGACCACATCAGGCAGACTTTTGGCATATTCTACTACTGCCGGAATATCCACGGTTAGGGAGATATTGGTGCCGCAATGACAGATGTAGACACCGATTCGCTCACTCATTGTTACGCGCTCCTTGAAGCAAAGACCGCTTCGGAGGGTGTCAGGTTGTCGCCTAGGGCGAGATCCTTGGGCTTGAGGCCCAAAGTGATGCCCAACAACTGGGTGAAGTAGAGCACCGGAATTCTGCAGTCGGTTCCAGTGATCCTGCTTGCTTTCGCCTGGTAAGCTTCGAGATTTATCTGGCACAGAGGACAGGCTGTAGCGATACAATCAGCCCCTTCCTCTTTTGCCTGGGAAAGAAGTTGCCCCACAAGCTCCAGGGCGACTTCCGGCTGGGTAATCATCAGCATTCCGCCGCAACACTTGGTCATCATGGAAAAAGGTATCGGTTCAGCACCGATCCAATCCAACAGCCTGTGCATGACTTCCGGAAACTCGGGATCATCGATATCTCCGAAAGGCCTGGTGATCTGACAGCCGTAGTAGGGAGCCACCCTGAGGTTCTCGAAAGGCCGGACCACATGCTGTTTGACCTCTTCCTCGCCCAGATCGTTCACCAAGACATCCAGGCAATGCCGCACCCGAACGCTGCCGGTGTAATCCATTCCCCCGGCTTTTAAGGCCCGCCGGATTTCCTCGCGCATGCCCGGATTTTCGGCCATGTAACGATTTGTTTTGTGCAGGGAAAGGTAGCAGCCGGCGCAGGCAGTAACCAGGTCATGACCTATCTTTTCGGCCAATGCCAGATTGCGCGCCGAGAGAACGAAAGAGCGCTTCTCGTGGATGGCTGTGTATGCAGTGGCTCCGCAGCAGTTCCAGTCATCCAGTTCGATCAATTCGATTCCCAGCACCCGCGCCACGTTGCGGGTAGAGATGTCATAAGCCTTGTTCGTGGCGATCAGCGAACATCCCGGATAATAAGCATAAACATTTACGGCGGGAGCGATCATGGTTTTCACTCCTCTGGAGAGGCGGCGGAGATCATTTTCCTCAAGTTTCTAACTTCCTTGATCCCGTGGGGCAGAAAAGGTATGCGGCCCCTGATCAGCATTCTCAGGCCGAACCCGATCTGGCTTAAAGCACGAAACGGATTGGTACTCAGGTAATAGCGAGCCAGCAGTTCGCCCTCGGCGTTGCGGCCGTGAAGGTCTATGGTATTGACAAAGCACCTGGCCATTTTTGCGGTCGGTGATTTCCGGCTGCTGAAGCCGTACTTGTCCCCCATGCGTTTGAGCTCGTACATTACATCGGTAAACTTGATTCCAGCCGGGCAACGGACAGTACAACTATAGCAGGAAGCGCACAGCCACACCGTGTTCGAGTTCAGCACACGATCCAGAAGGCCGGCACGCAGAGCGGCGATTATTTCTCTGGGGCTGTAATCCATCCGGTCGCTTGTAGGGCAGGAGGCGGAGCAGGTACCGCACTGCTGGCATTCATATATTCGTTCGCCATAGGGAATGGAGCGAATGTTTGCCAGGAATGTCGTTTTAAGTGTTTCGGCTTGGGCGGATTCCATGGGCTCTCCGGTTATCCGTCGGGTAAGAGGATGGGCACGGCTTGCTAAGCTGATATACGAATTTCCGTATGCGCATTAATGATGCCAGAAAAGGCATTGAAAAACTTTTATAGCTTAGAGATTAAAGAAAAGTGAGGATGGGTGGGAAAGGGTAGGCCGAGCTTATGTTTGATATACAAGGTTTTCCGTGGAATTAGAAATTATTAATTTAACTAATGTTTATAATAAAAGTTAGGAGATTTGTATGGATTTGCTACAAAGATGAAGCATGGAAAACCGTGTTTCATCCACGTATGTCCGTTTTTATTTTTTATAATAAATCCCTAAATATAACATAATGTATTGGTACTAAATAAATTAAGTTTGATAAAAATAACCCACGGAAATCCGATGTTAGGCACGGATAATCGTGGGTGGAAGAAATGTTTTCAGGGAAGACCGTATTTAGCGAGCTTATCCCGAAAAGTAGAGACTTTCATGTCCGGAAGTCTCGCGGCAAGAGCTTTATTCCACAGTAAAGCTTATATGCACCCAACGTGAATCAGGGACTAAGGGTATTGTTACCACGCCCAGAGCGGCATGGATATTTTCCGGCACGCGCTCCGGCCCATACGGGGTATAGGTATAATAAGGCCACATGAAACGGGCATTCTCTGGTAGTGAGAGCCGCCAGTGGTTGTGGTAGGTGGAACTTACTCCGCAGAGCCGGATTTCAGTATCACTCAATGTGTAGGCTGCTCCATTTCCAATCTCGAGTTTCTGTCCGAGCAACAGCCTCAACGGCAGGTTGAGGAACACACTGTCCGGACGGTTATAGGTTCTTTCGGCCTGTGCGCTGATCGTGACAAGCGAGTCATCCTCCGGGGTAATGGTCAGTCTGAGGCTGAACCCCTCATGGGCTACGCTCATCGTATCTGCGTCCCAATTGCCTGAAATCAGGGCGTCGAGCGGCAGCCTGCTCCAGTTACCGTCCGCTCTTTTAACAGTGAATGTGGCTAATTCGTGCTGTCCCTTGGAATTGCCCCCGCCGATAATATGATGACACTTCTGGTGCCAGAGGCTGATCGGGCAAATACGGTCGAGATAGAATTGGCTCAGTGGCCTCTCCGGACTGACCAGCGCGCTCATCGAATAGACCCACGGCCCGATCTTTTTTACCACTGCCGGACGGTCCAGCCGGTGCCTGTAGCTATGGCGTTCCTGAGGGATCGGAGCCTCGGGCCCATCGGTATGATAGTGAGCATCCTGGGCAATCCGGGCCAGAGCGGCAAGCCCGAGGGATTCCAAGGGATCATTCCGGTTGCCGAGAGCTGACAATAGCTTGAAACGAGAGAAGCGGCGGCCCTCCGGGAAGTAACTGAATGTGAATAGTCCCCAGGAAGCGTTCACCCGAAAATGGTTCCGGTTTCGCTGGTCTACGGTATGGATGTCCACACCATCCGGGGTGGTCCAGTGCATGTGGAAGTCCGTGTTGATCCGCATCGCTCTCAGGGCCTCGGGGTTATTAGTGTAATGCCACCAGAGGGCGGCAACCGAGGTGTTCAGGTAGTCGTAGATCATTGTCGGCCCGTCATGCTCCTCCCAGTAGCCGCCGGGCTGGATCTGGCGGACGAATTTTCGGATCGGGACTTCGGCAAGTTTCACCCACTCCTCGATTTCCAGAACCATTCCCATGCGCCAGATAGTGGAGGCTCTCAGGCTGAAATGGTTAGGCGAATAGCCCAGGAAAGGTGAGATGTACCTCGGCCTGCCGATTCTGGGCTTGAGATCGGCTACAAGTTCCTTACCGGCCCGCTGCATTGCTGCGCGCCAGTTCTGCTTCCTTTCAGGATCCAGGTGATCTTCCAATAGGCCCAGGGCTTCGGTCCAACAGTAGAGAGACCGGTGCTCATCCAGTGTGGATACCTCCTTGCCGTTGACACGGGGAACCGAAGTTCCGTCATCTGCAATGCAGGCCGCCATATAATCCCCTGCGCGGAGAGCCATTTCAAGCAAGCTTTTGTCACCGTGGCGGGTATTTGACTGATGGTCACTGGCATATAAAAAAGCTGGCACATAGATGTACTGCATGTCGTACATGTTGAAGATCTGCTCGTCTTCCGACTGGTCTCGCGGTATTCTGGAACGGAATCGTCCATCATGTGCCTGGAACTGGGCTGCTTTGTCCACGGAAGCAGCCAGCACCTCGTAATAGAGCTCGGGAAGGCGGTCTGATTTCCAGTGCGGGTGATGATCGAGGGTTGCGCTATCAAGGCTGGTGCTGAACAGGCAAGCAGTGAGGATTCCACTAAGTAATGATCTCATGGTTACACTCCGGGATTTGAGGGCCACGACCGGTAACGAGCTTAAAAGGATTTTCACACATTTCAGAATCTATAACTTTCCCTCAAGGAAGCAATAGAGAGGTGAGGAAGGAAACTAATATTACTGGATTATAAGTTTTGACAAAACGATTGCAATCGGTATAGAAAAATCCTAAAATAAAAGCAAAGAGACTTCAATCCGAGATAAGCGTCCCTCCGATCTGGCCGCAGAAAAACGATCAGTTCGATACGAATTGACAAATTGCATTAGCAGTTTTACCCAACAGGGTTTAGATAAACAGAGTAGCCCAATGCGGTATGGGGAATATTGATTTATTACAGCTAAGCTGAAAGGACTTGCAGGCTCTTTTCGCAAATCCCTGGCTTTTCAAAGAGGCAAGGATGCTGCTAAAAATATTTTCAAAATTACCCCAATCACTAGTGCCAGTCTGTTGTCTGGCCGCGGTACTTCTGGTCGGCTGCGCCTCCCATGCCGGAACTACCGCCGTTAGGATGGAAAAAGCCCCTCCAGAGGTTGAAGATTACGACACCCACGAGTTCATCGGGGTTCCGATAATTGGTGACTATGATGAGGATGAAAACCTGGATTTCATGATCCGGGTGGACAATGGCGAGAGAGTTTTCAAGATCTATGTTCATAAAGACGCCAGCCCGGGAAACAGGAAGATAATCGAGCGCATCCGCAGGCGGATAAATGAAATGGAAGACCGCGGCAGCTTGTGCGTGACCGGCTATTATACTCCTGAATACTTGGGAAATGAAAAAGAATACGGTTTCCTCGATCTCGAAAGCATCGTTTTTTTCGATGACGAAACCGGGTATGAGGAGGCTTTTTTCACCGAGCCCAAAGATTCCCGTCTGAAAAATTTATTGTTAATTCCTTTTATCTATCTCACATTTATTTTGTTCCTATCCTGATACCTCCGGCATTGATTGTATCGGGAGAAATATCACGATAAGATTCTGTCATGGTTCAAAAGGAGTCCAAAATTAATTCATTAACCAGCAAAGAGATTTCATAACTGTTTTTTCACCATAGGAGCAAATATGCAAAAATGTATATCCCAAATTACGAGTCTATTGTTTGTGCTCTCTGTGTCAATTTTGGCTGAAATGGAACATCCCGCTGATGCCGAATGGATGAAACTGGGTGATGGGATTTCAATCCCTGTGCCGCCTGCCGAGCGACCTCGACTCTTTCTGCGTTCGTGCGACATTGCCGATCTGAAACGACGTATCGCGCACCCGGTACTCAAACCGGTCTGGGAGAACTTGCAGCAGCTGGCAAAAGAAAATACTCAAAACCGCGTTATGGTGGACGCCTTGCGGCATTTAATGAACCCTGATCCAGGCCTTGCCAGGCGGACCATTGAAGCTACCCTGGACACTCTGCAAAAAAGCGGCTGGGAAGATTACCTGGATGTTTCAAGGCCGATCGGGCGGATGATGGTCACAGGAGCCGTGGTTTACGACTGGTGTTATGATTTTCTAACACCCGAGGAAAAAGAGGAGTTCATTGTCCAGTTCATTCGCTTAGCCAAACTGTTCGAGATAGGCTATCCAATTGTCAGACAGGGCTCACTCACCGGGCATATAGGCGAGTGGATGGTAATGCGGGACATGCTTTCGGCAGGAATTGCTGTCTACGATGAGTATCCCGACATGTATCGCGAAGCGGCGGTGAAATTTTTCCGCGATTTTCTGCCGGCACGCAACTGGTTTTATCCGGGCCATGCCTACCATCAGGGGATAGCCTACGGAGACACCCGTTACGGCTCGGAACTTTACCCGCTGTGGATATTCGACCGGATGGGGTTTGGCAATGTTTACCATCCCTCGCAACAGTTTGTGCCCTACCATTGGATCTACATGCGGCGCCCGGACGGCAAAATGATGACCACAGGCGATGATTTCATCTGGACTCCCAAGATCTCTTACCTGCTCTCTGCCAGTTATTACTCGGATGGTTACATCCTGGCTGACTACCTTAATGACCCATGGCATTACAAAATTATCAAGCATGCCACATACCCGATGGACCAGTTGTACGAATTGCTCTGGCGGGACCCGGACCTCAAGCCGCTGGACATCTCGGAACTACCGCTCACGCGCTACATGGGTTTCCCCTACGGCTGGATGGTTGCACGAACAGGCTGGGATAAAGAAAGCGTGATCACCGAGATGAAGGTGAACATTTACAATTTCCTAAACCACCAGCACCACGATGCCGGCTCATTCCAGATCTACTACAAAGGTCCTCTGGCGGTCGATTCCGGGATATACGAGGGCACGGACGGCGGTTACCTGGGCCCGCACAATGTCAATTACTATAAACGCACTATCGCACACAACAGCCTGCTTATTTACGACCCCAACGAGAAATTTATCACCCGCGGTTTCCGCAATGTGAAAAAAGTGAACGACGGCGGGCAGAGAATGCCCAACCTGTGGGTATCCGCGGGAATGCTCGATGATTTCCTGGCTGCCGATTACAAGACCGGAGACGTCCTGGGACACTGGTTCGGCCCGGACAAGCAGAAGCCGTGGTTTTCCTACCTGAAAGGCGATATCACCCTTGCTTACAGCAAGAAAGTGCGGGAGGTCAAACGCTCCTTTGTCTTTCTGAACCTCGGCGAGAAATCATGCCCCGCGGCGCTGGTAGTTTTCGACAGGGTTGTCTCCTCCAACCCGCAATTTAAAAAATATTGGCTCCTCCACAGCATGGAAGAACCAGCGATCATGGGAAATGAGGTGCATATCACGCTCACTCAGCGGGGATGGAGCGGGAGGCTTATCAACACAACCTTGCTGCCGGATCAAAGTAACAGCCAGTTTGCCAAGGTCGGTGGGCCGGGCAGGGAGTTCTGGGTTTTCGGGCAGAATTTCGCGAGCGAGGTTGGTCGCCGACACGACCCCGATGATTACGAGCTGGGAGCCTGGCGGGTGGAGCTTTCTCCTGCCAAAGAGTCGGAAACAGATTTTTTCCTCAACGTGATGGAAGTAACAGATCGCGGCCAGAATATTCTTCCTGAAGTGGAAAAGATCGAAAACGGCGATCTGGTGGGCGCCAGGATTGCGGATAGAGTCGTCCTTTTCCACCGGAGCGGTGAGCGCACTGGGAAGCCGGTATCATTCTCGGTAGATGGTGCAGGGCAGTTTAAGTTTCTTGTCACTGATCTGGCTTCAGGAACCTGGCAGGTGCAACTAGACGGTCTGGTATTCGTTCCCGCCTTACCTGTTACAGCGGAAGCCGGTATTCTCTTTTTTGAGGGTCCCCCGGGAAAATATCGCTTGCTCAGATAAAAAGCTGGTTTCAATGTTTTAAACATTCAAAATAACAGAACAATAATTATTCTTTTCCGGGGAGGACACATGATAAGAGCTTTTTCCCTCTTTAGCCTGTTGCTGATTTCTCAGGCAGCCTGCAAGGGTATTAGACAAAAATTGGATACGGATGTTGAAAGTTTCCAGGCCTGGCAGCAGAATGTCGAAATTCGGGCCTATCCCAATGCATTCAGCCGCGAGCCGGAAACCCGCCTTATCGAGCTGGAAGGCCTGGCTGGCGAGGTGCTCTCGGCCCAGGTGGTAGTCAAATCGCCTTCCGGAATAACTGGCCTTTCCGGTAAAGTAACTGCTCTCTCCGGCCCGGGAGAGGAAGTCATCCCGGCGGAGGCCTCCCGGGTGCGCTACGGGGCCTGGCTGCCAGTGGACGAAACAAGGATGCTCACTCCTGATCCCTTGCTCGAAGTGGCCTCGATCGACGTGCCCGCGAACATGGCAAAGCCGGTATGGCTGACAATAAAAATCCCTCAAAAGGCGGCTGTCGGAAACTACACCGGTAAGCTGGAATTCTCGGCAACCCCAGGGGAAAGAGCGAATTTCGAGATGAAAATCGAGGTTTTGCCGGCAGTTCTCCCGGAGCCCCGGGACTGGGAATTTTACATCAATATCTGGCAGGACCCAAGCGGTGTGGCCGGGGCGCACGAGGTGGAGCATTGGAGCGATGAACACTGGAGGCTGCTTGAGAAATATGCGGAAAACTTTGTCGCACACGGTATGGATGTAATCACTACCAGCATTGTTTACGATCCCTGGGGCAGCCAGTCCGGCTATCCTTTCGAGACAATGGTGGAGTGGAAATATCCGGGAGAGTACGCCAAGGGCCGGGCAGAAAATTTCGAGTGGGATTTTTCCGTTTTTGACCGCTACGTGACCTTGATGATGGATGCGGGAATGACCGAGAAAATCGACTGTTTCTCCATGGTCGAGGGCCCCTGGATCAATATCAACGCCGATATCCGCTACATGGATACTCGAAGCGGAACCTACCGCACCCTGGATCTCACCCTGGGCGATCCTGTCTGGCGAGAGGTCTGGGCCGCTTTTCTACCGGTCTTTCGCAAACACCTGAAAAAGAAAGGCTGGTTCGAGAAAGCCTTTCTCGCCTTTGACGAAAAGCCGGAGAAAGAGATGCGTGTGATCTACGATTTCCTCATTGCCACTGCGCCGGATTTCAAGGTTTCCATTGCGGGCGGATACCCGGGAGATGAGCGCAAGTGGTCTGACGAGGTTATACTCCATTATGGTGAATTGGACACCGAGGAAGGATTGGCAGCCCACAAGTGGTTAATCGAGAAAATGCGTTCTGAGGGACGCTATATCAGTTTCTACACTGCCTGCACACCCCATTACCCCAATGTCTTCCTTTTCTCGCAGCTCAGAGAGTCGCGCCTGCTGCCCTGGCTGGCCTTGAAGTGGAACCTCAGCGGATACCTGCGCTGGGCGGTAAGCGCCTTCCCGGCGGATGTGTGGAACCAGCCGAACTACAAATGGCATTCAGGAGATATGTACTTTGTTTACCCGGGCGAGGACGGCCCGCTGGACGGGATGCGCTGGGAGATGTTCCGCCAGGGGGTTCAGGACTGTGAGGCGCTGCGTATTGCACAACAGATGTGCGAAAAAGCCGGCCGGAATGATCTGCTGGGCAGGCTGAACCAGGCGGTTACGCAGGCAACCGTGCTGGAATCCTGCGATCAGATTCCCTGGGTGGGCCAGGCGCGGGCCACGGTGAACGAAGTGATCCGTGAGCTTGGCGGATAACTGTAAATGAAGGACGACTTTGAACCCCTATGCAACTGGAGCGGGATTTATTGCGGTGAGTTTACAGTATTATCTTTAGCGCGGATTATTCGTGAAACCCAGACCTTGATAGTGCTAATCACTTATTTTCACATTTTTATCAGCCACCGAGGGAGGGGGCGGCGGCTGTGCGACAATAGTCGCACAGAGCGTTGCGCAAGCGCAACGGAGCGCATTTCATGCGCCCGCCACCCCCACGCCCCGGGGAAACATAGCATCTTAGCTAATTTATGAATAATCCGGGTTTAAGGTGAGGTTCGAAAATCGACTTGAATTTAGCCCGAACTTTACTCAATTTAATGCAAGCTGGCTAAAGAGATAATTATCTTCAACCTTTTCACCCTAAGTGCAAAGGAGCTGCCTGACCATGTTTAATCCTCGTCTTCTACTGAATGGTATGTTGCTGGCCGCGCTGCTGACTTTCGGTTGTGGTGGGCCCGCTGGAGTTGAAAAAGTTTCCGAAGAGCGTCCGATCAGCCGCGAGCACCCGCGCCTGCTGGGTTCGAAAGAAAGGCTGCAGAAACTGGCAAAAAAGCGCCCCGAGGCTTGGGAGCGCACGGTACAGGCAGCGCGTGAACACCAGCCGGGCAATGAAAGCGTAATGGACGACCACATGAAAATGGTCTCAATGGCCCTGGTCTGCGTGATCGAGGATGACCGGGAAATCGGCAGGCAGGCGGTCGAACGGGCGATGAAATATGTCAATGCTCCGATCCGGGTGGGGCATGCAACTTTCGGCCACGACCTGGCCCGCTGCGCGATAGTATACGACCTCTGCTGGCCCTGCTGGACCCAGGAGGAGCGTCTCAAGTTCCACGACTACATGAACCGGACCGTGGATGCCAATGTCAACAGTGAGGCACATGTGTTCCACAACGGGTGGTACGGCTACAAGCATTGGGGAATCGGCCTGGCCTGCTACGCCACCTGGTACGAGAATGGCCGCGCCCCTGAGTTTCTGGCCGAGACCGAGCGCGACTACCGCGAGCGCGCAGCTCCTGCGCTGGAGCTTTCCGGAAACGGAGGTGGTTTTGCAGAAGGCTATTATATCAACTACTGGTGCTATGAATGGCTTTTTTTCTGCGAGGTGGCTCGCCTGGTCGAGGGCAAGGACTATTATGCCGCCGCACCAGGTTTCTACAAGAAACGCGCAGTGGCGGGCATGTTCGAAGCTTATCCCTGGATGAGCGAGCGCAATTCGCGGCGGCCCATCCCGATGGGAGACAGCGGGGGCCAGAAACTGCGACGCGAACGGGACAAAGCCCTCTCAGCCCGGCGTATCCTGGTGAATTTCTACCGGGACGACCCGGCCCACCAGGCGGTGCACGCTTTCAACGAGACCACGCCGGTATCGAGCACCCCGGGCAACGCATACAAAGACTTCCTCTGGCGGGACACGACAGTACCGAAAGGCGAGTTGAAAAATTTCAAGCTCTCGCATCTCAGCCCTGCAGCAGGCTACGTTTTTGCCAGAAGCTCCTGGGATGATGACGCGACCCACTTCTTTTTCAAGTGCGGCGACCGCTTCACTGCCCACCAGCATCTTGACAACGGGCATTTCCTGATCAGCAAGTACAATGAGCTTGCAGGCGACGGCGGACAGTACTACTATTTCGGCGGCAAGCACGATATCAACTACCTGTTGCGTACCATTGCTCACAACTCGATACTGGTTTACGACCCGGGGGAGACCTGGAGCAATATCCGTGCTTACAAGGAGCCTATCGGAAACGACGGCGGCCAGATGCACGACTGGCCGCACCACAACGGCGCTGTGGTGGATGCTGACCAGTGGCACAGGGAACACCAGCTTTATGACATCGCGGATATCACGGCTTTCGAGGACCGGGGTGGCTACCTCTACGTTGCCGGGGATTGCACGAGGTCATATTCGTCAAAAAAGCTCGAATATTTCACCCGGCAGATCGTATATATCCGCCCAGGCACTTTCTTGATTTTCGACAGGGTGAAATCCACTGACCCGAGTTTTAAAAAGACCTGGCTGCTCCAGGCTGCGAAACCAGCCACAGGCAAGGCGCCAAACCTGGTAGTTACCAATGAAAGCGGCGGCAGGCTGTTCATCCAGACTGTGCTGCCTGAAAAACCCAGGGTGAAGCTTAATAGAGGGGATGATCTCTACAGTTATGGTGGAAACAGCTACCCGCCTGAGCAGATTCGCGGCCCGGCTCCGGAATGCCGAATCGAAGTTTCGCCCTCTGCGCTCTCCCAGGTGGATTGTTTCCTCCACGTGCTCACCGCAACCCAAGCCACCACGGAAAACGTGCCTCAGGCCTCTGCAAGGGTCGGTGACAGCGAGGTGACAGTCACTCTGGCTAATGTCAAGCTCTCTTTTACAACCGCCACGGTCGGCGGGAGAATCGAGATTGACGGGCAGAGCAATCCGTTCGCAGACAGGATTGTGGAGGAATAATTCAGATTTTTCAACCCGCTGGCAGACGCTTTACTCAGACACGAGGTGACTGCAAAATGACCGGTTCGATTAACAAGCTGGCCTCGCTGTTGACAGCTTTCCTGTGTTCACTCGTCTGGCTTTGCCCGCCCGAGAACCTTTACGCCAGGCATCCGGTCAGCAGGGAGCATCCCCGTCTGCTGGGGACACGCGAGGAGTTGAAGGAGCTTGCCCGGCAGCGTCAGGAAGACTGGATCAGGGTCGTGGAGGTGGTCACCCAGAGAGAAGGCGGCGACCACGAACGGATGATCGGGATGTCCCTGATGTACGTGATCGAAGGGAACGAGGACACGGGGAGGAAAGCCGTGCAGATGGCCATGCAATATGTCAACGGCCCCATCCGGGTAGGCCATGTCCGTTTCGGGGATGATTTGGCCCGCTGCGCGATTGTCTATGACCTTTGCTATCCCCTCTGGACTTGCGATGAACAGGAGAAATTCCACCGGTATATGAACGCCACTGTGGATGCCAATGTGCGCTCGGAGACCTCCCCGTTTCACAACGGCTGGTACAGCTACAAGCACTGGGGGATCGGCATGGCGGCGTATGCATGCTATTACGATAACGAGCGCGCCCCTGAGATTCTGGCCGCGATGGAAAAAGAGTACCGTGAGCGCGTGGTCCCCTCATTCAAATTAGCCGGGAATGGGGGCGGCTGGGCGGAAGGCTACTATGTCAACTACTGGACCTATGAATGGATGTTTTTCTGCGATGTTGCACTGCGCTGCGAGGGGGTGGATTATTTCGGCATGTCACCCGAGTTCCTTGGCCGGCGTGCAATCGCTGGCATGTTCGAGGCTTTCCCGGGTATAGGCGAGCACAATTCGCGACGGCAGATTCACATGGGTGACGGCTGCGGGAAGATTCCCGGTAACGACCGCGACAAGACACTCTCGGCCAGGCGCATCCTGGTCAACCGTTTCTGCGACGACCCGGATCACCAGGTGGTTCACGCCTTCAACGAGACCACACCGAAATCCTGCATGGTGGTCAATGCCTACAAGGATTTCCTCTGGCGCGATCCCAGTGTGAAGAAAGGCGACCTGAAAAATTTCAGGCTATCGCATTTCAGTCCTGGCCCCGGTTATGTCTATGCGCGCAGCTCGTGGGATGAGGATGCTACCTATTTCTTTTTCAAATGCGGCGACCGTTTCACCGCCCACCAGCACCTGGACAACGGCCATTTTCTGATCTACAAGTACAACGAGTTGGCCGGCGACGGCGGCCAGTACGATACCTGGAACTCGCCCCACGAAGTCAACTACCTCGTTCGCACAATCGCCCACAACACGGTAACAGTGTATGACCCAGAGGAGACCTGGCCGGATATCAGAAAGGGCGATGTCACAGGCAATGACGGCGGGCAGCACCACAATTGGCCGCACCACAATGGCTCAGTCGAGGATGCGGCAGCCTGGCAGGCCGGACGCGATCTGTACGACATAACGGACATGGTTGCTTTCGAGGACCGGGGAGACTATTTGTATGTGGCAGGCGATTGTTCGAGGGCTTATTCAGCAAAAAAGCTCGATTATTTCACCCGGCAGATTGTTTATATCAGGCCCGGCACCTTTGTGGTATTCGATCGGGTGAGGAGCAAAAGGGCGGAGTTCGAGAAGAAGTGGTTGCTCCAGATTATGAAACAGCCGGAGGGTGAAGCACCGAACCTGGTGGTGACCAATGGTTGCGGCAGGCTGTTCGTCCAGACTGTTCTGCCGCGCAATGCCTGTACCAAGCTGTTTTCTGGAGATGTTCTTTACAGCTACGGTGGTAGGAGCTATCCCCCTGTGAGAGTTTTCGGCCCGCTGCCAGAGTGCCGCCTGGAGGTCTCACCTCCCGAACCCTCTCTGGAGGATTTCTTTCTGCACGTACTGACCGCCACTGAGAGCACGGTAAGTTCTGTTCCACAGGCAACGGCAAGTGTTACGGATGATGATGTAACAGTCACTCTCGGCACGACAAGACTCACCTTTATCAAAAACCGTGTCGCTGGCGAGATTGAAATTTCAGGCCGTAGTTTCCAATTAGGCGAGAAAATCGGGCGTGATTAATTTTTGGGTCAAAAACTATCACTTCCGCTGACAGTCTATATCTTATTTACGGGGTTGTGGATAAGAGTGGGTCAACAGACAGTCGACTGGCATGGTTGATTTGCCCGAATCCGATTTTTGGGCGAACTTGGGCGAATGGTTAAATCTAGGAGCCTCAGCCTTCTCCCTCCTCAATCAGTTTCTGCAAACGGGGGCTCAGGGCGCCGCACTTGAGGTATTCTTTTATCTCTCTTTTATCATCCTGTATCTTAACCTTTACATAAAGCAAGTCCTCACAGGAAAATCCATCATCGATGCTCTTACTGCAATAAATGGTGTGCGGCAGGGAATTACTTTCTAACGGTGGATTTACCTTTGCCGAATCGAACGGACAACAGTCGATAATCTCTTGCAGTTTTACATCAAAATCGCCTCCGAGCAGTTTTTGCATGTTAAAAAGGCCAGCTAGGTTACAAACCATTTCCCAGGCGGAACCTCCCTTGCGTTTGTACAGCCTGGTCAGGCCTAAAAGGACATGTACTAAGCCGCAACGCCGCTTGTAGAGTTTGCCAAGGATTTCGAGCTGGGCTGGAGAAAAATTATAGCGCAAGCGGTACGGCATGCGGGAAACCATTTCATCCACAAGGTCAGTAAAATGCAGAAGGAGAGTATTTCTGTGTTTAAGATCCTCAGGATCAGGGTTATGATGGTTGGCGATGATATGCAAAACTTCCCTGTGTTGGTAAGGATTCATGTTCAACTCTGCATCTTGAAACAAGCTCGCACCGCATTCCTGATGCTGTTCAATAAACTCGGCGAGACTATCAGTGGAGAAATCGTCCAGAGATTCAAGCTCTGGGTAAGGGGAAGTCTTAAGAATGCCTAAATCATGCAGCAGGGCGGCAGTGCCGAGACTCACCAGGGAGAGCAACGTCCAGCGAAGACGAAGGCCAAGTGCCACCGAAAGCAACGCTGTCCTGACACTGTGTTCGAGGATAAGATCCAGGGGTTTAGCCTGTTCACCAGTGTTATACTTGGCATCGTACATGCAACGGACAATATCCGGGTTGGAAAACAGTATCTCCATCACCCGCATAACCTTTGCCTGAAGTTCTCCATCAGCGAGAAAATTAGTGTACTCCTTGCCTGATATCACACCTTCAGCAATGCGGTTAAGGTCCTCTTTTACTACATTTTTAATATAGTTTATGGCAAACTCGTCATCCATTATAAACACTTTGCTGCTTACCGGCGCTATCTGCGGGGAAAAGTTCCGGATTGACTTGATCGCCTTCTCTGTCAGACATCCGTCGCCGAGTTCACGACGGGTTATCAGGAAGCTGCCGGCTCTCAACTCGATATCCTTATCAAGTATCATTCCAGGCACCAAATGATCAGTATGCACAAGCACGTTAGCACCTCTACTGTTATAAACTGCCTTTTGAAAGGCTGTTGGAATAATTGATTGTTGAAATGGCATTTATCTTTGAAAACCACGAATTACTTAATAATAGAGATATTTATTTTACCATCACCATCTTACGTATCTGAACAAAATCTCCAGCCTCAAACCGGTAAAGGTATACGCCGCTGGGAAGAGCGCGTCCCGATTTATCCGTACCATCCCATACCACGCTGTAGCTGCCGGGTTGGCCCACTCTATTCACGAGGACTCGCAACACACGGCCGCGGAGATCGAAGATTTTAAGAGTGATTTTTTTAGTAACGCCGTCAGGTACACTGTAACTAATGGTTGTCGATGGATTGAAGGGGTTAGGAGAGTTCTGGCTGAGAGCGAAAGAACCATGACCCACAACCACCGCCGAGCAGCTGACTCTTACAACAAGTTCCACGTTGTCGGGATCGTTACTGACAATTACAATCTCAGCATTATGATCACCGGACTCACTCGGCTTAAACGTTACTGTCACTATTTCTGTTTGGCCGGGATTGATCGTAGCCGAGTTCAGGCTGACAAAGAACGATCCGTTGTCACTGCTGATGTCGGTTATAACCAGGTCTGCATTGCCGTCATTGGTGATTTTGAAAATACCGCTTCCAGTGCTGCCGATCATGACACTATCGAGATCCACGGAACTAGTCGATAATTTTATTACAGGTACTGATTGCTCAATTCCATTGCCGCTGACACTCACTGCAAGCGTTGCTTTATCACTATCGTTACTCGTGATTGTTAAATTTGCCTTTTGTATTCCGGCTAATTCCGGGTTGAATCTTATTTCTACCCTCAGGATCGTACCTGCAATCAGGGTGGCCGATTCAGGACTGACAGAGAACATGTCATTATCGATGCTGATGCCGGCTATAACGAGAACCGCATCGCCTTTGTTGGTAATGTATAAAGTTCCTGTTGCACTTGTTCCAACTGTTACATCACCAAAATCAATTGAGGTTGCCGACAGGGTTATCTCAAGAGCCGGAGGCTCAATACAAATGCCGATTATATTAAAAGTAAGAGTCCCCTCGTCCGGGTTGTTGCTCATGACCGTTAACGTAGTGCTCTGAGTACCGGCCAAGCTCGGGCTGAAAGTCACTTCAACCTCCTGGGTTTCCTCAGGTGCAATATTGGCAGAATTTGGAGCAACAGAAAACGCTGGATTATCAACGCTGATACTGGTTACAAAAAGATCTTGGTTTCCAAGATTGGCAATATTGAAAGTATATATTACGCTGCTGCCAACTATCACATTACCAATATCGACATTTTCAATCTCAGTGTCACTCATCTCATCAGAAGGGTCCAATATTATAACTATTTTCGGGTCCGAAGGTTCAATACCCTTACCGCTTGCCAGGACAATGAGTGTTTCCTCGTCTGTGTCGTTACTGGTTATCGTGATCATGGCATTATGGCTTCCAACTGAAATCGAAGGCCAGTTGGGTGTGGAACTTGTCTGATCCACTCCCCAGCCCCGACGGATATCGTAAAATCCCGACTCAACTCCATCCAAGATGTATAGTTGATAACTCGGATTCGGGCTGAAAGTTACTGTAACCACCTGGTTCTGACCGGGCAGGATAGTGGCCGAATCCGGGCTGACGCTGAAATTTTCATTGCCACTGTTTATGCCGCTTACCACCAGGTCCGCATCGCCTTCATTGGTGATCGTAAATGTTAAAATGCTGCTTGTGTCCACGGTCACATTA